>NZ_JBNAFR010000007.1:0-247053 GCF_049800775.1 Dinoroseobacter sp. S375 | reverse complement strand
AAGGCCGGAGGATTATCTCCGGCCTTTGTGTTTGGTTTGGGCCCGGGTTTGTCCGGGTTGTGTCCGGGTCTGTCTTGGGGCGGGGTTTGGGCCGCTGTTCCGGGTCGTCGTCGTCCTCAGCCGAGTTTTTCGGTGAGTTCGGGGACGGCGGCGAAGAGGTCGGCGACCAGGCCGTAATCGGCGACCTGAAAGATCGGGGCCTCCTCGTCCTTGTTGATCGCCACGATCACCTTGCTGTCCTTCATCCCGGCCAGGTGCTGGATCGCGCCCGAGATGCCCACGGCCACGTAGAGATCCGGCGCCACCACCTTGCCGGTCTGCCCGACCTGCCAGTCATTCGGCGCGTAGCCGCTATCGACCGCGGCGCGCGAGGCGCCCACGGCGGCCCCCAGCGTGTCGGCGAGCTTCTCGATCATGGCGAAGTCCTCTTCGGAGCCCACGCCGCGCCCGCCAGAGACCACCACGCCCGCGGAGGTCAGCTCGGGCCGGTCGCTCTCGGCGACCTTGTCCTCGACCCAGGCGCTCAGGCCTGGATTGTCGCCCGCCGCGATCTCTTCGACCGGCGCGCTGCCGCCGGTCTCGGCCGCATCGAAGGTCGAGGTCCGGAAGGTGATCACCTTGGTCGCATCCGCCGATCTCACGGTCTGGATCGCGTTGCCCGCATAGATCGGCCGGTCGAACGTGTCCGCATCCACCACGGCCACCACATCCGACAGCACCATCACATCCAGAAGGGCGGCCACCCGGGGCATGATGTTCTTGGCATCGGTCGTCGCCGGCGCCACCACATGGGAATAGCCCTCGGCCAGGGACGCGATCAGCGCCGCCACCGGCTCGGCCAGGCGATGCCCGTAAAGCGCATCCTCGGCCACCAGCACCTTGGCCACGCCCGAGATCGTCGCCGCCTCGGCCGCCGCCGCCTTGGCCGACGCGCCCACGCAGAGCAGCGTCACCTCACCCAGAGCCGCGCTCGCGCTGACGGCCTTGGCGGTGGCATCCATCGCCAGCGCCCCATCGGTTACTTCTGCCAGACACAAAACAGCCATCAGACAGCTCCTGCTTCCTTGAGTTTCGACACCAGCTCATCCACCGAGCCGACCTTGATCCCGGCGGCGCGCTCGGCCGGCTCGGAGGTCTTGACCACGCTCAGGCGCGGGGCCACATCGACGCCGTAATCGGCCGGCGTCTTCTCATCCAGAGGCTTCTTCTTGGCCTTCATGATATTGGGCAGCGAGGCGTAGCGCGGCTCGTTGAGGCGCAGATCCACGCTGACAATCGCCGGCAGCGAGACCTTGATCGTCTGCAAGCCGCCATCGACCTCGCGGGTCACGCTGGCGCTGTCGCCCTCGACGCTGAGCTCGGAGGCAAAGGTCGCCTGGGACCAGCCCAGAAGCGCGCTGAGCATCTGGCCCGTGGCGTTCATGTCATTGTCGATCGCCTGCTTGCCGCAGAGCACGAGCCCCGGCTCTTCGTCCTTGACCACCGCCGCGAGCAGCTTGGCCACGGCCAGAGGCTCGATATCGGTGTGCACATCCTCGGCCGCATTGATCAGGATCGCCCGATCCGCACCCATGGCCAGCGCCGTGCGCAGGGTCTCCTGGGACTGCTTGACGCCGATCGACACCGCCACAACTTCCGTGGCCGTCCCCGCCTCCTTCAGACGGATCGCCTCTTCCACGGCAATCTCGTCAAACGGGTTCATCGACATCTTCACATTCGCAAGATCAACACCGCTCCCATCCGCCTTAACACGGACCTTCACGTTATAATCAATAACGCGCTTCACAGGCACCAATACCTTCATAAGACCATGTCTCCTTCATGCAGTTCGCGTTTGGTGATGTCAGGGTGTCGCCCGGCGCGCACCGCGTCGGTGCTGGGTAGTGCCACGTGGGGCGGCCCGGCCTTTCGCGCAGACCAGAGCGAAGACGGTGCAGGAGAAGCCGCTTCGCGCAACGCGTATGTCATCGTCTCAGCTCCTTTCCTCGTTCTGGACCCGCGCGGTCATGTGAATGCCTTATGCGCGGATCTGGCATATCCTGAAATGAAATTACAGATCAAAATTTCATGCAGGTCGCCTGTTCGCGACGATTTTTCATGATTTGAGATGAGGAAACCGACGCGCATTCGGGCATGTGCTCAGATCCGCGTCGCTCTCGGAACCGTGCGCGGCGAAGAGAGACTCACCGGCCTGCACCGTCGGGACCGGCGACCCGGGCGCTTGCGCCACCGGAAAGGATCAGGCGACGGCCTTCGGGCCTGTTATATGCGGGAAGTCAGACCGGTCGCAGTCTCAGCCAAGGCTGTGCGCGCTGCCGCCATGGGTGTCACGCCTGCGAAGGGGGCCTAGGGCGATCCGTCCTGTCGGCACAAGACCTGCAGCATGGCAGCGCACTCCTCTGCGATCTCTCGCTGACTGGCACGTTCTGAGATCAGGACAGAGACGCTGCGCCGCGCCGGGAGATCCTGCAGAGGGCGGAAGCTCAGACGCCCCGGCAGGTTGGCGACCACCGCCCGCGGCAGGATCGTGAACCGCGCCCCCTGTTGCAGGATCCCGATCAGGGACAGCGTGTTATGGGCATGAAGGGCCGTGGCCGCGATGGCCGCCTGCAGCCCGTCATGGTCCAACGCGCGGCACAGGGTGTTGCCGACGATGTCAAAGCCAGCCGTATCGGCAAAGCACAGATCCCCGTCCCGGTCCGCCAGCGGGTGATCCCGCGCGCAGGTGAGCCCGAACGCATCCTCGAAAAGCGGCGCAGAGACCACACCCCGCAAGGCATGCTCTCCGGAAACGATGCCCAGATCCGCCTCCCCGCGCCCGAGCGCATTCAGGACCGCCTCGGTTTCGCCATCGCGGATATCGATCTGCAAGCCGGGGTATCGCGCAAGCAGATCCTCTGCCACGTGGGGCACAAGGCTGCCCGCCGCCGACGGCACGGAGATGATCCGCAACAGCCCCCGGGGCGCGCGGGCCGTGGCCTCTATATCGCGGATGGCGGTGTCAAAACTCTCGACCTGTTGCTGGGCCAGGGCGAGGATCTGCACGCCGACCGGGGTCAGATGGTTCTTGCGTTCGCCTTGAAAAAGCTTCTGTCCCAGCGCGTCTTCCAGCTGCTTGAGGGTCATGGAGATCGCTGACTGGGTGCGTCCGAGACGCGTCGCGGCATCCGCCAGATTGCCGGACCGCGCCACGACACTGAAACAACGGAGCATCTCGATCTTGATCATGATTTCAGCAATCCTGAAATTTACTTCATTTGTTCGAGTTTGACTGATCCCTCCCCGCCCGTCCACAGTTGCGCCATTCCAGAACAGGACATGGCCCGTGACCGAGACAAAGCTGAACTACATCGCAGGTCACTGGGTGGCGGGTGACACCAACATCGAGAACCGGAACCCGTCGGATCTGAGCGATCTGATCGGTCATTTTGCCCAGGCCAGTGCGGCACAGCTCGACGAGGCCATCGCCCGGGCGCAGGAGGCGCAGCGGATCTGGGCGGGTTACGGGTTGGAGCGGCGGCAATCGGTGCTGCAGGCCATCGGGACCGAGCTCATGGCCCGGGCCGAAGAGCTGGGCAGACTGCTCAGCCGCGAAGAGGGCAAGCCCCTCGCCGAGGGCAAGGGCGAGGTGTTCCGCGCCGGTCAGTTCTTCACCTATTACGCTGCCGAGTGCCTGCGTCAGTTGGGGGAGACGGCGGATTCCGTCCGCGACGGGATCGAGATCGATGTGCGCCGCGAGCCGGTGGGGGTTGTGGGCATCATCTCGCCATGGAACTTTCCCACCGCGACCGCCGCGTGGAAGATCGCGCCCGCGCTCTGCTATGGCAATGCGGTGCTGTGGAAACCGGCCAACCTGACCCCGGCCTCGGCGGTGGCCCTGACTGAGATCATCGCGCGACAGGACATCCCCGAGGGGCTCTTTTCGCTGGTGATGGGCTCCGGGCGCACCATTGGGCAGCGTCTGGTGGAAAGCCCCGGGATCAACGCGGTGTCCTTCACCGGCTCGGTCCCCGTGGGACGCGGAATCGCCGCGGCGGCGGTGCAGAACTTCACCAAGATCCAGCTCGAGATGGGGTCGAAAAACGCGCTTGCGGTGATGGAGGATGCGGATCTCGACCTCGCTGTCACGGTGGCTCTGGGGGGCGCGTTTGGCGGGACGGGGCAGAAATGCACTGCCTCCTCCCGGCTGATCGTGCATCACGCGATCCATGACGCCTTTGTCGAGCGGCTGGTTGCCGGGGCGCAGGCCTTGCAGGTCGGGCATGCCCTCGACCCGGCCACGCAGATCGGGCCGGTCGTCAGCCAGACGCAGCTGGACGAAAACCTCGACTATGTGGCCCTTGGCCGGTCCGAGGGGGCCGAGCTTGCCTGTGGCGGGACCCGACTTGATCGCCCGACCGAAGGCTATTTCATGGCACCGGGTGTCTTCCTGAACACCACCAACACCATGCGCATCAACCGCGAAGAGATGTTCGCCCCGCTCACCGCGATCCTCAAGGTGGGCAGCTATGACGAGGCGCTCGCCACCGTCAACGACACGGTCTTTGGGCTGACCTCGGGCATCGTCACCCGTGATCTCGCCCGCGCCACCCATTTCCGCCGCAATGCCCGCACCGGGGTCGTGACGGTCAACCTGCCCACGGCCGGAACCGACTACCACGTGCCCTTTGGCGGCCGGGGTCAAAGCTCTTACGGCCCGCGGGAGCAGGGCAAGGCCGCTGCCGAGTTCTATACCACCGTGAAAACCGCCTATATCGCCGCCGGGGTCCCGGCCTGATGCGGATCGACGCCCTGCAATATGCGCGTTGGTCCGAGACGATCTTTCGCCAGATGCGCGCCGGACAGGTGGATGCGGTGCATGTCACCATCGCCTATCACGAAAGCTTTCGCGAAACGGTTCTGAACTTCGAGCAGTGGAACCGCTGGTTCGAGCAGTTCCCGGATCTGATCCTCAAGGGCGAGACTGCTGCTGATATCGACCGCGCCCGGGCCAGTGACCGGACCGCCATCTTCTTCGGGTTTCAGAACCCCAGCCCCATGGAGGATGACATCGGCCTAGTCGAAATCCTGCATACGCTGGGCGCGCGGTTCATGCAGCTCACCTATAACAACCAGTCCCTGCTCGCGACCGGCTGCTACGAGGCCGAGGACCCCGGCCTCACCCGCATGGGCAAGCAGGTCATCCGCGAGATGAACCGGGTCGGGCTCGTGGTCGATATGAGCCATTCGGCAGACCGCTCCACCATCGAGGCGGCCGAGTTGTCCGACCGCCCCATCGCGATCACCCATGCCAACCCGTTCGACTGGGCCCCGGCCCGGCGCAACAAACGCCCCGAGGTGATCCGCGCCGTGGTCGAAAACGGCGGGATGATGGGCTTCTCGCTCTATCCGCACCACCTGAGGGGAAAATCTGACTGCAAATTGCAGGATTTCTGTGAGATGGTCGCCCGTATGGCAGAGCAATTCGGCATCGCACATTTCGGGATCGGCTCGGACCTGTGTCAGGACCAGCCCGACAGCGTGGTTGAATGGATGCGCACCGGACGCTGGACCAAGGAGATCGACTATGGCGAAGGATCCGCAGCCGCGCCCGGCTTTCCGGACATGCCAGGCTGGTTTCAGGACAATCGCGATTTCGGCCGGATCGAGAGCGGCTTGCGGGAAGTCGGCATGACCCCTGACGAGGTGGCCGCGATCATGGGCGGCAACTGGTACCGGTTCTTTGCCGAGAATTTCGGGCCCCGGCCATGAGCGCCCCGCGGGATATCGCGCGTCGGTCGCCAGAGACGGTCATGCGGCTGAAACGCCTCGGCGCGTTCCACCAGAGCCGTCTGAGCTTCATGCGGGTGCTGACCCGGCGGATGGCACGCGAGGGCTGGCGTTTCTCGCGCCCGGTTTTCGATATCGACACGTCCGGGGTCGGCCATGCCGTCTATACGGCCACCGGGCCGGAACGCGCCTATTCCCTCATCGCCTTCGCCCATGACCTGCCCGCCGAGAAACGCTCGGACCGGGTGATCGCCGAAGCCTGGGACGCGACCTTCACCCTGTTCGACGGTGTCCCGGAGCCAGAGGATATCGCCCGGCTCGCAAAACAGGTTCCCCTGCAGGAAGCGGGCCGGATCGGCGAGACCGAGCTCTCGCTGTCGCGGGCGAACCGCTCCGTCCGGCTCTGGACCCATGTGGTCGACGCGCTCGCCGCCGGGCGGCAGCCCGACCCGGCCCAGATCGACGCGGTGGGCTATCTGATGCGCACCACGGCGGTGTATGGCTCGGGCAAGTTCGGCGCCGCAGATCGCGAAACCGTGGCGGATCGTCCCGAGCTGGAACTGCCCTTTCAGGCCGAGATGCTCTCGGTCTACCTGATCCGCACCTTTGTGCGCGATCTGGTGGAGCATATGGCGCAGGCCGCCGGGGGCGACAAAGCCGCCCGGCTCGACCCGGCGATCGCGCGGCAGCTGGGCATCGGCAACTCCACCGGCCTCGGCATGGCGCCCTTCCTCGTCAATCACCCGATCCTGTTCAACAACTGGGTCATGGCCCGGGAAGAGGCGATTGCCCGGGTCCGCGCCGTGCCGCGCGCCAGTGCTGCCGAGATCGCACTCTTTCGCGACCTGCTCGCGCGCAGCGCGCATTCGGTGACCCTGTGGAAGACCGCGCACCCGCTTCAGGCGCGCAAACTGGAAACCCTCCGCGCGGATCTGGCGGCACTCTGCGCGCTCGCGGCCACGGATGTTCTGGAGGCCGGAAATCCTTGGGACTGGCTCTGCACATGGTCGGAAACCGGGCTCAGCGAAGAGGGTCAGGAACTGCTCGCCTCACTCATCCTCGAACCCTATCCCGACCTCGTGGACGGGCTCGCCCATTGCATGTCCGACACCAACACGGATGCGTTCCGGATCGATGGCGCCATGCCGGTCTCGGATGTCCGGTGCCTGTTGCAGCGGGCCTTTGGCTGGGCCTCAGGTCTCGACTGGGACAAGCCCGAGACCTGCGCCCGGGCTTGGTATGTCTCCGAGGAGAAGCTCGAACCCCGCATGGGCGAACGGTTCGACGAGCCCATCGCGGCCTATGAACAGCCCCTCGCCCCGGCCCGCGACGCCACAGCCGCCGCGCGAGATCTTGAGACATGGGCAGCCGACAGTCCCATCGCCGCCTTCCTGCTGCAACATCCCGAGCATCGCCACACCATCCGCCGGGCCCAGATGAGCCGTTTTGCCCCCTATGGCGAGATCCGCGACAATACGATCAGCGATCAGGTCCTGCCGATCGACATGCTGCGCGCCAAACTCTCGTTCTTCGGCGCCACCCGCTTCGATCCGCGCTCGGATCGCTGGGTGCGGATCTGCATGTATGCGGGCGCGCCCTATCCCGAAGAGCTTGGCCCAGACACCGCGGACCACTGGGTCTATCCGCAGGTCCCGGAGTGAGCTTTTCCCTGAACGAGGTGGAGGCGACCGCGAAGAAGGCAACGCGGGGCGCGGGCTACCCCTGGGGAATCGCCGAGGATGCGGGCAAGGCCACGCGCTGGCTTTGCGCCCGGGGGCAGGATGGCTGTGCCCTGCTGGCCGAGGTTCTGCACAGGTTCGATGGCGCGCCGATGGCGGCGATCACGCCGGATCTGCGTGGCGGCGCATGGGCTGCGCCGGGCGGGACGCTGTGCCCCCTGATGACCGGTACGGCACTCGCCGATCATGCGTTGGTCGCGCGCCCCGCGGACCTTCGAATGGGTCCCATGGCCGTGCCCCGGATGCTTTTGCCTTTCGCTGCTCTGGTCGCCACACAATATGACGCGCCCGTCACGCTGACATGGCTCGGCGGGGCTGCGGTCACCGAAGGATCCTCTCTCGACCTGACGGAAGAGGGGCAGATCGCGACCGCCCCCTGGCTCCGGCTGGCGCGTGGCGGCGTGGCGGCGACGCCGCGTGCGGCGCTGAGCCGTGCAACACCGGATCCCGCCGCCTGGGACAGCCTCAACGCTTTTGCGCATCGCACCTACGCCCCCGCCACCGAAGAAAGCCGCCGCAAGGGCGCGGGCGCCGGAACACCAGACAGGGACTGACAGATGACCACCGAAACACTGACGCTTGCGCAGATCGAGGCGCTCGCCTTCGACGCCCTTGTGGCTGCGGGCACTTCCGAGACCAATGCGCGACCGCTGGCCATCGCGACCGCGGCGACCGAAGCCGATGGGGTGGCGAGCCACGGGCTGGCCTATATCCCGATCTATTGCGAGCATGTGCTCTGCGGCAAGGTCGATGGACAGGCCGCGCCGCAGCTCTCTACGCCCAGGCCCAGCGTGGTCCGAGTCGACGCGGCCACCGGCTTTGCCCATGGGGCGATCGATATCGGGTTCGAGACGCTCATCCCGCTGGCCCGCGCACAAGGGGTGGCGGTGCTGACCCTCCATAACAGCTATAATTGCGGGGTCCTTGGCTATCACACCGGGCGTCTGGCGCAGGCCGGTCTGCTCGGCCTTGGCTTCACCAATGCGCCCGCATCGATTGCCCCCTCGGGCGGGGCGACACCCGTGGTCGGCACCAACCCGTTTTCCATCGCCGTGCCCGGGGACGCGGGCGGCCCGGTCCTGCTGATCGACCAAAGCGCCAGCACCATCGCCAAGAGCGAGGTAATGAAGCACGCCCGCGAGGAGCGGCCGATCCCGCTCGGCTGGGCGCTCGACCCCGAGGGCAATCCCACCACGGACCCCGCGATTGGCCTCAAGGGCTCCATGGCGCCATCGGGCGGCTACAAGGGCGTGGGCGTCGCCATGCTGGTGGAGATCCTCGCCGCCGCGCTCTCCGGCGGGCAGCTGGGGATCGATGCCGCGCCCTTCTCCGGCCCGGTGGGAGGGCCGCCGCGCACGGGCCAGTGCTTCATCGCGATTGACCCCGAGGGACCGTCCGGCGGGCTCTTTGACTGGCGGATGGCGGATCTGATTGCGGCGGTCGCCGCTCAGGAGGGCGCGCATCTGCCCGGTGACGGTCGCCGCGCAGCGCGCGCCCGCGCCGCCAAGGAGGGGGTCGTCGTCAGTGCCGCGACGCTCAGCAGGATCCGCGAGATCACGGCGCGCGCAAGCTGAGCCGCGCCGCTCACGCTACCCGGTGGACCGAGGCGGCAAAGCAGCCGGGCTTGGCATAGTGCAGATGCCCATAGGCGATGTCGGGCGTGGCGAATGCGGCGGCGATTGCATCGGCCACGCATTCCCCCGCGACCACATCCGCATGGATCATCATGTCCGCGCGATCAAAGAACCGCAGCGAGATCAAACGACTGCGGATCACGTCCGGCACCTCGCCCACAGCAAGCTCCGCCGTGCGCGCGCCCTGCCGGACAAAGATCGCGTGACTGGCGCGGAACGGCGTGGTCCCGGGCTGATGCATGTGATTGAGCAGGATCCCCGTCTCGCCGATCCTTGCATCCTCTAGGCTGACCCGACAGGGCGTGCCCGGCCTCTCGGTGACCTGTTGGCGGCAGGCGTTGCGGGCCGCCAGCTCCGCATCCGAGAGGGTAAAGAGCGGTTCGAAGGCTTCGGCCTGCAGGGGGGTGATCTGAAAATGCATGGGGTGCGCTCCGGTTGACTGATCGCGGACACTCTAGGCGCGCCGCGCTGCTCCCCACGACCCGGATCCTGCGCTTTCCGCCCTGCTCCGGCATGGCCCTTTGGCGCGGTGTGAAACCGAAGCGGCCTAGTCCTTCGCCCAACAGTGTCGTCCGCTTCCGAAGCGCGTCACGGCTCCCGCAGGCCTAGTCGCCTTGCGCTCTCCTGCGAGGGGCGGCGCTACACCCCGTCCGGCAGTGGCACAAGCGCCCCACGATGGCGCACCACATGGGCAGCAAAGCGACAGCCGAGGGCGATGCCCGCCTCCAGACTGCCACCGGTGGCCAGGCTCGCAAGCACGCCCGCGTTCAGGCTGTCCCCGGCGGCGGTCGTATCCACCGGCTCGGCTATGGCCGCGACCGCAGTCTCGCCGGTCGCAGTCCCGTCCTGCCAAAGGATCGGATCGGCACCGTTCTTGACCACGATCTGACAGGCCCCGGTGGTGAGATAGCGCGCCCGCGTGGCCGCAGGGGAGGCATCGCCAAACCAGCGTGCCTCATCCTCAAAGGACGGGAGCGCGAGATCCGCGAGGCCCGCCGCCTGCATCACCGTCTCGGTCATCTCCTCCGGGCTGTCCCAGAGCGCCGGGCGCAGGTTCGGATCGAAGGCCACACGCGCACCGGCCCGACCTGCGACCGCCACCGCGTCGAGCAGGATCGCGCGATCCTGCGGTGACAGAATGGCGAGGGTGATCCCGCTGAAATAGATCAGGTCGGCCCCGGCCAGCCCGGCGCGCAGGGCGTCGGCATCCTCGGCCAGCCGCCGGGCAGCGGATTGCCCGCGCCAATAGGTGAAACTGCGCTCCCCCTGATCAAGCGACACGAGATAAAGGCCCAGTGTCCCACCCGAGATGGTCCGCAGCAGCCGGTCATCGACCCCGCTCTCGCGGATAAACCGGCGCAGCTCCTGAGACAGCCGATCCTCGCCAATGGCGCTGGCATAGGCCACGTCGAGCGCCTTGCCGCAGCGCGCCAGATACCACGCCGTGTTGAAGCTGTCCCCGGCAAAGCCCTGCCGGTAGGTGGCGGGCGGGCCCGCGGGGGAAAGCTCGGCCATGCACTCTCCGATGGCCACGATCCGCGGACGGCTAGAGGAAGTCATCGCGGCGCGGCGTGAAACCGTCGATCAGGGTGCCCGGCACGAGGCAGATACAGCCATGGGTCTGCCCCGAGGGGACGACGAAACTGTCCCCCGGCCCGACCTCGCGCTCCTCGGTGCCCAGGGTGAAGCGAAAACGCCCACTTTCCACATAGGTGGATTGG
Organism: Dinoroseobacter sp. S375; assembly: GCF_049800775.1. Taxonomy (NCBI): domain Bacteria; kingdom Pseudomonadati; phylum Pseudomonadota; class Alphaproteobacteria; order Rhodobacterales; family Roseobacteraceae; genus Dinoroseobacter; species Dinoroseobacter sp. S375. The sequence goes on along the minus strand of NZ_JBNAFR010000007.1, from coordinate 236,190 downwards.
ACATGGACATGATCATGCAGCGGGCCGATGGCCCCGGATCGCGCAAAGCGAAAGGCCACGACCATCAGGTCGGGATGATCCGACAGGACCTGCCGCGTCACATCCCTGCCCGTCTCGACAATTGGGTAGTCTGCCATGGTCCGGACACTCAGGAGAACAGCATGCCGCCATTGATGTCGATATTCGTGCCGGTCAGGAACGCGCTGTCCTCGCAGGCGAGAAACAGGACGAGATTGGCCGCGTCATCCACATGGCCCTGCCGCTTGAGCGGGGCATTTGCCTCGAACCCGCGCCGTCCGGCATCGGGGGTGTGGATATTGTGGAAATCCGTGTCGATCATGCCGGGGCACAGCGCGTTGACGCGGATCTCCGGGCCCAGCTCCTTGGCGAGGCCCCGGGTCATGGTCATCACCGCTCCCTTGGAGGTGGCATAGGCCACCGCCCCCGGGCCACCCCCGTCGCGCCCGGCTTGCGAGGCGAGGTTCACGATGGCGCCGGTCTTCATATGCGACAGGCAGGCCTTGGTCATCATGAAGGTGCTGGTCAGGTTCAGGGTCATGACCGCGTTCCAGTGGTCCAGCGGCATCTCCGCGATGGTCTTGCGCGCGATCAGCCCACCGGCATTGTTCACAAGGATATCCACCCCGGCAAAGGCATCGACCGTGGCCGCAACCAGCCCGTCCACACCGGCCTGTGTGTTCAGATCGGCCTGCACGGCGATGGCCTGCCCGCCTGCGGCTTCGATCGCGGCGACCACGCTGTCCGCGCCCTTGGAGCTTTCGAAATAGCTGATCGCGACACGCGCGCCCTCGGCAGCCAGCTTCCGGGCCACGGCCGCCCCGATATCACGCCCACCTCCGGTCACGATCGCGGTTTTTCCTTGCAGTTTCATGGGGTCTCTCCTCTCGAGGACGGGCCGGACGGCCGGTATTGACTTAGGGGGATGGGAAGGCGCCGGGCATCACGAGCCGGGGCAGCCACAGGATCAGGTCAGGCACAGCCGCCAGCAGGATCAGGATGCAGAGCATGGGGGCGAGAATGATCGCGACCTCGCGCAGGACCTGCACCACGTTGAGCCCGCCGATGGCTGATGAAATCAGCAGGCAGAGCCCGTAGGGCGGCGTCACCAGCCCGAAGGCCAGCGACACGATCCCGATGATCGCAAAGGCAATCGGGTCCACCCCGCCCGCCTGCGCCACGGGCATCAGGACGGTGCCGAGGATGATGATCGTCGGAATGGCGTCGATGAAGAGCCCGAAGATCAGGAACAAGGCCGCGATCACGAGGGCCGTGCCGAAGGGCCCGAACTCCCATGCCGTGAGGATGCTCACGATCAGGCGCGGCGCATTGTAGAAGGACAGCAGCCAGCCAAAGGCCGTGGCCGTGCCGATGGCAAAGAGCGAGATCGCGGCGAAACGCGCCGTGTCATAGAGGATCTGGCCCAGATCGCGCGGCTTGACGGTGCGATAGACGAACATCCCGAGGATCAGGGCATAGCCCGCCGCGATGATCGCGCTCTCGGTTGGGGTGACGATACCGCCGACAATGCCACCGATCACGAAGACCGGGGTGAGCAGTGCAAGCGCCGCGCCCTTCCAGGCGGCCATGAACTCGGCCCAGTTCGGCGTCGCCGTCACCGGGTAGTTTCGCGCCTTGGCAAAGCCATAGACCGTGGCCATCAGGGCCAGTCCGATCATCAGCCCCGGGATAGCGCCGCCGAGAAACAGCGCACCGACCGAAACCTGCATCACCCCGCCCCAGACGATCATCAGGATCGAGGGCGGAATGATCACGCCCATCACCGAGGAACAGGCGGTGATCGCCACGGCAAAGCGCGTGTCATAGCCCTCGCGCTGCATGGCCGGGATCAGGATCTTGCCGATCCCCGCCGCATCCGCCGTTGATGATCCCGAAATGCCGGCAAAGAGCATCGAGACCGCCACATTCACATGGCCCAGCCCTCCGGGCATCCAACCGGTCAGCACCCGCGCAAGCTCGATCAGGCGGTCCGTGACCTTGCCGGAATTCATCAGGTTCGCCGCCAGCAGGAAGAAGGGCACCGCCAGCAGAATGAAGGAGTTATAGGACTGGAACATCCGGTCCAGCACGATGAAAGGGGTCAGCCGCAGCTCCAGCAGGACCACCGGCACACAGGCCAGCCCCAGCGAAAAGGCCACGGGGATCCGGATCAGGATGAGAAAGGCAAAGCAGCCGACCAGCATCAGCCCGGCGGTGGCGGTGTCGAGGATCATCGGGCTTGCTCCGCCTTGGCGCGGCGATAGGCAGAGACCTCTTCGATCAGTCGCCAGCCGGCAAAGATCGTCCAGATGGTCCCGGCAATCGTCAGAGAGATATGGGTGATCACGAGATTGGCGCGCATCATGACCGAGCGCTGGTTGCTGCCGAACTCGGCATATTCCACGCCGTAGATCGCAAAGAGCAGACCGAAGAACAGGATGGCCACATGCACGACGCCGTTCTGGATCAGTCGCAAGAGCGGGCTCTGGGCGTCGGGGACCACGCGGACGTCAAAATGGGTGCCGTCCCAGACCGCCACCATGGATCCGATCATCACGATCCAGATGAAGATGAAGGTCGCCAGCTCCTCGGTCCACAGAAAGGTCGGGATCAATCCGGTGTAGCGCGAGATCACCTGCATCGCGACCGGGATCGCCAGGAGCGCCATGAGCACGCCGAGCAGGATGCGCAGACCGGTGCAGAACCGGTCCAGAAAACGTCCAATCATGATCTGTCCTAACGCCTAGGCCGCGGGGGCCGATCCACGAAAGCCAGGGACGGCACCCCCGAGGGGGCACCGTCCACCAGTCGGGGGGAGTTACATCCCGCGAATGCGCTCGAGCAGTTCGGTTGCACCGAGCTCGGCGGCATAGGCGTCCTGCACCGGCTGCACCAGTTCGAGCATCTTCTCGCGCCCGAGGAAGTCATGGACCTCGATCTGACCCGCATCGGCCATAGCCTGCAGCTTCTGGCCGTCCTGCCCGCTTTCCAGCGCGCGACCAAAGGCACCCGCCTCGGCCCCGGCTGCCATGATCGCCGCCTGCAGATCCGCCGGCAGCGCGTCATAGGTCTTGGCCGACATCACGATGGGCCGCACGGTGATCGTGTGCTGGGTCAGCGAGATATGCGGGGCTACCTCGTAGAACTTGAGGTTCTGGATCGACGCAGCCTCGTTCTCGAACCCGGCGATCACACCGGTCTGGATCGCGTTATAGACCTCGTTGTAGGCGATGGCCGAAGGTGCCGCGCCCACAGCCGAGAAGGTCTGTGCCTGGATCGGCGCGCCCATCACCCGCATCCGGTGACCGGCGAGCTCTTCCATATTGGTGATCGGCTCGGACGAAGCGAGGTTGCGCACGCCGCCCCCATGATATCCCACGATGACAATGCCCGCCGCTTCGCGCAGATCCGCCTCAAGCGGGGCCAGCGCGTCCGAGGACAGGACCGCGTTCCAATGCTCCAGATCGCGGAACAGGAAAGGCATGTCCATCAGCGGGATCGAATCCGAGAAGACGGCCATGTTGGACGGCGCGAGGATCGTGTAATCCACCGCCACGCCCTGGTTGAGATAGGTGACATAGTCCTTTTCGACCCCGAGCTCGCCATTCAGGCGCAGGTCGAAGGTCACGTCACCCTCGTAGTTTTCCGCCACGAGCCGTTCGAACTCGCGCAGGGTCTGGGTGAAGGCATGTTCCTCGTCGAACATGCTGGCGCCACGCAGGGTGGTATCGGCTTGCGCCGTTGTGATGCCGCCCACGAGGACAGCCGTGGCCGCGAGGGCCGAGAGTGTACGATTGAACATGTGTTCCTCCCAAAGATGTCAGTTGATCCGACAGGTCACAGCCCTCCTCGGCTGCGCGAACTCCTGCCTGATACGCACCTGGAGCCGTTGAGCCCGACAGTACTGGTCCCTAAACAGCACATAAACTGGGATACTAGTCAACATAATATTTTCAGAGACCCCCGAGAGTGTGCGCGTTTTTCGTAAGAAAAATGAGTTTTTCTTGCAGAACTGGTATGCAAGGCTATATGTAAACCAAGAGAAATTCCCCGCGCGGCCCGATCCGAGCCCTTCCCATCGCGGCCCTTGAAAGACGACGAAATGGCACTCACAGACACGGCGGAACGCGCAACCAGCACCGATCAGATCTTCGATGCGCTCTATGATCGGATCGTCAGCCTCGATCTGCTGCCCGGTACGAAACTCTCCGAGAGCGAGGTTGCGAAATCCTTTGGGTTCTCGCGCCAGCCCGTCCGCGAAGCCTTCACCCGGCTGGCCAATCTGAACCTGCTGCTGATCCGTCCGCAGCGGGCGACAATCGTACGTCCCTTCTCGCGCGACCTGATCGCAAATGCCCGGTTCATCCGCGGCGCGATCGAGATCGAGATCATCCGACAGGTCGCCGCAGAGCGGGACAAATCAGTGGATGCCCGGCTCAAGCAGAGCCTCAAGGCGCAGCGCGACGCGGTCGCCGCCGGCGATACCGCCGCTTTTCACAGTCTCGACTACGAGTTCCACCGTTTGCTGTGCCTTGCCGCCAAACGCCCCTCGGCCTTCGAGTTGATCGCCGCGAACAAGGCGCAGGTGGACCGACTTTGCATGCTGTCCCTGACCAGCACTGAGGCCATGGAAGACCTGATCGCCGATCACATCGAACTGGTGGAGGCCCTGATGGCCGGAGACGCCGACACCGCAGAAACCGTTCTGCGCCGCCATCTCAGCCGGCTCGACCCCATCATCGACGCGATCTACACGACCCATAGCGGCTATTTCGAGGAATAGGTCGCGGCCTAAGCGGCCCCTACGGCGCAGCCGGTCGACCACCGCATTCAAAATAGCTTCGAAGAGGGAGGGTGGCGCACCTGAGAGGATTCGAACCTCTGGCCTCTGCCTTCGGAGGGCAGCGCTCTATCCAGCTGAGCTACAGGTGCCTTGCACGACGTCTATAGTTAAACCCCTTGCCTGCCGCAATGGCAATTCGGCGGCAATTCGGGCCTCAGATGCGGGTTCTGCACAGCCCCCCGCACTCCAGGATGCGACTAACCAAAGAGCTCGTGGCAGAGCTCCAGCGCGTCGACCAAAACATCCACCTCGGCCTCGGTATTATAGAGCCCGAAGGACGCGCGGCAGGTCGCCGGAACGCCCATGTGATCCATCAGCGGCTGGGCGCAATGGTGGCCCGCACGCACCGCGACGCCCTTCTTGTCGAGCACGGTCGAGATGTCATGGGCATGGGCGGCCCCGTCCAGCGTGAAGGAGAAAATCGCCGCCTTATCTGCGGTCTGGCCCTGTACGTTGAGCCAGTTGAGCCCATCGAGCCGGGCGCGCGCATAGTCGCGCAGGCGGTCCTCATGGGCGGCGATATTGCTCATGCCCAGATCCATCATGTAATCGAGCGCGACGCCTAAGCCGATGGTCTGCACGATCCCCGGGGTGCCCGCCTCGAACTTCATGGGCGGGTCGTTATAGGTCACTACATCGCGCGAGACTTCGCGGATCATGTCGCCGCCCCCGATGAAGGGCTGCATCTCGGCCATGCGGTTGGACTTGATGAAGATCGCCCCGGAACCCGACGGTCCGTAGAGCTTGTGCCCGGTGATCGCGTAGAAATCACAGCCGATATCATCCACATCCACGGGCATATGCACGGCGGCCTGACTGCCATCGACCAGCACGGCGACGCCCCTGGCATGGGCGGCCTCGGTGATGGCCTTGACGTCGACCTTGCAGCCCAGCACATTCGAAAGCTGGCTGATCGCGACGAGCTTGGTGCGCGGGCCGATTGCGTCGATCACCTTCTGGGTGTCCAGAGCGCCGGTGCTGTCCACATCGACCCATTTCAGAACCGCCCCCTGCCGCTCGCGCAGAAAGTGCCAGGGCACGATATTGGCGTGATGCTCCATGATCGACAGGACGACCTCATCGCCCGACTCGAACCGGGGCATGGCCCAGCCATAGGCGACCAGGTTGATCCCCTCGGTGGTGCCGGAGTTCAGCACGATCTGGGTTTCATCGGCGACATTCAGGAACCGCGCGACCGTGCCGCGCACGCTCTCGTATTTCTCGGTGGCGAGGTTGCTCAGGTAATGCAGGCCCCGATGCACATTCGCATATTCCTCGGCATAGCCCCGGGTGACCGCATCGATCACCACCTGGGGTTTCTGGGCCGAGGCGCCATTGTCGAGATAGACCAGCGGCTTGCCGTTCACCTCACGCGACAGGATGGGAAACTGCGCGCGGATTGCATCGACGTCGTACATTCAAAGGCTCCCGGGGAAGGACAGGCCGAGCATGGCCAGGATGAGGCTCATGGCGAAAAGGATGCCAAAGGCGGAGATGATCACGCCGACCAGCACCAGTCCGAGCGAGGTGAACCCGTGGATCACGGCGATGAAATTGACCAGCAGCCAGAAGAACAAGACGATGCTGACAAGGCCGATCAGCGCTCCGAGCACCGGGAAAAGGATCAATGCGAGGATCTGCACCACTTGCAGGCAGAGCAGGATGAATTGCAGCCAGATCACCAGTGACAAGGTCTCCTCGAAGGAGCCCCGCCCGCCAAGCGCCCGACCGATCACATGCACCGAGGTGATCAGCACGATCAGCAAAGCGAACTGCACGAAGGTTGCGATCATCGGGCTCATCAGGAACGGACCGGTCATCGCCCCGTCCTGCAGGCCACCACCCATGGCGAAAACGCCGAGCTGACCCGTGATCACGGACGCCACCACCACAAGGCCCAGCAGCTGCATCAGCACATTGCGTGCCAGCCCCATGGACAGGATCGTGGAAGCCCCTTCCTGCGGGGATTTGATCGTCTGGACCACGAGGTTCAGGACCGTGTTCGGAGTGAAAGTCATTCTGTGCCTCTGGTGCGCGCCGGACGTCCTTCAGGCGGGCTGATCGGGGTGGCGCTCCGCCTCCCAGATCCCGCTCATCCAGATGTAGAGGAATGCCAGCAGAAGCAACAGACCCGTGACGTTTTGTGCGGGCCCCTGCCCGATGAACCCGGAGACCAGCCCGAGAAGCAGCGCAATGGGCGCAATCGCAAGCAGGCTCCAGAAGAGTGCCAGCCGCGCGCCATAGAAACTGCCCTTGCCGCCCAGAAGGCGCGCCACGATATGCGACAGCGCGCCAATAGCGTAAAAGGCCAGCGGTGCGATGAACATCCAGCCCATCAGCGCGCCACCGAGACGCGCGTCGAGCGGAATGGACGGGTCGAGAAAGGCCTCGCGCGACAGGCGCGGCCATTGCGCCACGAAAAACAACAGGCACGCCACCGTCAGGTAGATCAGCGCGCGCCCCTCGCTTTCGGGACTATCCAGTTGGCGCCGCAGAACCTCCCGCGGCGCCCTGTAGGATCGTAGGATCTCTGTCGAGATGGCCATCAGCGACGACGGGCCAGCCAGTTTTCCAGACGCTCGATGATCGCCCCGGCGAGGTCCTGGTCCTCGATCTCTTCGATGGCCTCCGCCAGGAAGGCGAGCGTCATCAGATCGGTGGCCGGTCCTTCGGGGATCCCGCGCGAGCGCAGGTAAAAGAGCCCCTCCTCGTCGATCGCCCCGGAGGTCGAGCCATGGGAACACGCCACGTCATCGGCGTAGATCTCGAGCTCGGGCTTGGCGAGGAACTGGCTGTCCTCATCCAGCAGCAGCGACTGGCTGATCTGATAGCCGTCGGTCTTCTGCGCGCCTTCCTTGACGAGGATCTTGCCCTGGAACACGCCCGTGGCCCCGTTGCGCAGAACCTTCTTGAAGACCTGGCGGCTTTCGCAGTTCAGCGCGTCATGGGTGACAAACACCGTGTCGTCATGGTGGAAATCGCCATCCCCGACGCAGCAGCCTGCCACATGGGCGACGCCGTCATCCCCGGTCAGCTCGATCACCACCTCGTTGCGGGTCAGAACCCCGTTCGCGGTCATGGTGAAGGATTTGAACACCGATTCCGTGCCCAGACGGGTGAAGATATGGGTCGCGGCCTGCCGCTCGTGATCCCGGCCCTGGGTCCGCACATGGTGGAACGCGCCGCCATCGGCGATCTCGACCTCCATGCATTTGTTGAACCGGGCCGCCGCCGGGCCGTTCTCCAGCACGGTGACCGACGCGCCGCTCTCGACCTTGACCACATGGTGCAGGATCGCGTCCGAGGTCTCGTCGCGGTGCAGATAGATCAGCGAGATCGGCTTGGCGACCACGCCCGTGGCGCGGATCAGGATGCCATCGCTGGCAAAGGCCGTGTTCAGAGCCGCGAGCGGGCGTTCGACCGGATCCTGGCCCCGGGTCTCGAGCACGCCATAGACGTCCTTGGCCCAGTGGATATCCGTGGACTGGGCTTCGGCCAGACGCTCGATCTCGACATGCTCGCCGGACAGGTCATCCGAGGCCGCCGCATCAAAGACGCCGTCCACGAAGACCAGCTTAATGCGGTCCATTTCGTCGAAGATCGGTGTCTCGCCGGGTTCGAACAGGGCCGCATGAGGGGCCTCCGCCGCGGTCAGACCGGTGGGATTGGTGTATTTCCAATACTCATCGCGCCGACCGGGCAGGCCCATCGCCTCGACCCGCGCCAAGGCGGATTTGCGCGCCTCGCTGGCCCAAGCCCCGCCTTCGGGCAGCGTGAGGCCCGCCAGACGGGCCTCCGTCGCGGTTTGCTTTGCTTGCGGCAGTGCCATTACGCCACCTCAGCCAGCAGGTCGGCATAGCCGTTGTTTTCCACCTCGAGCGCGAGCTCGGGCCCGCCGCTCTTGATGATCTTGCCATCGGCCATGATATGCACGACGTCCGGTTTGATGTGGTCCAGCAGGCGTTGGTAGTGCGTGATCACGAGGAAGGAGCGCCCCTCGGAGCGCAGGGCGTTGACGCCCTCGGCCACCAGCTTCATCGCGTCCACATCGAGACCGGAATCCGTCTCGTCGAGGATGCACATCTTGGGCTCGAGCATGGCCATCTGCAGGATCTCGTTGCGCTTCTTCTCACCGCCGGAGAAGCCGACATTCACCGGGCGCTTGAGCATGTCCGCGTCGATCTTGAGGCTCTTGGCCTTTGCGCGCACTTCCTTGAGGAAATCCGCCGCCGACAGCTCGTCCTCGCCGCGCGCCTTGCGCTGTGCGTTCACGGCCGTGCGCAGGAAGGTCATGTTGCCGACGCCCGGGATCTCGACCGGGTACTGGAACGCAAGGAAAAGGCCCGCCGCGGCACGCTCTTCAGGCTCCATCTCGAGCACATCCTCACCGGCGAGCGACGCTTCGCCCTCGGTCACCTCATAGCCGTCACGGCCCGACAGGACATAGGACAGCGTGGATTTGCCCGACCCGTTCGGCCCCATGATCGCATGGACCTTGCCCGGCTCTACCGTCAGGTCGACGCCCTTGAGGATCTGCTTGTCTTCTTCTTCAAGTTTCACGTGCAGGTTTTTGATTTCCAGCATTTTTCTCTATCCCACCTTATCCCAGTGTCACAGCGGTGCCCGATGCTGAGACCATCAGCATGCTGTCACCGACAACTTCGTAATCCAGATCGACACCGACGACGGCATTGCCGCCTGCACGGCGCGCGCGCTCTTTTAGCTCGCGCATCGCCACGTCACGGGCGTCCTGCAATTTGGCCTCATAGGCCCCAGAACGCCCGCCGACGATATCGGTGATGCCGGCAAAGAAATCCCGCACCACATTTGCACCCATGATTGCTTCGCCCACCACGACCCCGTGATACGCCGTTATCCGATGTCCTTCGACCGAGTTCGTGGTGGTCACAATCATGCGGTGCTGTCTTTCCTGTTCGCGTAGTGCATCTCATGGCCGAACCAGACGATGCCGATCAGGCCGCCAGACCAGATGAACTTTTTCAGCGGTCCGAAGTTCTCGGCGGACATGCCGAAGACCTGCGGTGCGAAAAAGCACAAAATGAAAAGCAGGACCAAACCTGCGATATAACCACCCCGATAAAGCCAGCTCATGGGGATACTCCCTCTCGTGTTGATCGGCGCCGTCCCTGATCGCCGGATGTTATGGTGCCGAGGCACCTGTGAACGGCTTCGGTCCGGGGCAGGTCCGAAAGCCAAGTCTTGCGCGCAGGCCTGCGCGCTTATTTCCGCATCTCCAGCACCAGCTTCGACAGGACCGAGGACAGGGCGACTGCGAAGGCCGCTGCCACCGCGGCCACGAGGGGGCCGCCCGCTTGCCAGAAGGGGGCGCTCACAACCATCAGGCCGAAGGTCATCAACGCCGTCATGATCGCCCAGGGCCCGCGCGGGTGCCCGGCGCTCAGAAGCCATTTCCAGTTCATTTCTCATTCCTCCGGCAGACATACTGCCCGACCAGACTGCCCAGAAACCCCGACAGCCCCGCCAGGGCCAGCGCCTGCGCCATGCTCAGCGCATCCGTCACCGCATCCACGGTCAGCGCAAAGAGCGCGCAAAACACCCCCGCCACGGAGGCCGTCAGCAGCATCGGCTTCATAGGTCCGGATCCTCGGATTTTGGCGCCACGGGAAAGACGTATTTCCCCGCCGCCCAACCGATCCCGAGCCCTGCGGCAAGTCCCAGAACCGCGCCCACGGGCCCGTAGCCCTCGGAGCCCAGATAGGACAGGATGAACGCCACCGCGAAGACACCCGGCGCGAACCATTTGGGGCGGGACGACCCGGAACCGGGTCGCTTGTCAGGATGCTCTGTCATCGGATCTGTCCGGTCGTGCGGCAGGGCTTAGCCCACCGACCCTTCGAGCGAGATCGCGACCAGCTGCTGCGCTTCCATGGCGAACTCCATGGGCAGCGCCTGCAGCACGTCCTTGCAGAACCCGTTGACCACGAGGGCGACGGCCTCTTCCTCGTCCATGCCGCGCTGGCGGCAGTAGAAGAGCTGATCATCATCCACTTTCGACGTGGTCGCCTCATGCTCCACCCGGCTCGAGTTGTTCTTCACCTCGATATAGGGGACCGTGTGGGCGCCGCATTTATCGCCGATCAGGAGGCTGTCGCATTGGGTGTAGTTCCGGCCATTCTTGGCCTTCGGGTGCATGGACACCAGCCCGCGATAGGTGTTCTGGGCCTTGCCCGCGCTGATCCCCTTGGAGACGATGCGCGACTTGGTGTTCTTGCCCAGATGGACCATCTTGGTGCCGGTATCGGCCTGCTGCATGTTGTTGGCGATGGCGATCGAATAGAACTCGCCTTGCGTGTCATCGCCGCGCAGGATGCAGGACGGGTATTTCCAGGTCACGGCAGAGCCGGTCTCGACCTGGGTCCACATCACCTTGGAGCGATCCCCACGACAATCGGCGCGCTTGGTCACGAAGTTATAGATGCCGCCCTTGCCGTCTTCGTCGCCCGGATACCAGTTCTGGACCGTCGAATACTTCACCTCGGCATCCTCCAGCAGGACGATCTCGACCACAGCCGCGTGCAGCTGGGCGATGTCGCGCTGGGGCGCGGTGCAGCCCTCGAGATAGGACACATACGAGCCCTTGTCCGCGATGATCAGCGTTCGCTCGAACTGGCCGGTATTTTCCGCGTTGATGCGAAAATAGGTGCTCAGCTCCATCGGGCATTTCACGCCCGGCGGCACGTAGACAAAGGAGCCATCCGAGAACACTGCAGAGTTCAGCGTCGCATAATAGTTGTCCGAGACCGGCACGACCGAGCCCAGGTACTTCTTCACCAGCTCCGGATGCTCTTTGATCGCTTCCGAGATCGAGCAGAAGATCACGCCCGCTTTCTTCAGCTCTTCCTGAAAGGTCGTGCCCACGGACACGCTGTCAAAGACCGCATCCACGGCGACCTTGCGGTCCTCTTCGGGGGCTTCGACGCCAGCCAGCAGCGCCTGCTCCTTGAGCGGAATGCCGAGCTTGTTATAGGTCTCCAGCAGCTTGGGATCGACTTCGTCCAGGGATTTGGGCTTTTCCACCATGCTCTTGGGACGGGCGTAGTAGTACTGGTCCTGGAAGTCGATTTCCGGATAGTCGACCATGGCCCATTTCGGCTCGCTGAGCTCTTTCCAGCGCGCATAGGCGGCCAGACGCCACTCGGTCATCCATTCCGGCTCTTCGTTCTTTTCCGAGATGAGACGCACGATGTCCTCGCTGAGGCCCTTCGGCGCGTACTCCATCTCGATCTCGGTTTCCCAGCCGTATTTGTAGCGTTCGCCGACCGACTGCACTGCCTCGACCGTTTCCCGGTCTACGCCTTCACGGACTTCTACTTCTGTCAGTGCGTTCATCTGGTCATCCTCTTCGGCCCCGTGGGGCGGTTTTCTGTCGAACCGGTCATGCCGCGCGGGCCATATGCCGGTTTCTTGCTTTCAGCCACGCCTCGGAAAAGCGCAGCACATCCTCTTCTGTCGTCTCGAGCCCGATGGACACGCGCAGGGCGCAGGCCGCATCGTTCTCGTCGAACCCCATGGCGCGCAAAACCCGGCTGGGCTTCACCTTGCCGCTGGAGCAGGCCGAACCCGCGCTCACCGCGTAGCCGGCCAAATCCATCTGCATCACCTGGGTTTCGCCTTTCCACCCGGGCGAGACGGCGCAGACGGTGTTGGCGAGTCGCGCAGTCTCTTTCCCGACAAAAATAGTCTCCGATGCGCCAGAGTGAAGACTTGTTTCTAGAATATTTCTAATTTCTGCAACCCGCTCCCAACGCCCTGCCTCCAGATCCCGTTGCGCGGCGGTGGCGGCAGCGGCAAACCCCGAGATTCCCAAGAGATTTTCCGTCCCGGAACGCCAGCCCATCTCTTGGCCCCCGCCCTTGATCTGCGCGGCCAGATCTGTGCCACGGCGCATCACGATTGCGCCGATGCCCTTGGGACCGCCGATCTTGTGGGCCGAGACGAGCCCGACCCGGGCACCTGTCCAGGAAAATGCGACGGGCATTTTGCCGAAGCTCTGGGTCAGATCGACCAGCGCCAGCCCTTCGGGCAGATCCTGCAACACCCCGGTTTCAGAGTTGGCCGATTGCAGCGCCGTATGCCCGGGATCCGCCACATGAACCGCGCCGCACGCATCAACCGGCAGATCGCTCTGGCACCAGGCGGTGATCGCGTCATGCTCCACCGGGGCGCAATGCAGGTCCTGCCCGGCGCAGGCCAGTGCGGCGCCCTCGGTCGCGCCCGACACGAAGACCAGATCGCAATCCTCAGCGCCAAGCGCCGTCAGGATCTCGGCCCGGGCGCGCTCCATCATCCCCTTGGCGGCCCGCCCCTCCGCATGGACCGAAGACGGGTTCCCCACAAGATCCATGGCTGCGCCCATCGCCGCCCGCGCCTCGGGGCGCAGGGGGGCGGTCGCGTTGTGATCAAGGTATACCCGGTCAGCCACGCTGCAGTTCCTTCACGATACGGTCTCGCCGTCATCCACCACGGTGAAGAGCGTCGGCACGGCCGGGCACGGGGTCAGCTGGTTTCCAACCACATCCGACAGCCGCGTCTGATGCAGAAACACATAGACATGGGCACTCAGCCCTTCCCAGAGCCGGTTGGTCATGGATTGCGCGCGCGAGCCCGATTTCGCGCCCGAGGCCCCGGCCCCGGTATGCATCGCGCTCACGGTCTCATCGACTGCCTGCAGCACATCCGCCACCCGGATCGAGTCCGGCGAACGCGCCAGCCGGTAACCACCGCCCGGCCCGCGCACCGAGGTCACGAGCTCGGCCCGGCGCAGCTTGACAAAAAGCTGCTCGAGATAGGTCAGCGAGATGTTCTGCCGCTCCGAGATTTCAGACAGCGTCACCAGCTTGTTGTCCGGCGCTTCGGCCAGATCGGCCATGGCGACCATGGCATAACGGCCCTTGGTGCTCAGTTTCACGGATCTCGCGCCCCCTGATGGCACCGGGCACATTGACCTGCGCGCCGGCTTTCCTTAATTGCACAGAACCAGTGTGCACACATTTGGTTTAGAATGGTTCTAGAATGCCCGAGCGAAGTCGTCAAGTTCATGACGGCCTGTCCCGGGCTCTGAGGCGGCGAGAGGACAGGCACGAATGCCCGAAGTGATTTTTCCGGGACCCGAAGGGCGACTGGAAGGCCGATATCATCCGCAAAAAGAAAAAGACGCTCCGATCGCCATCGTGCTTCATCCGCACCCGCAATTTGGCGGGACGATGAACAATCGCGTGGTCTACAACCTGCATTACGCGTTCTACAACATGGGCTTCACCGTGCTGCGGTTCAATTTCCGCGGCGTCGGGCGCAGCCAGGGCGAGTATGATCAGGGGGTGGGCGAGCTATCCGATGCCGCCAGCGCGCTCGATTACCTGCAATCGATGAACCCGAATTCCAAGCATTGCTGGGTCGCGGGCTTCTCCTTTGGCGCGTGGATCGGGATGCAGCTTCTGATGCGGCGGCCCGAGATCACCGGCTTCATCTCGGTGGCCCCGCCGGCCAATACCTATGATTTCAGCTTCCTCGCGCCCTGCCCCTCCTCTGGGCTGATCATCAACGGCTCGGCCGACCGCGTGGCCGCGCCCGCCGATACGGTCTCGCTGGTGAACAAGCTGCATGAGCAGAAGGGTATCACCATCACCCATGAGGAAGTCCCGGAGGCGGGCCACTTCTTTGAGGATCCGCACATGGAAACCATGATCGACTCGGTCGATGGCTATGTGCGGCGGCGTTTGACCGAAACCACCCGCTAAGCTGGGCCCGCGACCGCCGCCTGGCCGGTGGTAGCGCGCCAAACACGCGGATTTCGCAAACATCCTGCATCAACGGTTGTTCATCCTCGTGCCGCTTGTCGCGGCCACCGCGGCCCTGATGCGCGCGGATCCCCGCATCTTGCGCAACAGACGGACAATCTCGCGCGCGGGAAAGGTTCTGCAAACCCTTCGGCGCTAGTCTGGGGCGATCTTGACCCGGCAGGACCTGCGCCCATGAGCCAAATCATCGAAACCCTCGCGGATGCCCTCGCGCGCGACGCGCTGGAGGCAGCGGCGCGGCTCGACAATGACCAGCTAATCACCGAAGTCGGCAAACAACTGGGCGCCAGCTCTTCGACCATGGAAGAGGCCTATCAGACCTATATCCGGGTCCGGCAGGCGGAAGCCCGGGCGCGCCGGTTCCTTGAGTCTCAGCTGCCGGGGGACTAACCCCGTCCCCTTCTTCGACTGCTCATGGAATGGCCCATGCGCCGCATAGGTCGGCAGCCCGGGCAGCGACCTGTTGCAGGGTGTCGCACTGGGCGGATCCGTAATTGTATACTTTCGCATACAATGCCATGAGTTGCGCAACGCCAACGCCCCTTTCCATCATGCGAGGCCCCCATGAGCAAAATCAAAGTCGAGAACCCGATCGTCGAAATGGACGGAGACGAGATGACCCGGATCATCTGGGATTTCATCAAGACCAAGCTGATCCTGCCCTATCTGGATATCGATCTGCTCTATTACGATCTCGGCATCGAAGAGCGGGACCGCACCGAGGATCAGATCACCATCGAAGCCGCCGAAAAGACCAAGGAGGTCGGCGTCGCGGTCAAATGCGCCACGATCACGCCGGATGAAGCCCGGGTGGAGGAGTTCGGCCTCAAGAAGATGTGGCGCAGCCCCAATGGTACGATCCGCAATATCCTCGGCGGGGTGGTCTTTCGCCAGCCGATCATCTGCCGGAACGTGCCGAGGCTCGTGCCCGGCTGGACCCAGCCCATCGTGATCGGTCGCCACGCCTTTGGCGACCAGTACAAGGCGACGGATATGAAATTCCCCGGGCCGGGCAAGCTGACCATGAAGTTTGTCGGCGAGGATGGCACGGTGGACGAACGCGAGGTGTTCGACGCCCCCTCCGCCGGCGTGTTCATGGGGATGTACAACCTCGATGCCTCGATCATCGATTTTGCCCGCGCCTCGCTGAATTACGGGCTGAAACTCGGCTGGCCGGTTTACCTGTCCACCAAGAATACCATTCTGAAACAGTATGATGGCCGCTTTCTCGAGCTCTTTCAGAAGGTTTATGAGGACGAGTTCGCCGAGGCATTCAAAGAGGCGGGCATCTGGTACGAGCACCGGCTGATCGACGACATGGTGGCCTGCGCGATGAAGTGGAATGGCGGCTTTGTCTGGGCCTGCAAGAACTATGATGGCGATGTGCAATCCGACACCGTGGCCCAAGGGTTCGGCTCCCTTGGCCTGATGACCTCGCAGCTCATGACGCCCGACGGCGAGATCGTGGAGGCCGAGGCCGCCCATGGCACCGTGACCCGCCATTACCGCCAGCATCAGGAGGGCAAGGAGACCTCGACCAACTCCATCGCCTCGATCTATGCCTGGACCGGGGGGCTCAAGCACCGCGCCAAGCTCGACGACAACACCGCCCTCGCCAATTTCGCCGAAACGCTGGAGCGGGTGATCGTCGAAACCGTGGAGGCGGGGCACATGACCAAGGACCTCGCCCTGCTGGTGGGACCGGACCAGAAATGGCTGACCACCATGGGTTTTCTCAACACGCTTGATGAACGTTTGAACGCGGCGCTTGCCGGTTAGGCACCGGGCGCTGCCGCGCGGAAAAACTCGGACCGGGGCGGCGTTTTCGGCTGGCCCGGCCCCCGGCCCGCGCGGTAGCAAGACCCATGCCCGCACCGCTGCCCATTCCCCGTCCCGAAGACCTCAAACACACAGCTCTGGATGACGCCCAGGGCCTCTCGCTCGGCGTGCTGCTCTGCGCGGTGGGGCTGACCTTTCTCAGCCATCTCGGGTTGGTGACGGGCCAGACCGCCGGGCTTGCGCTGATCCTGTCCTATGTCACCGGCCTGTCCTTCGGGGCGGTGTTCTTTGTCGTCAACCTGCCGTTCTACTGGGTTGCCTATCGCAAGCTCGGACTGGAATTCACCCTCAAGTCCATCGGTTGTGTCACGGCCCTGTCGCTCTCGACCGAGTTCATGCCTATGGGGTTCCGGATCGAGACCCTCAACCCCGCCCTCGGCGTGGTGATCTTCGGCGCCGCCACCGGGCTTGGCCTGCTGGCCGTGTTCCGTCATGGCGGCAGCCTCGGCGGGCTCGGGGTGATCGCGCTGATCGTGCAGGACAAGACCGGGTTCAAGGCGGGCTATGTGCAGATCCTCTTCGATCTGGTGCTCTTTGCGGTGGCCGCCCTGCTCTTTCCCCTGTCCATCGTGGCCTATTCCCTGCTCGGCGCGCTGGTGCTCAACGGTGTGATCGCGTTCAATCACAACAAGCGACGCTACATCGCTACCTGATCCACGCGCCACAGGAGCCGTCATGCATTACATCCTCCTCATCGGAGCCATATTTGCCGAGGTGGTCGCAACCTCCGCCCTGCAGGCCAGCCAGCAGTTCACCCGGATCGGCCCGTCGATCACGGTGGTGATCGGCTACGGGATCAGCTTCTACCTGCTGTCCCTCACCCTCAAAGTGATGCCGCTGGGCATCGTCTATGCGCTCTGGTCGGGCATGGGCCTGATGATGGTGGCGGGGATCGGCTGGCTCATCTTCGGACAACGGCTGGACCTTCCGGCGGTCCTCGGGCTGGTCCTGATCCTAGCCGGGATCCTGATCATCAACCTGTTCTCCGAGACGGCAACGCATTGATCGCAAACCCTTGACGGGCGGCGCTTCGGCGCTTGACCTGCCGGGCCCTTTGCCCAGACACTCGGGTCATGATGAAACACGCCCTGCTTTGCGCCGCCCTCGCCCTGGCCTCACCGGCCAGCGCGGATCTCCGGATCAGCTATGCTGATGGAGACCGCCCCCTGTTTTCCGTGGCTGTTCCGGACTTCTGGTCGATCCAGACCGGCGGCGCGCGCGAGATCTCTCCCCCCGACGAGGCGGCAGCCGTGCCGGTCCCACAGATCGTGACCCTGCGCCCAACGGTTGAGCCGGATGTGTGGATGGGATTCTTCTCGCCACCAGGGATCAGCACGCTCGAAGGCGGGCTGGATTATCTGGACGAGATCGAGAAGTTCATGTCGTCGGATCCCGAGATCATTTCGATCTCGAAAGAGCGCGTGGCGGGCCTGCCAGCGCGGGTCATCAAGGGGACCGGACGGCGCGATGGGGCTGACATCGTCTTCACCATCGCCGTTCTCGACCTACCCGGTGCGCGGGTGGCCATTGCGGCCGCCGTCGCCGAGAGCACCGCCGCGCCTGCGTTGATCGATGAAATTAACCGCGTGTTCGCCAGCGTGAGGGCCGGATCATGACGCCTCGTTTTATTGTGCGCACCGCACTTTGCCTCGGACTGATCGGGGGCCTCGCCGGGTGTCAGACCGCCGTCGGCGTCAGCTACGGGTATGGCTACTCGGATCCGTTCTACTGGAACCACTATTACCATGACCGCGATGTGGATGTGGATGTCGACATCAACCGCCCGGACCGGCCCAACCGTCCGCCCGTGGCCAAGCCGCCGCAAGTACGGCCGCCGATCCACAAGCCCAAGCCCCTGCCCGCGCGCCCGTCGCGGCCGCGCGCACGCTAGCCCGGCTCAGACGTCGTCCAGCGCGTCGACGACCACAAGTTCCCGTTGGGAGGCGCCCCGCGCATAGCTGAGCGCCTCTTGATAGGCGGGCGAGTTGTAGCATTCGACCGCGCGCGCGCGGCTTTCGAACCGCACGACCACGTTGCGGGCCCGCTCGGGCCCCTCCAGCTGGGTGCAGCCCCCGCCGCGGGCGAGGAACACGCCGCCATGATCGGCAATCGCCACCGTTGCGCGCTTGGCATATTCGCCATAGCGGTCAGGATCGGTCACATGCACATGGGCAATCCAGAATGCGGCCATCTTACTCTCCTCCAATCAGGGCTTCGACCGCCGCGATGGCGGCATCGGCTTGGCTCGGGTCCTTACCACCGCCCTGCGCCATGTCCGGACGGCCACCACCGCCCTTGCCGCCCAGGGCCGCCACAGCCGCCTTGACCAGGTCCACGGCCGAGACCGTGTCGGTCATATCGGGCGTGACACCTGCCGCGACGGCCGCCTTGCCATCCGCATCCGCGATCAGAAGGATCGCGCCAGAGCCAATCCGCGCCTTGTGTTCATCGATCAACGGCGGCAGATCCCGGCCCGACACCCCCTGCAGCACCTGCGCAAGGAAAGGCACGCCGGCAATCTCCTTGGGCTTGGCCGGCGCATCGGCCTGCGCGCCCCCGGCCATGGCGAGATCGCGGCGCAGTTGCGCCACCTCGTTCTGCAGGGCCTTGCGTTCATCCAGCAGGGCACGGACACGGTCCGGCACATCCGCCGCCTGCGCCTTGAGCGCCAGCGCGGTCTCGGCCACCCTGCGATCCTGAGCGCTGAGATAGGCGAAGGCCTCTTCCCCGGTCAGTGCCTCGATCCGGCGCACCCCGGACGAGGACGCCGTATCGCCAAGCGCCACGAAGACACCGATATCGCCGGTCTGGCGCACATGGGTGCCGCCACAAAGCTCCAGCGAATAGGTCTCGCCGGTCACGCCCTTGCCGGAGCCCGCCTGCCGTCCCATGGACACCACGCGCACCTCGTCACCGTATTTCTCGCCAAACAGCGCCTGCGCCCCGAGGCCGCGCGCATCATCCGGCGTCATGATCCGGGTCTCGACCGGCGCGTTCTGGCGGATATAGGCGTTCACATCCGTCTCGACCTTGGCCAGCTCTTCGGTGCTGAGGGCCTTGGAATGGCTGAAATCGAACCGCAACCGGTCGGCCGCGTTCAGCGACCCACGCTGGGCCACGTGATCGCCCAACGCCTGGCGGAGCGCCTCATGGAGCAGGTGCGTCGCCGAGTGGTTCGCGCGGATCGAGCTCCGCCGCGCGGGATCCACCCGCATCTCCAGCACGTCGCCCACGGATAGGGCAACCTTCTCGGGCGTGACCTTATGGACGAAGAGACCGTTCTTTTTCTGCGTGTCCGTGATCGCACCCGCCCCGTCGGTCTTCAGGTAACTGCCGCTATCGCCGACCTGCCCCCCGGATTCCGCGTAGAACGGGGTCTGGTTCAGGATGGCCCAGCCCGTGCTGCCCGCCGCGATCGTCTCGACCGGCGCGCCCTCCCGCACGAGGGCAAGAACCTGCCCCTCGGCGATCTCGGTGTCATAGCCCAGGAACTCTGTGCTGCCATGGATCTCGGCCAGATCGAACCAAACGCTCTCATCGGCGGTCTCGCCCGACCCGGACCATGCCGCGCGGGCCTTCGCCTTCTGCTCGGCCATGGCGGCATCGAAGCCATCGGTCTCTACCTCGCGGCCCTTCTCGCGCAGCGCATCCTGCGTCAGGTCCAGCGGGAAGCCATAGGTGTCATAGAGCTTGAACGCCGTCTCGCCCGGCAGGGCCGCGCCATCATCCAGCCCCTCGACCGCATCATCCAGCAGGCGAAGGCCGCGATCCAGGGTCTGACGGAAGCGGGTTTCCTCGAGGTTCAGCGTCTCTTCGATCAGGGCCTGCGCCCGGCCCAGTTCGGGGAAGGCCTGCCCCATCTGGGCCACAAGCGCGGGCACCAGCCGGTGCATCACGGGATCCTGAGCACCGAGCAGATGCGCATGGCGCATGGCCCGCCGCATGATCCGGCGCAGGACGTAACCGCGCCCTTCATTGGAGGGCATCACCCCATCCGCGATCAGAAACGATGTCGAACGCAAATGATCCGCGATGACCCGGTGATGCACATTGCGATCGCCATAGGGATCCACGCCCGTGGCATGGGCCGAGGCCTCGATCAGCGCCTTGAAGAGATCCGTGTCGTAATTGTCGTGACTGCCCTGCAAGAGCGCGGCGATCCGTTCCAGTCCCATGCCCGTATCGATGGAGGGCGACGGCAGGTCCTGCCGGGAGCCATCCTCGAACTGTTCGAACTGCATGAAGACGAGGTTCCAGATCTCGATGAAACGGTCGCCATCTTCCTCGGGGCTGCCCGGAGGCCCGCCCCAGATGTGATCGCCATGGTCGTAGAAAATCTCGGTGCAGGGTCCGCACGGCCCCGTCGGACCCATCATCCAGAAATTGTCATTGGTCGGAATGCGGATGATACGGTCATCGCTCAGACCCGCATGTTTTTTCCAGATCTCGGCAGCCTCGTCATCGGTATGGTAGACCGTGACGAGCAGCCGCGACTTGTCGATCCCGAATTCCTTGGTGATCAGGTCCCAGGCAAAGGGAATGGCATCCGATTTGAAGTAATCCCCGAAGCTGAAATTTCCCAGCATTTCAAAGAAGGTATGGTGGCGCGCCGTGTAGCCCACATTGTCCAGATCATTGTGCTTGCCCCCGGCGCGCACACATTTCTGGCTCGTGGTGGCGCGGGAGTAATCCCGCTGCTCGAGCCCGGTGAACACATTCTTGAACTGAACCATCCCCGCATTGGTGAACATCAGGGTCGGATCATTGCGCGGCACCAGAGGTGAGCTGTCGATGATCGCGTGATCCTGCGCGCCGAAATAGTTGAGAAAAGTACTGCGAATGTCGTTCAGGCTAGGCATCTGGGCGTCCCGGATTGGAATGGTCCCGCAGGTGTAGCGCTGCGACCCAAGCCTGTCCACCATCGGAAAAAGCCAGATCGCCCAAGAAAAAAGGCGGCCGTTGCGGGCCGCCCTCGTTTCGCGCGATGTGGACGAGATCACTCGTCCAGAACGGCGGTCTCTTCTGCGGGCATTTCGAAATCCAGCCCGTGGGCTGCGCGGATCTTGTCCTCGATCGACAGCGCCATGGAGCGGTTGTCGCGCAGGAACTGCTTGGCGTTTTCCCGTCCCTGACCGATGCGCTCATCGCCGTAAGAGAACCAGGACCCGGATTTCTGCACCACGCCGGCCTTCACGCCGAGATCGATCAGCTCACCCATCTTGGAGATGCCTTCGCCATACATGATGTCGAATTCCACCTGCTTGAAGGGCGGCGCGACCTTGTTCTTGACCACCTTGACCTTGGTAGTGTTGCCCACAACCTCATCCCGGTCCTTGATCGACCCGATGCGGCGAATATCGAGCCGTACGGAGGAATAGAACTTGAGCGCATTGCCCCCCGTCGTGGTCTCCGGCGAGCCGAACATCACACCGATCTTCATCCGGATCTGGTTAATAAAGATCACGGTGCAATTGGAGCGCGAGATGGCGCCGGTCAATTTGCGCATGGCCTGGCTCATGAGGCGCGCCTGGGCACCGACCTGTGCGTCGCCCATATCGCCTTCGAGCTCGGATTTCGGGGTCAGCGCGGCAACGGAATCCACAACCACCATGCTGACAGCCCCGGAGCGCACAAGGGTTTCGGTGATCTCAAGCGCTTGCTCGCCCGTATCCGGCTGCGAAATCAGCAGTTCATCAAGGTCAACGCCAAGCCGACGCGCATATTGCGGGTCCAGCGCATGCTCAGCATCGACGAAGGCACAAACACCGCCCTTTTTCTGCTCCTCGGCGATGCAATGCAGGGTCAGGGTTGTCTTGCCCGAGCTCTCGGGCCCATAGATTTCGATGATCCGCCCCTTGGGGATGCCGCCGATCCCAAGCGCGATGTCGAGACCGATGGAGCCGGTCGACGTCGCCTCGATCTCAGCGACAGGGCTGTCGGCGCCCAGTTTCATAATAGAGCCCTTGCCGAACTGTCGTTCGATCTGGGCCAGAGCGCTATCCAGCGCTTTTTTCTTTTCGGATTCTCGTTTGTCGGTCACGTCCAGAAGACTCGCGGTGGCCATGGTGTCGCCCCTTATCACATACCGCCAGAAGGGCGGCAATCGCTGCTTTGTTCTTGCCTTGTTCTCGCAATATGAGACCGAAGTAGGAACATTTCAAGGCAAATCTTAACCATCCAAGAATTTCGGAATTTGGTTAAGAAAGGGTTTCCCGATCGGGTGACGGGAGGTCACAGCCCCCCCTTAAACGGCATCCTTCAGTGGAGCTGAGATCGATGGCGCATCAAACTGGGCTTGCACCGTGGCAATCAGCTGTTTGAGAGAGAACGGCTTGGGCAGGAACACCGAATTCGGGATCCGCTCTTCATCGTCAGACAACAGGTCTTCGGCATAGCCGGACACGAAGACGACGGGAATGCCCGGGCGGTCGATCAGGGCGCGCCGCACCCAACTTGGGCCATCCAGCCCCGGCATGATCACATCCGTCACGAAGAGGTCCACTTCGAGCGCGGGGTTCTCAAGCAGCTCCAATGCTGTTTCCGCGCATTCCGCTTCGAGTACGGTGAACCCGTTGAGACGCAGCGCTCTGGCCGCGAAGGCACGCACCGGTGCCTCATCCTCCACGAGAAGCACGATGCCGTCCCCCGTCGCAGAGGGTCGATCGGGCGCCACGGTCGCAGTCTCTGCAACCGGAAGGCTCTGGCCGTGATAGGCCGGGAAATAGATCTCGAACGCCGTGCCTTTGCCCACCACGCTTTCGGCGAAGATGAAGCCGCCGGACTGCTTTACGATCCCGTAGGCCGTCGAGAGACCGAGCCCCGTGCCCTCCCCCGTGCGCTTGGTGGTGTAGAAAGGCTCAAAGATCTTGCTGAGCTTGTCTTGCGGGATGCCGATGCCCTGATCCGTCACGGTCACACAGGCGTAGTCCCCGGCGGGCAAGGTCACCCGACCGCGCATCATGGGCGCATCCAGCTCGACCGCGCGGGCCTCGATGGTAATCTCACCCCCATCCGGCATCGCATCCCGAGCATTGACCACAAGGTTCATCAAAACCTGCTCAAGCTGCCGTTTATCGGCCCGCATCGGGCTGAGATCCGGCTCGTTCATCAAGGTCAGAGTCACTTTCTCGCCCACAAGCCGGTTGAGCAAGTGCGTGAGGTCCGAGAGCGTATCGCGCAGATCGATCAGTTCCGGTTGCAATGTCTGCTTGCGGGAAAAGGCCAGCAACTGGCCGACAAGGCTCGCCGCGCGGTTCGCATTCTGGTTGATCTGCACGAGATCGCCATATTCAGGATCCCCCTGATCATGACGCAGCAACAGCAGGTCGCAATGCCCTGAAATCGCCGTGAGAAGGTTGTTGAAGTCATGGGCGACACCGCCCGCGAGCTGGCCGATGGCCTGCATCTTCTGGCTTTGCACGAATTGCGCCTCGAGCGTTTTGAGCTCGGTTGCGTCATGCAAAACCGCAGTCAGGATGGGACCTTCGGCGCTTTGTGACCGCATCAGGGTCACCTGCAGAAAGCTTTCCTCGGTGCCTTCCTTGACGCGCAGGACTTCGGGTTGCAGCGACAGGGGCGCATGCAGCGCCTCCTCGATCCAGCTGCGGACGGAACGCCCAAGCCCGGTGACCAGATCGACGAAATTGATGTCGTCCACCTGACCTTCTATGTTGAGCAAGGCCCGCGCATGGGCATTGGCCTGCAAAACCTCCCCCTGGGGGCCGAGCTTCATCACCGCCACGGGCAGTTCCTCAAGCCCCATATTCATGTCATGGGTGCTGGTCAGACGTTGCATCGGCAGAAGCGCAATCTCGCGCCGCCCGGCCGTAAGCTCCGTCTGGTGCAGATAGACCGGGACATGACCATCGGGTGTAATCACCTCGGCCGTGCTGACCTCAGCGGCGGGCGGCACAACGAAGACCGCATTCAAATCGCGGGCCCGCCCGCCAATCATCCGGCGCAGCGCTTCGTTCATCGACAGAACCGTGCCTGATTTCGAAACTGACAGCACAGGGATCGACACGGAACCGGAACTCGCACCATCGCGGGAAGCCAGCGCCTCCACCCGGAAGAGCATCTGGCCATAGGCATATTTCCGCAGCACGAACCGCGCATGACCACGCCGGGTGACCGCGTCCTCGACACTCATGGCGGCCTGATCGAGCCCCCGCCGCAACCGACGCAGCAACGCCGCGCTTTCGGGAACAGTGGCCTGAAGGGCTGAGACCAGTCCAAGTTCCTGCGCGTTCGGAAAATACGCCTTGGCCGCAGCGTTCATCCACAGCACCTGCTGATGCGTGTCGAGCACGACCGACGGGCTTGAATCCCCTTCCAGAAAGGTGAACAGCCCCACAAGCTTCGGATCGAGGCGCGCCCGGTTCATCCGTCGCCGGATCTGCAGCAGGATCAGCAGCGCCACGAGCGTGACCGCCGACACCGCAAGGGACAGCTTGACCGTCGGATCCTGCAGGATGACCGCGAGACCGGAGGTCACGACCGCCGCCCCGAGAAGTACAGCAGCCTCGCGGATCGCCGACGACGTCTCGCCCGCAAATCTCTGACTTTCCAGCGTCTGATCGCTCACCCTGTCCTCCGGATCACCTGTACGCGCAGTCTTGATCGCCTGGACTTAAGCTTGGCTTAACACCGTAACAGTTTCAACCTTTGGTTGTTTCAACCATGACTCAAACATCGAATATGGCGTAGAAAAACCCGTCTCCCGGGGCATTGGGCAGCAGTTGCGCCTGTCCGCGCAGCCGCGCTTTTGGACAGGTTTCGGCCATCCAGCCCACCTGATCGGCATTTTCGACCGGCAAAATCGAGCAGGTCGCATAGACCAGCACGCCGCCGGGACGCACCAGAGGAAGCGCGTTGCGCAGCACCTCCTTTTGGGCCGCGACATAGCCCTCGAGCCGTTCCGGCGTCAGCGCCCATTTGGCCTCGGGCGCGCGACGCCAGGTGCCGCTGCCACTGCAGGGCGCATCGCAAAAGACAAGGTCGAACCCGCCCTGCCCCGCCTGCCAGACCGGCAGGTCAACCCCCGCCCGCGCAGCGCGCGCCGGAATGTCCTTCATCCGCGCGGGCGCGATGTCATGGACATGGACCTCGGCGTCGCTGCGTGCGGCAAGCGCGAGGGCCTTGCCGCCGCCGCCAGCGCAATAATCCAGAACGCGGCCCGCATCGGGCACCGGTGTCTCCAACACGGCCGCTTGGGACGCGGCATCCTGGATCTCCACCAGACCGTCCCGATACGCAGCACTTTGGGCGACACGGCGCGCGCCGTCGCCAACCCGCAGAGCCCCGGGAACGCCGCTGACCGGCTCGGCGGTGATGCCCTCTGCGGCGAGCCGCTCCTGCGCATCCGCCACATCCCCCTTGCGCCCGTTGACCCGCAGGTCGAGCGGTGCGCGATCCCGCAGCGCACGACAGATCTGATCCGCCTCGGCCCCATAAGCCGCATCGAGCTGCGACAGGATCCAATCGGGCATGTCGCACAGATCGCTCCGGGACACGTCCTGCTCAGCGCGCGCCCTTCCCTGCTCCAGCTCAGAGAGCGGCGCGGGCGCATACCCCTCGCCACTGAAGACCGCGTCCAGAGAGGCGTGTCCCGCCACGCAATGCCCGATCATCAGGCCGCGTCCGGTCAGCGCCCCGCCAAGCGCCCCGTAGCTCGACCGCCGCCGGAGAGCGGCGAAGACCAGATCGCGGATCGCGGCCCGATCCTTGGACCCGGCGAAGCGGTGCGCCCGGCCCCATTGGCTGAGTGCCTGCTCGGCGGGCTGGCCCTCCAGCACCGCGTCGAGCACCTCGATCGCAGCCGCGACGCGCGCAGCGGGCGTCATGGGTCAACCCATCCGGTAATTCGGGCTCTCGCGAGTGATCTGCACATCATGGACATGGCTCTCCTTGAGACCCGAGCCGGTGATCCGCACGAATTGCGCTTGCGTGCGCATCTCGGCCACGGTCGCCGCCCCGGTATAGCCCATGGCCGCGCGCAGACCGCCGACCAGCTGATGCACAACCGCGCCAGCAGAACCCTTGTAGGGCACCTGCCCCTCGATGCCCTCGGGCACAAGCTTGTCGGAGGCCGCGTCCTTCTGGAAATACCGATCCGCCGAGCCGCGCGCCATGGCCCCAAGAGAGCCCATGCCGCGATAGGATTTGAAAGAGCGTCCCTGATAGAGGATCACTTCGCCCGGGCTTTCATCCGTCCCGGCGATCATGCTGCCGACCATGGCGCAATGGGCGCCTGCGGCGATGGCCTTGGCGAAGTCGCCCGAAAATTTGATACCGCCATCGGCGATCACCGGCGTGCCCGTGGCCTCGGCCGCCTTGGCGCAATCCATGATCGCGGTGAGCTGCGGCACACCGACACCCGCCACGATCCGCGTGGTGCAGATCGAGCCCGGGCCGATCCCGACCTTGACCGCGTCAGCACCCGCATCGATCAGAGCCCGGGTCGCTTCGCCCGTGGCCACGTTGCCGGCGACAACCTGCACGGAGTTCGACAGGGTCTTGGCCCGCTCCACCGCCTTGGCCACGCCCGCGGAATGACCATGGGCCGTGTCGATAATGATCAGATCCACGCCCGCCTCGACCAGCGCCTGCGAGCGCTCGAACCCGGCATCGCCCACGGTCGTGGCGGCCGCCACGCGCAAGCGGCCCAGCTCATCCTTGCAGGCATTGGGGTTCAGCACGGCCTGTTCGATATCCTTGATCGTCAGCAGCCCGGTCAGCGTGCCATCGCCGTCCAGCACCAGAAGCTTCTCGATCCGCCGCGCATGCATCAGCGATTTGGCCTCGGCCAGATCCGCAGGCTCGCGCAGGATGGCCAGATTGTCCGACGTCATCATCACAGAGACCGGCGTGTTGTCATCGCTGGCAAACCGCATGTCGCGATTGGTCACGATCCCCAGCACGCGGCGACGCTCATCCACAACCGGGAAACCGGTGATCTTGTAGCGATCCATCAGTGCCTTGGCATCGGCCAGCGTCTGATCCGGGCGCAGGGTCACCGGGTTATAGACCACCCCGGATTCAAAGCGTTTGACCTGCCGGACCTGGTTTTGCTGCTCATCCACGCTCAGATTGCGGTGCAGCACTCCCATGCCACCGACCTGCGCCATGGCGATCGCCATCCGCGCCTCGGTCACCGTATCCATGGCCGAGCTCAGCAGGGGAATGTTCAGGGCAATCGACTTGGTCACCATGGTGCGGGTGTCCGCCTCGGAGGGCAGCACGGAGCTGGCGCCGGGTACCAGCAGCACATCGTCGAAAGTGAGGGCCTCGCGAATCTCCATCACGCACTCCTGTCGGGGTCTTCGTTAGGCACGTCCCCCTCGCATGGATCGGCCCGAGGGACAAGGGGCGCGCCCTGTCGCAGGGGGACGTCGCCCCGAAGATGCCGGAGCGACTAGGCTTTGGGCAAAAGCGCGCGCGTATCCGCCGACAGGCTGCGCAGCGCCCCGGCCAGTGCGGTCACATCCGCCCCCACCCCGATAAAACGCGCCCCCAGGGCGGCATAGCGCGCAACCCCTTCGGCGGAGAAGGACAGGATGCCCGGCACTTTGCCCGCCGCATCGATGGCGGCCAGCGCCTCGGCCATGACCGCTTCGACCTCCGGCACGCCGGACTGACCGGTATACCCCATATCCGCCGCAAGATCCGCGGGGCCGATGAACAGCACATCGATCCCGTCCACGGCCGCAATCTCCGGGATCGCCGCCACCGCATCGCGGCTCTCGATCTGAGCGATGGTGCAGATCTGCGCGTTCGCGGTCTCCACGTACTCCTGGTTCAGGGAATAGCCCGAAGCGCGCGCCAGCGCCGCGCCATTGCCCCGCACGCCCTCGGGCGGATAGCGCATGGCCTCGGCCACCTGCCGGGCCTGAGCCGCGCTTTCGACCATGGGCACCATGACCGTCTGCACCCCGAGATCGAGCACGCGCTTGAGCACCCATGTCTCGCCCACGGGCACCCGGGCGATGGCATGGCTGTCGCCGCCACTGGCCAAGGCGCGGAACTGGGCGATCATGTCGCCGGGGTCATTTGGCGAATGCTCCCCATCCACAAGGCACCAGTCGAATCCGCAGCCCGCGGCGAGTTCCGCCACGGTCGGCGAGCCAAAGCCGAGCCAGAGCCCGATTTGCGTCTCGCCCCGCAACAATGCGCTCTTCAATCTGTTCTCTGGCGCTGCCATGGGACCTCCCTGTTTTTTGTGTTGGACCTCGCCGCGTGGACAGCTACGGTCTGTGCCAGCAAACCTTAGATTTGCACCCAGGGAGAGAAAACATGAAAACGCTTTTGAAGAGCACCGTGATCGCGGGGCTGTCTTTGACCTTTGTGGGCGAGGCACTGGCCACCGAGTGGAACGTATCCGTCTGGGGCACCCGGCGTGCCTTTACCGAGCATATCCACAAGCTTGCCGAGCTGGTCGAAGAGAAGTCCGGCGGCGAGTTCACCATGAATATCAGCTATGGCGGTCTGTCCAAGAACCGCGAGAACCTCGACGGGATCTCGATCGGTGCGTTCGAGATGGCGCAGTTCTGCGCGGGCTATCACCGGGACAAGAACCCGACGATCACAGTTCTGGAGCTGCCCTTCCTCGGGGTGGCCAACCTCGAAGAGGAGGTGGCAGTCAGCCACGCGGTCTATGACCATCCGGCGGTGCAGGCCGATCTCGGACGCTGGAACGCCAAGCTGCTGATGACCTCGCCCATGCCGCAATACAACATTGCCGGCACCGGCAATGCGCGCGACAAGCTCGCCGATTTCGACGGTATGCGGGTCCGCGCCACGGGTGGTCTCGGCCAGGCCTTCGAAAAGGTGGGCGCGGTGCCGACCTCGGTAACCTCGTCGGAAGCTTATAATGCGATGGAATCCGGCGTGGTGGACACGGTGGCCTTTGCGCAGCACGCGCATCTGTCCTTCCGCACCATCGACATTGCCGATTGGTGGACCGAGAACCTGAACCCCGGCACGGTCAACTGCCCGGTTGTGGTGAACACCGACGCCTATGACGACCTGAGCGATGAGCACCGTGCGATCCTCGACGAGTCCGTCGCGGGCGCCATCGACCACTATCTGGCGAATTACGGCGAGCTTCTGAACAAGTGGGAAGAGGTTCTGGCCGAGAAGAACGTCCAGAAGGTCACCGTGGATGAGGCCGAAATCGCGAAGTTCCGCGATGTCGCCCTGCCGCTGCATGAGGAATGGATCCAGACCATGACCGATCAGGGCATCCCGGGTCAGGAGCTTTATGATCTGGTCCTGAGCACCCTCGAGAAGCAGCGGATGTCCAACTGACCTCCGCTCAACCTGAAAGGCTCCGGAATTTCCGGAGCCTTTTTCGAAAGTTGCCCCCATGTCTTCAAGTTCCGTCTTAACCGACGAGACCGGCCTGTCCCGTGCGGATCGTGCGCTCTTGCGCCTGGAATCCGTGATGAACCTGCTCGGCGGTGTCGTGATCTTCGCCCTCGTGGTGCTCGCCGTCTATAACGTGCTGGGCCGTAAATTTTTCAGCGCGCCCGTGCCCGGCTATGTGGACTGGACCGAACAGTTCATGGCCACCTTCGCCTTTCTCGGCCTGGCCTTCTGCCAACGGGAGGGCGGCCATATCCGCATGGATATCGTCGTGGGTCAACTGCGCGGGCGAACCCTTTGGTTTGCCGAATGTTTGTCCTGCATCTTCATGCTGCTGCTCACCACTGCGCTGATCTATGGCACTTGGTTTCACTTCGAGCGCAGCTTCGATTTTGCCGCGCCGCTCTGGAGCCGGGACAGCTCGATCGACATTGCCCTGCCACTCTGGCCCGCCAAGTTGATCGTGCCGATCTCGCTGGCACTGCTCTGGTGTCGTCTGGTGCTGCAGATCTGGGGCTTCGCACGGGCCTTCCGCCGGAACGAAACACACCCGGTGGCAGTGCCCCTGATCGAAGACGCCTTCACCCAGGCCAATAAAGAAGCGAAAACCGTCGATGGATGATCTCATTGACATGAAAGCCCTGCTGAATGGCATTGATATCTTTAATGTCTCTCTGTGGCTGAGCGGTCTCCTGATCGTACTGGTGCTGATCGGCGTGCGCGTCGCGTTTGCCACCGCGTTTATCGGGTTCGTGGGCCTGTGCATCTTCTTCATGGAGAAACAGGGCTTCGACCGGGGCCTCGTGACGGCGATGAAACTTGCCGGACAGGTTCCTCATTCGAAATCAACAACCTACAGCCTGTCGCTCATCCCGACATTCATCCTGATCGGGTACCTGGCCTATTATGCGGGACTGACCCGCTTCCTGTTCGAGGCGGCCAAGCGCTGGGTCGGCTGGCTCCCGGGCGGGCTGGGAGTCGCGACGGTCTTTGCGACAGCGGGTTTCGCAGCGGTATCCGGCGCCTCGGTCGCCACCTCGGCTGTGTTTGCCCGGATCGCCATCCCGGAAATGCTCAAGCTCGGCTATGACAAGCGCTTTGCCGCGGGCGTGGTGGCCGCAGGCGGCACCCTCGCCTCGCTCATCCCGCCCTCGGCCATCCTCGTCATCTACGCGATCATCGTCGAACAATCCGTGGGCAAGCTGCTGCTGGCGGGCTTTTTGCCCGGTGCGGTCTCAGCAATCATCTATGCCGGGCTGGTGATTGGCCTCGCTCGCTACCGCAAGGATCTGGGCCCGCCGGTTGGAGGCTTTACCTGGGGCGAACGCTTCTCGGCCCTGCCCGGCGCGCTGCCCATCCTGTTTGTCGTCTTCATCATCGTCTATTCGATCTATTTCGGCTGGGCGACACCCACCGAGGCCGGGGCCCTCGGGGCCTTTGTCGTCCTGCTCATGGCGCTCTGGCAGGGCCTGCGCTGGGGGCAGCTGAAGGGCGCGCTGATGGAGGCCGCCAAGCTGACGGTGATGATCTTCACCATGATCTGGGGCGTGCTGATCTATGTCCGCTTCCTCGGCTTTGCCAAGCTGCCCGAGACCTTTGCCGATTGGATCGGGTCGCTCGATCAATCGCCCTACCTGATCCTTCTGATGATCCTCGGCGCCTATGTGATCCTCGGGATGTTCATGGATGCCATCGGGATGCTGATCCTGACCCTGCCGGTGACCTTCCCGGCGGTGATCGCCCTGAACGGCGGCCCGGATGTCACCCGAGAGGCCGCGGCCCTTGGCATGACCGCCGAGGAATGCGCGATCTGGTTCGGGATCATCGTGGTGAAAATGGCCGAGCTCTGTCTGATCACGCCGCCCATCGGATTGAACTGCTTCGTGGTGGCCGGTGTCGCACAGGACAACAAACTGCCCATCTCGGTGCAGGATGTGTTCCGCGGCGCCTCCCCCTTCTTTGTGGCGGACGTGATCACCGTGGCCGTGCTGATCGCCTTCCCGGGCATCGTGCTCTGGTTGCCCAGCCTGCTCTGACCGCGCCGCTGGGTCGGGGGGCCGCGCCCCAAGGGCGCGGTGGGGGCATCGCCCCCTGAACAAAGACAACAAAGCCCCGCGCGAGCGGGGCTTTTCCTTTGGATCACCGTCCCGATGGGCTCAGAGCGGCGGGAAGCCCCCGGCGCGTTCCGGCAAGCGCTGCATCAGCGTGGGCGGCATCTCGGACTGCGCGCCATAGCCGGAGAAACACCCAAGGCTCTGCCCCGCCTCCAGCACCGCGTCATGCTTGCCCTTGGCTATGGACAGGTCGGCTTCGTAATCCTTCCCCGCAGAAAGCGCGAAAAGCGCAGGCCAGAAGAGCACGAGCCCCACGGTCATCACCGCCGTGTCCGTATTCGCCTTGCTCCGCTGATGGGCCGTAAGCTCTTGCACATGGCCCTCGATCGCCGCGCGTTCGGCGGTCAGCGCGTGGCAGCTATACCCGGCATAGACGCTGGGCGAGATGAAACTCCGCTGCACCTTCTCGGGCGGCGTCGCGCAACCACTGACGACAAGCGCCGCGCAAGCCAGTGCCATAATCCCCTGTTTCATGCCCGACCCCTCGCGTCAAAACTGCACCGGATCAGGTTGTAAGGGGGCTGTGGCAGGAATGGGGCAGCAACCGCGCCCTCAGGCGACGAACTCCGTCAAATCGAATGGCCCCGCCAATGCGGGGCCGGCCGGTTCAGTGCGGCGCGAAGGTGACGTGATGCCCGTCGGGATAGAGCAGCGAGACGCCATCCTTGAACACATGGACCTTGGCAGGATCCGCCGTCATCCGCGTCACCTGCCCCTTGAGGTCTTTATGGATCCCCTGCAGCTTGGCGATGCTCGCCTCTTGCCCGGCGGGCGCTTCGAAATAGAGCAGCGTCACCTCACCGAGCGCTTCGGTGATCGCCACCTTGCCCTCGAAAAGATACGCCTCCGTCGCCTCCACCATGTCCTCGGGGCGCACGCCGACATTCACGCTGGCGCCCATCAGGCTCGCATCGGACGGATAGTTGGACACGGCCACACCGCCCCCGGTCATCTCGATGGTGGTCTGCGCACCCGTCCCGGTGATCCTGCCCGGCAGCAGGTTCATCTTGGGGCTGCCAATGAACTGCGCCACGAACTCGTTCTCGGGCTTCTCATAAAGCTCCAGCGGTGAGCCCACCTGCGCGATCCCCCCCCCGGCGAGCACCACGATCCGGGTGGCGAGCGTCATGGCCTCCACCTGGTCATGGGTCACATAGATCATCGTGCTCTCGGGCATCGCTTCCTTGAGCTGCGCGATCTCGAGCCGTGTCGCCACCCGCAGGGCTGCGTCAAGGTTCGAGAGCGGCTCGTCAAAGAGATAGACCTTGGGATCCCGGACGATCGAGCGGCCAATGGCGACCCGCTGCCGCTGACCACCGGACAGGGCCTTGGGCAGTCGGTCGAGATACTGGCCCAATTGCAGCTTATCGGCAGCGGCCTCGACAGCGCTGTCGATCTCTTCCTGGGATTTCTTCGCGATCTTGAGCGCGAAGGACATGTTCTCGCGCACGGTCATATGGGGATAGAGCGCGTAGGACTGGAACACCATGGCGATGCCCCGCTGGGCGGGCGGCACATCGTTGACCACGGTGTTGTCGATCTCCAGCGTGCCGCCCGAGATCTTCTCCAACCCCGCAATCATCCGCAGCAGCGTCGACTTCCCGCAGCCCGAGGGCCCGACAAAGACGATCAGCTCGCCCTGCTGCACGTCCAGATTGATGTTGCTCAGAACCTTGACGTCGCCGTAAGCCTTGGCCACGTCCGTCAGCTTCAAATCTGCCATTCTCCCCTCCCTCTCAAATTCCAGCCGCGCTGGTTTATGCTGTTTTCAGCGCGATGCAGGGCTGCCACGGCCCCAGATGCACACGGCCATCCGGGCTGGTGCCCGCCGAATTCAGTTCCGCCCCGATCTGGGTCCAGTTGCCCGCAGGCAGATCGACCACACCGGGCGTGTCGCTCATGTTGAGCGCATAGAAAATCGTCTCTTCGGCGCTTTCACGCAGGAAGCTCAGGACATCCCCCTCGGCGTTCAGACCCGAAAGCGCGCCCTTGGCCAGCACCTTGTGGCTCCGTCGGAAAGCCAGCGCCTTGCGGTAATGGTGCAGCACAGCGTCAGGCGCATGTTCCTGCGCCGAGACGGCCATGTTCAGATGCTCGGACGAGACCGGCAGCCAGGGCCGCGTGGCGGAAAAGCCGCCCGTCTGATTGTCAGACTGCCAGACCATCGGCGTGCGGCAACCGTCGCGGCCCTTGAATTCCGGCCAGAACTCGATCCCGTACGGGTCCTGCAGATCGTCGAAGGCCACGTCCGCCTCGGGCAGGCCGAGCTCTTCGCCCTGGTACAGGCAGACCGAGCCGCGCAGACACATGAGCAGTGTCAGGATCCCACGTTGCGCGCCCGGGGTTAGGTCCCAGCGGGTCACATGGCGCATCACGTCATGGTTGGAAAACGCCCAGCAGGCCCAGCCTTCGGATGCCACATCCGCAACCTTGCTGAGCACTTCCTCGACACGGGGCGCGGTCAGGGCCTCCTTGGAGAGGAATTCAAAGGCGTAACACATATGCACGCCCTCGGTGCCAGAGGTGTACTGACCGAGGATCTCCAGCCCGTATTGCGCATCGCCCACCTCGCCCACGGCGGCAATGGCCGGGTATTCCTCCATCATGCCGCGGAAGCGCGCGAGGAAATCGAGGTTCTCGGGCTGGTTCTTGGAATAGAGGTGACGCTGGTGGTTATAGGGGTTCACCGCCGGCGCGATCGTGTCGTTACGATCTTCGGGCGGCAGGGCCGGATTGTCCCGCAGCTCTGCGTCATGGGTGTAGAAGTTGATCGTGTCGAGACGGAACCCGTCCACCCCGCGATCAAGCCAGAACCGCCCCACATCCAGAAGCGCGTCCTGCACAGCCCGGCAGTGGAAGTTCAGGTCCGGCTGCGAGGTCAGGAAGTTGTGCAGGTAATACTGGCAGCGCCGCGCATCCCATTGCCAGCCCGACCCGCCAAAGATCGACAGCCAGTTGTTCGGGGGCGTGCCATCGGGCTTGGGATCCGCCCAGACATACCAGTCGGCCTTGTCATTGTCGCGGCTCGTGCGGCTTTCGGCGAACCACGGATGCTGGTCGCTCGTATGGCTCAGCACCAGATCGATCATCACACGCAGCCCATAGATATGGGCCGTCTCGATCACCGCGTCGAAATCCGCGAGCGTGCCGAACATCGGGTCCACGTCGCAGTAATCGCTC
Organism: Dinoroseobacter sp. S375; assembly: GCF_049800775.1. Lineage (NCBI taxonomy): Bacteria > Pseudomonadati > Pseudomonadota > Alphaproteobacteria > Rhodobacterales > Roseobacteraceae > Dinoroseobacter > Dinoroseobacter sp. S375. The sequence goes on along the minus strand of NZ_JBNAFR010000007.1, from coordinate 200,995 downwards.
ACATCATAGCCGAAATCCTTCATCGGCGAGGTGAAGAACGGGCTGATCCAGATCGCGTCCACCCCGAGCGAGGCGATATAGGGCATCCGCTCGACGATCCCCAGAAGGTCGCCAATCCCGTCGCCATTGCTGTCCTGAAAGCTGCGGGGATAGATCTGATAGATGACAGCCCCGCGCCACCAGTCGGCGTCGGCGGCAAGGCCCTTGGCCGCGCGCATTTGTGCCACTGCATTCATCGAAAGGGGTTCCTTACTTGACCGAGCCGGCCAACAGGCCGCGCACGAGGAAACGTTGCATGGAGAAGAAGACCAGAAGCGGCACCGCGATCGACACGAAGGCCGCCGTCGCGAGGATTTCCCAATTGCCGCCGCGGGTGCCCAGAAGCTCGACGATCTGGTTGGTCATGACCGTGGTCTGGCCCGTGGCGTCGATCAGGAACACCTTGGCGACCAGGAGGTCATTCCAAGTCCAGAGGAACTGGAAGATCGCGAAAGAGGCCAGCGCCGGGAAGCTGAGCGGCAGGACGATCTTGGTGAAGATCTGGAAATCCGTCGCCCCGTCCACCTTGGCGTTCTCGATGATGTCTCGTGGCAGGCCCACCATGTAATTGCGCAAGAGATAGATCGCGAGCGGCATGCCAAAGCCCGTATGGGCGAGCCATGTCCCCAGATACCCTTTGCCGATCCCGATATTGTTGTGCAGCGTCAGCAGCGGAATGAGCGCCAGTTGCAGCGGCACCACCAAGAGACCGACGATGACCGCGATCAACAGCGCGCGTCCCGGAAACTCCATCCAGGCCAGGGCATAGGCCGCAAAGGCCGCCACGAGGATCGGGATGATCGTCGCCGGAATGGTCACGGTCAGGGTGTTGAAAAACGCCCGCGCCATGCCCTCGGAATTGCTCGGGTCCAGCAGCATGTTGTGATAATTGTCGAGCGTGAATTCGGGCGGGGTCGTGGCGGTCACGAAGACCCGCTGCCCGCGCCCGCCCATCTGGTCGTCATTGCCCGACCAGAGATAGGCGCCATCCGACTGCACGGTGATGGTCTCGCCATCGCCCAGATCCGCCGTCTCGCCGGCCGTATAGGCGGCGATATTGCGGCTTGAGGTGCCCCAGACGCTGATCACGGCATCGGTGATGCCCTCATCGGCAAAGAGATTTCCCTCGACCACGTAGAGATCCCCCTGCTGGACCCGGAAGTCATCCGGATCCGCCGCGCGCAGGGTGATGTTCTGCTCGGACGGGAACATGGATTTCCACCAGCCGCTCGAGGAGATCTGTTCCACCGTCCGGAAGGACGACACGAACAGCCCGAAGGTCGGCAGCAGCCACAGGACCACCAGGGCCACGACCGAGATATGCACGGCCCAGGTGAGCGAAGATTTGGTTCCAGCGATATTGTCCATGATCTCCCCCCGCGCCTCAGCGCATTTCCTTGCGCGCGCTGTGGATGTTCCAGACCAGGATCGGTGTCACCAGAAGCATGATCACCATCGCACTGGCCGAGCCGACGCCCCAGTCATTGGCGCGGAACAGCTTGTCGAACATGTAATTGGCCAGAACCTGCGTCTCCCATTGCCCGTTGGTCATGGCAAAGACGATGTCGAAGACCTTGAGCACCACGAGCGTGATCGTCGTCCAGACCACCACCACCGTGGGCATGATCTGCGGCACCTTGATTTTGAAGAAGATTTGCCAAGGTGAGGCGCCGTCGATGATGGCCGCCTCGATGGTCTCTTCGGGGATGCCGCGCAGGGCCGCCGAGAGGATCACCATGGCAAACCCCGTCTGCACCCAGACCAGCACGATCATCAGGAAGAAGTTGTTCCAGAACGGGATCGTCAGGAAGGTCACCGGATCGCCGCCGAGCCAGACGATGAAGGCGTTCAGGATGCCGATCTGCTCCTGCTCGATCGGGCGGCCGTCATAGACCAGTTTCCAGATCACCGAGGCGCCGACAAAGCTGATCGCCATGGGCATGAAGATGATCGACTTGGCGATATTGCCCCATTTGATCCGGTCGGTGAGCTGGGCCGCGATGAGGCCAAAAGCGGTGGAGAGCGCCGGCACCACGATCAGCCAGAACATGTTGTTGCGCATGGCTTCCCAGAATTTCGGCTCCGAGGCCATCTGCGCGTAATTGTCGAGTCCGACCCATTGGTAGCCGCCGCCCGGGACCCGCTCCAGCAGCGAGAGCCGCAGGGTCTCGATCACCGGATAGCCCAGATAGAGCGCCAGCACGAAGAGCGCCGGGAAAAGGAAGATCCAGGGTCGGATCTGGTTGGCGCGATTGATGTTGCGCCCCGCATTCGGCCCCTTGGCCGGGTAGAGCACTCTGTCGAGGAACTGATTGGCAAAGTAGAAATAGCCGACACAGCCGCCAACGCCGATGATGATCGTGAAAATTCCCTGAATGGCCGGATGCATGGCCGCTCCCCCTGTTCCTGAATGCCGTGGGGTTGCAGGCCGCCCCGTGGGACGGCCCGCCTGTCTTGCCTGCGCTTACTTGAGCGCGTCCCAGGAGGACTGGATCTCGGAGGCCACTTCGGCCGCCGTTTTCGCACCGGAGGAGTAATCCACCATGCCGGTCCAGAAGGTGCCTGCCCCCACGCCGCCCGGCATCAGGTCAGAGCCGTCAAAGCGGAAGGTCGTGGCGTTGGTCAGGATCTCGCCCTGCCCGCGCAGGGTGTCGCTGGCATAGGCTGCGGGATTGGCCGCCTTGAACGGGGTCAGGAAGCCGTCCTGCGCCATCATCACCTCATGGGCGAAGGGCGTTTTCAGGAATTCGATGAACGCGCCCGCGGCCGGGTTCTCGTTGGTGATCGCAAAGAGCGTCCCTGCCCCCAAAACCGGGCGGCCAAGGTCTTTTTCCTCAAATGCCGGGAAGTAGAAGAAATCCGCATCCTCACCCAGCTCGGTGCCTTCGGGGAAATAGGCCGGAATGAAGCTCGCCTGGCGGTGCATCATGCAGGAGGGCGGCGAGGCAAAGAGGCCCAGCGGGCTCTCGCGGAAATCGACCGAGGCGGTGTCATTCGCATTGCCTACCACATAGTCGTCATTGCGGGTGAAACTGCCATATTCCTCGATCGCCGCGACCACCTTCGGGTCGTCGAAGGGCATCTCGTTGGAGACCCAGGCGTCATAGGTCTCGGGCGTCTGGGTGCGCAGCATCAGGTCCTCGACCCAGTCGGTCGCAGGCCAGCCCGTGGCCCCGCCCGACCCCAGCCCGACGCAGAGCGGCGTCTGGCCGTCGGACACCATCTGGTCCATCAGCGCCTTGAACTCTTCCATGGTCTCGGGGACATCATATTCGAAATCCTCGAAGTTCTCGGGGATGTACCAGACCAGCGACTTCACGTTCACATTGAAGAAAAACCCGTACAGCTGATCGGCGCCCGAGCCGTCCGCATAGGTCCCCAGATCGATCCAGGACTGCCCGGCAGCGTAGTTTTCGCGGATCCACTCGTCGGAGCCCGCAGGCAGCGGCGTCAGGAACCCGCGCTCGGCCATGGTGGTGGCCAGACCCGGCTGCGGGAAGACCGTCAGATCGGGGGCGGAGCCCGCCTCGGCATCGATCATGATCTGCTGCTCAAGGCTGTCGGAGCCCACATAGGTCGCGTTGGCCCCGGTTGCCTCGTTGAAAAACGCCACGAGGTTCGAAAACGCATCCGCCTCGCCCGCAAGCCACGGCCCGAAGATCGACAGGTCCTGCCCGGCGAGATCCGTGCCCGCCGCGAACGCCTCGTAGCTTTCCCAGTTGAACTCGCCCTCACCCGGCGTGAAGGCCAGATGCCCGCCGGCTCCGGCGATACCCGTCGACAGAGCAAGCGCCGCAGCACTCGCGTACAAGGTGAATTTCATGTCAGTCCTCCCAGACCAGCGTGCCAGCGACACGCCCCATGCTTATTTTAGCGCTAGAATCGCACCCAAAGCGCTTTGAATGCGCCAGACATCTCGCGTTGTTCCAATTCTGTCAATCTTTGAAAACCTGAACACGCGAATAATTTCATCCTGAGCGCAGCGGGTTTTGAAAAGCAAGATTGAAATTTAAGCTTTTGACGAATGTCCGTTTACACGCTTACGGTGCAGGAACCGGCTATGTGAGACGACATTCAGACCATGAATCTAAAACAGCTTTCCGAGAAACTGGGCCTCTCACCGACCACGGTCAGCCGGGCGTTGAACGGCTATCCCGAGGTCTCTGAGACCACGCGTCAACGGATCCAGGCCGCGGCCAAGCAGTATAATTACTACCCCAGCACACGGGCCAAATCGCTTGCAACCGGGCGGTCCATGGCCATCGGTCACGTGATCCCAACCGATGCAAATTCCGAGATGGTGAACCCGATCTTCGGGGATTTCCTCGCCGGCGCGGGCGAGACCTACAGCGCGTCGGGCTATGACATCATGCTCTCGGCGGTTCAGGCCGAGAACGAGCTGCAATGCTACCGCGATTTTGCCGCCAAGCGCAGCGTGGACGGGGTGATCGTTCACGGGCCCCGCACGGACGATCCGCGCATCGCCCTGCTCAAGGAGCTGAACCTGCCCTTTGTCGTCCATGGCCGCGCGCCGGTTTCCGATGACAGCTACTCCTGGCTCGACATCAACAATCGCCGCGCCTTTCAACGGGCGGCCCAGCTTCTGATCGATCTCGGCCATAGCCGGATCGCCCTGATCAACGGCCAGGAATCCATGGATTTCGCACAGCGCCGCCGCACAGGCTATTCCGCCGCGATGGAGGCGGCGGGCCTGCCCCTGCGCCCGGATCACATGGTGGCCGATGACATGACCGAGGGCGTCGGGTTTCAGGCCGCGACGCGGATGCTCGATGGGCCGAACCCGCCCACGGCCTTCCTCGTGTCATCGATCATCACCGCCATCGGGGTTCGCCGGGCCATCGGCACACGGGGGCTGGTGCTGGGCCGCGATGTCTCGGTCGTGATCCATGATGACGAGATCAGCTATCTGCGCAACGGCGACCGCGAGCCCCTGTTCACCGCCACCCGATCCTCGGTGCGGGCCGCCGGGCGGCGGGCGGCGGAAATCCTGCTGCAACGGATTGCGCAACCGACGACCCCTCCGATACAGGAGCTCTGGGATGTGGAGCTGACCCTGGGCCAGTCCACAGGCCCCGCCCCCACCTGATCCGCGAAAGAGCTGCGCCATGTCCCTCATCCGTTCCGACTACCCCGAGGATTTCCTGTTTGGGGTGGCCACCTCCGCCTATCAGATCGAGGGCCATGCCAAGGGCGGCGCGGGGCGCACCCATTGGGATGATTTCGCCGCCGGTCCCGGCAATGTGGTGCGGGCCGAGCATGGGGGCGTGGCCTGCGATCACTATGACCGGATGGACGAAGATCTCGACCTGATCCGCGATCTGGGTGTGGATAGCTACCGGTTTTCAACCAGTTGGGCGCGAGTCCTCCCCGAGGGACGCGGTGCGCCGAATGCTGAAGGGCTCGATTTCTACGACCGTCTGGTGGACGGTCTGCTGAAGCGCGGGATCAAGCCCGCCGCCACCCTCTATCATTGGGAATTGCCCTCGCCGCTTGCCGATCTGGGCGGCTGGCGGAACCGCGATATCGCCGCCTGGTTCGGGGAGTTCACCGAGACCATCATGGGCCGGATCGGCGACCGCGTCTGGTCGACCGCGCCGATCAACGAGCCGTGGTGCGTCGGCTGGCTGAGCCATTTTCAGGGCCATCACGCCCCGGGTCTGCGCGACATTCGCGCGGCCGCCCGGGCGATGCACCATATCCTGCTCGCCCATGGCACCGCGATCTCGGTGATGCGCGGTCTGGGCATGTCGAACCTCGGGGCGGTGTGCAACATGGAATATGCCGAGCCCGCGCCGGGCACGGATGGCTCCGACGCCGATCTCTATGATGCGATCTACAACCAGTTCTTCCTGTCCGGCATGTTCCACAAACGCTACCCGGACGCGGTTCTGGCGGGGATCGAACCGCACCTGCCCGATGGCTGGCAGGACGATTTCGATGTGATCAGCGCGCCGCTCGATTGGGTCGGGCTGAACTACTACACCCGCAAGATCCTTACCCCCGATGACGGTCCCTGGCCCCACCACCAAGAGATCGACGGCCCCTTGCCCAAGACCCAGATGGGCTGGGAGATCTATCCCGAGGGCCTCTACCAGCTCCTGACGATGATGAAAGAGCGCTATACCGGCGACCTGCCGCTCTATGTTACCGAGAACGGGATGGCCTCGGAGATCCCGTTTCAGGATGCGGATCGCATCGCCTATCTCGAGACGCATCTGGCACAGGCTCGCCGCGCGATTGCCGAGGGCGTGCCCCTGAAGGGCTACTTCATCTGGTCCCTGATGGACAATTACGAGTGGGCTTTGGGCTATGAAAAGCGCTTTGGATTGGTCCATGTGGACTTCGAAACCCTCACCCGCACCCCGAAAGACTCTTACCGCGCGCTGGCATCTGGGTTAAGGCGTTAGCGCTACCATTCCGTTTCACCGAATCTGTGGAGCTTGAAATCCATGTCCACGACCGCCCCTGGTCCCGCCCTCGTCGCCGATATCGGAGGCACCAATACGCGCGTTGCCCTTGCGGATGGCGCGATCCTGCGCGCTGACACGGTGAAGAAGTTTCGCAACGCGGACCATGGCTCGCTGGACGAGGTGCTGCGGCTCTATCTCGCCGAGCGGGGTCAGCCGGAATGCAGCGGTGCCTGCGTCGCGCTGGCGGGTCCGGTGCGCAACGGGGTCGGCGGGCTGACCAATCTCGACTGGCGGATGGACGAGGCGCTGTTGACCGCAGCAACCGGCGCGCCGCGCGTGGCGCTGCTGAATGATCTGGTGGCGCAAGGCTATGCCCTGCCCCATATGGATCCGAACCTGATCCGTCCGATCGTGACGCGGCCCGCGGTGGCTGACACCGAGACCTGCCTGATGATCGGGCTGGGCACCGGGTTTAACGCGGCCAGCGTACTGCATGCGCCAGGCGGACGGCTGGTCACCCCGTCCGAGGCGGGCCATTCCAACTTGCCCGTGCGCACGGATCAGGAGCTGCGCCTGTGCCGCTTCGTCGAGACCGCCCATGGTTTCCCGGCGGTCGAGGATGTGCTGTCGGGCCGCGGGCTCGAGCGGGTCTATACCTTCCTCGGTCCCACACCGGACCAGACCCCGCGTCTCTCGGCGGCCGAGGTGATGGCCGCGGCCGAGGCTGGCGAGCGTCAGGCGCTCGACGCGCTGGAACTTTTTGTCGGTATGCTGGGCACGGTGGCGGGCAATCTCAGCCTGATCCATCTGCCCTTTGGCGGGGTCTATCTGGTGGGCGGCGTCGCGCGCCATATCGCGCCCTATCTCGGCCCCATGGGCTTTACCGAAGCCTTTGCGAACAAAGGACGATTTGCAGATTTCATGCGCGATTTCCCGATCTGGCTGGTCGAGGATGACTTCGCCGCGCTGATCGGCTGCGCGAGCTACCTGCAGGAACGCGGCGCGGCCTAGCCCGTCGCCGTCTCGCCCATACGGCGGGCGGTCCGCGCGTTACGCCAGAGCCGGACGCAAAAGGCCACAAGGAACACACCCGTCAGGATCAGGATGATCGTCGGCGCGGGCGCGCTGTCGAGCCAGAAGCTCGCATAGACCCCGGCCACCGAGGCCAGCACCGTCACCGTCACCGCGATCCAGAGCATTCGGTCGAACCGGTTGGTGATTAGAAACGCGATCGCTCCGGGCGCGATCAGAAGGCCGATGGCGAGGATGATCCCCACCGCCTTGAGCACCGCCACGATGGTCAGCGAGATCAGCGCCAGCATCCCGTAATGGAGCCACGATACCGGCAGGCCAACCGCCCGCGCCTGCGCCGGATCGAACGCATGGAGCAGGAAGTCCCGCCACTTGACCAGAAGCACCCCGGCCACCAGCAACGAGATCACCCCTGCCGTCCAGAGATCCGCCGCCCCGATCCCCAGCATGTTGCCAAACAGGATATGGTCGAGATGCATCTCCGTCTCGATCTTGGTGTAGATCACCAGCCCGATCCCGAACATGCCCGAGAAGACGACGCCCATCACCGTGTCCTGCTTGATCCGGCTGTTGGCCTGCAGGTAGCCCGTGGCAAGGGCGCAGACCATGCCCGCCACGAAGGCGCCGACGATAAGCGGGATGCCCGCCACATAGGCCAGCACGATGCCCGGCAGCACCGCATGGCTGATCGCATCGCCCATCAGGCTCCAGCCCTTGAGGACCACGAAACAGGACAGGATCGCCGTCGGCACCGCGATGATCGCCGCGATCAGGAAGGCGCTCTGCATGAACGGAAAGAGGAAGGGCGCGAGGATGGTCTCGATCATTCCGCCGGCTCCAGCGGGTTCACCGGGGGGGCGCCCCGGCTCTCGCTCGCCTGCAAAGCCGCCGCCGCCCGGCGCCGCGCCGCCCGGTAGCCATGTTTCGGTGCAAGGAAAAATGCCAGCAGGAACAACAGGGTTTGCAGCGTGATGATGATCCCGCCCGTGGCACCGTCGAGGAAATAGCTCGCGTAGGCGCCGACCGCAGCGGTCCCCGCGCCAATCCCCACCGAGATCATCAGCAGCCTCTGGAACCGGTCCGTCAAAAGATAGGCCGTCGCCCCCGGGGTCACCACCATGGCGATGACGAGAAAAGCGCCCACAGTCTGCAGGGCCGCGACGGTACAGGCCGAGAGCAGCACGAAGAACATGAATTTGAGCCGCACCGGATGCAGCCCGATAGACCGAGCATGGCTCTCGTCAAAGAAGGTGACCATCAGGTCCTTCCATTTGAGCAGCAACAGCGTCAGGGACACTCCCCCGATCAGGACCAGTTGCAACGTGTCCGTGGGCGTGATGGCGAGAATATTGCCCAGCATGATGGTCTGGATGTCCACCGAGGTCGGCGAGATCGAGATCATGAAGAGCCCCAGCCCGAAGAAAGAGGTGAAGATCAGACCGATGATCGCGTCCTCTTTCAGGCCGGACCGCTGGTTGAGGAACAACATCGCTCCCGCCGCCAACCCGCCTGACAGAAACGCACCGAGCGCGAAGGGCAGCCCGAGCATATAGGCCCCGGCGACCCCCGGCACGATGGCATGGCTCAGGGCGTCCCCGATCAGCGACCAGCCCTTGAGCATCAGATAGGCCGACAGAAACGCGCAGACCGCCCCGACCAGCGCGCTCACCCAGATCGCATTGGTCATGTAGCCATAGGCAAAGGGCGACAGGAGCGTTTCGATCACCTTGCCTTCTCCTCTTCGGGCTCGGCCTCGGGCGTCCCCAGGGTCCGGGTCTTTTCGTCATAGGTAACGAGCGGGCGCTCATCATCGGTAAAGATCATGACCTTGCGGGCGTCGTCATCGTCATGCAGATCTTCGCCCTCGAGCACGAAATGGCGCAGCACGCCGCCAAAGGCGCGTTCCAGAATGGCCTGGGTAAAGGTCGTCTCGGTCGGGCCAAAGCCCAGCACCGTGCCCTTTACGAGAATGGTCCGGTCGCAGAATTCCGGCACCGAGCCAAGGTTATGGGTCGAAACCAGCATCACCCTTCCCTCGTCGCGCAGATCCCGCAGAAGCGCGATGATCGCGTCCTCGGTCTGCACATCGACCCCGGTGAAGGGCTCATCGAGCAGGATAACCTGCCCGTTCTGCGCCAGCGCCCGCGCCAGGAAGACCCGCTTGCGCTGCCCGCCCGACAGCTCGCCAATCTGCCGGTGACGGAATTCGGCCATGCCGACCCGCTCAAGCGCTTCGGAAACCGCCTGCCGATCCTTTGCCCCGGGCATCCGCAAAAACCCCATATGGCCATAACGGCCCATCATCACCACATCCTCGACCAGCACCGGGAAGGACCAGTCGACCTCCTCGTTCTGGGGGACATAGGCGATCTTGTTGCCCTTGAGCGCCTCGGCGACCGTGCCGCCCAGCACTTCGATCTCGCCCCGCGCCGTGGGCACGAATCCCATGATCGCCTTGAACAGCGTGGATTTTCCCGCCCCGTTCACGCCGACCAGCGCGGTGATCGTACCGCGCGGGATGTCGAAGCTCGCATCATTGAGCGCCGTCATCCCATTGCGATAGGTCACCGTGACGTTCCGGGCACAGAGGCCGGGGGTGTTCGTTTGTCCATCCGGGGCCGATGGGCGCATTGTCGTATCCTTCGGGGCGGTGCCTCAGTTCAGAGGCGTGGTCAGGCCCTCGGCCAGAGTTTCGGAGGTGACCCTGAGCAGGTCGAGATAGGTGGGCACCGGGCCATCCGCCTCGGTCAGGCTGTCTACATAGAGCACCCCGCCAAAAGTCGCGCCGGTTTCGCGCGCCACCTGCTCGGCCGGATCGTTGTTCACCGTGCTTTCGCAGAAGACCGCGGGGATGTTGTTCTCGCGCACGCCGTCGATGACCTTGCGCACCTGCTGCGGCGTGCCGGTCTGGTCGGCATTCATGGGCCAGAGATACAGCTCCTTCATCCCGAAATCCCGGGCGAGATAGCTGAACGCGCCTTCGCAGGAGACGAGCCAACGCTGGGCGGCGGGGACCTCTTGCACGCGGGCGCGCAGGGGCGCGATGGTCGCACTGATCTCCGCCTTGTAGCGCTCGGCATTGGCGGCGTAGATCTCGGCATTCTCGGGGTCCTGCGCGGCAAAGGCATCCCGGATATTGTCAACGTAGATCAACGCGTTATCGAGCGACATCCAGGCATGTGGGTTCGGCTTGCCCTCATAGCTGCCCGAACCGATCGACACCGGGTCGATCCCGTCGGTCAAGGTCACGGCCGGTACGTCGCGCAGGTTCGAGAGGAACTGCTCGAACCACAATTCGAGGTTCAGACCGTTCCACAGGATCAGATCCGCCCCCTGCGCCCGCAACAGGTCGCGGGGCGTCGGCTGATAGCCATGGATCTCGGCCCCGGGCTTGGTGATCGAGACGACTTCGGCCGCCTCGCCCGCAACATTCTGCGCCATGTCGGCTATGACAGTGAAGGTGGTCACGGCCTTGAGCTTGTCGGCCATCGCCCCGCCGGGCAGTGCCACCGTTGCCACAAGGGCCAGTACACACGCAGATCTTCCAAGCATCTATCATCTCCCCCGAGAGATTGAGTTGTTTGGAATGAATATGAGAATGATTTGCAAAAAGTAAACGCAGAAATTCGAACAACGGCCTAGACCGTTGTTATAGAACGCTTTTAGATGTCAGGCATTGACCGGTGCATTGCCCAGAAGCTTCTCAAGACCGGTATTGTCCTTCACCAGGCTCTCCAGCGTGATCGTGTCGAGGGAGCGATAGAAGGCGGCCAGAGCCTCCCCCAGGGCGCCCTTCAACCGGCAGACGGAGACCAGCGGACAGGTGCATTCCTCGGCGTTGAAGCACTCGGCAAATGGGGCGCCGGCCTCGAACACGCGAAAGACACCGCCCACGGTGATGTCCTCGGCCCCCCGGGCCAGTCGGATACCGCCCCCGCGCCCGCGCACGGTTTCGATGAAGCCGGTCTGGCCGAGCATATTGATCACCTGTCCGAGATGGTTCTCGGAGGCGTTGGTTGCTTTGGCCACTTCCGAAGTCCGGATGTTGCGGCCGGTATTCACCGCGCAATACATCAAGGTTCGCATGGCTAGGTTGGTTCGGGTCGTCAGGCGCATGGAACCGAGGTCCTTTCCGGGGCATTCGCACTCAGGCGAGGGTTAAGTGGAGTGTAGGACCTGTCTTTGACTTGGATCAAGCACAGCGCAGCGGCAAGCCGATTTGCCGCAAGCGAATAAGGGCATCGCGCCCGGAATGGCCTCACATTTTGCAAAATGAGAAGACCACTTGCCACGCTTTTCGCGTTTTGCCTAAATATCCGGCAGAAATGTGGTTTTTGGCCGCGACCCACGGCCCGAGGCTTGCCGAGCCGCGAAAAAGGCAAGACATCTGCGCCATGGCCGACGCTTTGAAGATTCTGGTCGTTGAACCCGACGAACCCCGCGCGCGCATGATCATGGACGGGCTGGCCGAGGCCGGGAATGTCGACGTGACCGTGTTGGGCAGTGCAACTGGCCTCGCACGGCGCATGTCCGAGATCGCGCCGGATGTGGTGCTGATCGCCATGTCGAACCCGTCCCGCGACACGCTGGAGGCGCTGAGCGTGGCCTCGGGGTTCAATGACCGCCCCGTCGCGATGTTCGTGGATCAGACCGATGACGCCACCACCCGTGCCGCCATCGAAGCCGGGGTCAGCGCCTATGTGGTGGACGGTCTGCACAAGGACCGGATCAAGCCGGTGCTCGACGCGGCGATTGCCCGGTTCAACATGTTCGCCAAGCTGCGCACGGAACTGGCCGCGGCCAAGACCGCGCTTGCCGAGCGCAAGACGATCGAGCGGGCCAAGGGTCTGTTGATGACGGCCAAGGGGATCAGCGAGGATCAGGCCTATGCCATCCTGCGCAAGACCGCGATGGATCAGGGCCGCAAGGTCTCGGAAGTCGCCGAAGCCCTGGTCACAGCCTCGGATTTGCTGCGATGAGCCGGAGCATCCTCGATATCGGCTATGTGCCGCTGGTGGACGCCGCCCCCCTGCTCGTGGCCCAGAAAATGGGGTTTGCCGAGGCCGAGGGCCTGTCGCTCAACCTGCACAAGCAGCCCTCCTGGTCGGCGCTGCGGGATGGCGTGGCGCTGGGGACGTTGGACGCGGCCCAGATGCTGAGCCCCCTGCCCGTAGCCATGTCCCTGGGCCTTGGCGGGTTGCCGACGCCCATGGACGCGCTGATGGTGATGTCCGTGAATGGCAATGTGATCGGCGTGTCCAACGAGATCGCGGCCAAGATGCGGGCCGGCGGCTGGCAAGAGAGCTTTCGCGACCCGCTCGGCACCGGGAACCACCTGATCCGGGCCACGGGGCGGCGTTTGCGCATCGGTGTGCCCTTCCCCTTTTCCATGCATGCGGAGCTTGTGTTTTACTGGCTGGGTGCGCTGGGTCTCAAGACGCCCGGCGAGCTGGACGTGCACACCATTCCGCCCCCGCTCATGTCCGACGCGATTGCCGCCGATGAGATCGACGCCTTCTGCGTGGGCGAGCCCTGGGGGTCCATCGCGGTGGAGAACGGGACGGGCGAGCTGGTCCTGCCCGCCTCGGCGATCTGGGCTTTCGCGCCTGAGAAGGTGCTCGGCGCGCGGCGCGACTGGATTGAGGAGCATCCTGGCGAAACCCGGTCGCTCATGCGGGCGGTGGTGAGCGCGGCCCAGTGGCTGGGCGCCGAGGAAAACCGGCTCATGGCGTCGGAAGTGCTGGCCGAACCGGGTCTGATCGATGTGCCGGACGGGGTGCTCGACCGCGCGCTCTCAGGTCATCTGATCACGAAGCCCCGGGCCCTGTCCCTGCACACGCCGCGATTCCTGGAATTCCATGCGAGCGCCGCGAACTTCCCATGGCGCAGTCAGGCCGCCTGGATCGCGAGCAATATCGCCTCCCGCGTGGGGCTGGACCGAACCGAGGCGATGCGGACCGCGATGGGCTGTTTCCGCAGCGATCTCTACCGCGCCAATCTGGCCGATCTGGGCATCGACATGCCCGGCGCCTCGGCCAAGATGGAGGGCGCCCTGAGCGAGCCGACCGCCGTCGCCTCGGCCAAGGGATCGATCATTCTGGGCCCGGATGCGTTTTTTGACGGCACTGTTTTTGATCCTTCGCCGCAAGGCTGATCAATTCTTGTGCAACTGCAGCATGAGCCGCGATTTTCGCCGGGTGCGACAGAAATAACAGTTCAATTGAGAGGCGACTCGCCGCAATAAAAGATCAGCCGCGCCGGACAAGGACGTCCGCGCCCTGCACTTGCCCCGCGGATGGGGACCTTCCGGAGCAAAGCCGCTCGACCACTTGTGACTGACGTCTCAAGGCAGGTTCGCGCGGCTTTTTTGCGTTTTACCCCCGACATCCTCCCCGGGGATCAACCTAAGGAAACGAGATGAGAAAAACGTTTGCTGCCCTGCTTGCAACCTCCGCGATGCTGTCGCCGGCCATGGCCGAGATGCTGCCGCTGGAAAAGGACGAGCTGAAGTTCGGCTTCATCAAGCTGACCGACATGGCGCCCCTCGCCGTGGCCTATGAGAACGGCTATTTCTTCGACGAAGGCCTGTTCGTGACGCTCGAAGCTCAGGCCAACTGGAAGGTGCTGCTGGACGGCGTGATCTCGGGTCAGCTCGACGGCGCGCACATGCTGGCCGGTCAGCCCCTGGCAGCGACCATTGGCTTCGGCACCGAAGCGCATATCGTGACCCCCTTCTCCATGGACCTGAACGGCAACGGCATCACCGTGTCGAACGAGATCTGGGAGCAGATGAAGCCGAATATTCCGACCATGGATGACGGGCGTCCGCAGCATCCGGTCTCGGCCTCTGCGCTCAAGCCGATCGTGGACGAGTACAACGCCTCGGGCCGCCCCTTCAACATGGGCATGGTCTTCCCGGTCTCGACCCACAACTACGAGCTGCGCTACTGGCTCGCCGCGGGTGGCATTCACCCGGGCTTCTACTCCCCCGAGGATGTCTCCGGTCAGATCAACGCCGAGGCGTTCCTCTCGGTGACGCCGCCGCCGCAGATGCCCGCAACCCTCGAGGCCGGCACCATCTATGGCTACTGCGTCGGTGAGCCGTGGAACCAGCAGGCCGTGTTCAAGGGCATCGGCGTTCCGGTGATCACCGATTACCAGATCTGGAAGAACAACCCCGAGAAGGTCTTTGGCCTGACCGCCGAGTTCACCGAGCAGAACCCGAACACCACGCTGGCCATCACCAAGGCCCTGATCCGCGCCGCGATCTGGCTGGATGAGAACGACAACGCCAACCGTCCGGCGGCAGTCGAGATCCTGAGCCGCCCGAACTATGTGGGTGCGGATTACGACGTGATCGCGAACTCCATGACCGGCACCTTCGAATTCGAGAAGGGCGACAAGCGCGAGATCCCGGATTTCAACGTGTTCTTCCGCTATAACGCCACCTACCCCTTCTATTCGGACGCCGTGTGGTACCTGACCCAGATGCGCCGCTGGGGTCAGATCGCCGAGCCGAAATCCGACAGCTGGTATGATGAAGTCGCCAAGATGGTCTACAAGCCCGAGATCTATCTCGAAGCGGCCCGCCTGCTGGTGGACGAAGGTCTCGCCAACGAAGCGGACTTCCCCTGGGACAGCGATGGCTACAAGGCCCCGACCCCGGCCGAGGATATCATCGACGGCATCGCCTATGATGGCAAGCAGCCCAACGCCTATCTCGAAAGCCTGTCCATCGGCCTGAAAGGCGAACAGGTCGTCGTGGGCAGCGAAATCCAGGGCTGATCCCCAAACAGACCGCGCGCCCTTCTCCCGGGCGCGCCCCCGCCCTCCGCGCCACTCGTGACCGCGGAGGGCACCCCAAAAGACACAACCGACCCGCCCTTCCCGCGTGCGCCCCCCTCAGCAGAATGCGCCGCCCCTATCCGGAGCAGACCCGATGACAACCGTCGATCCTGATTTCGCTGCGAAAGAGGCCAAAGAGGCCCGCCGCGAGCGCTTGTTCACCCGCATCAACAAGGCCGACGCCTGGCTCAAGGTGCTTGGCCTCGGCTGGATCACTCCGATGGTCAAGGCCGCGGCCGGGGACAACCCCAAGGCGCAGATGAAAGACATCTGGCAGCTCTTCTGCGTGCCGATCCTCGCCATCACCCTGTTCCTGCTGGCCTGGGGCACGCTGGCGCCCAAGGTTCAGACCTCGCTCGGCGCCGTGCCCGGCCCCGCCCAGGTCTGGGAGCAGGCTGTTGCCCTGCACCAGGATGCCGCCGCCAAGGCCGAGAGCGAGCGCGTCTTCAACGAACGTGTGGACCAGCGCAACCAGCGCCTGATCGATGCGGGTCGCGCCGACGAGGTCAAGGACATCGCCTATACCGGCGCCCCCTCCTATTACGACCAGATCTGGACCTCGATCAAAACCGTGTTCTTCGGCTTCCTGATCGCGACGGTCTTTGCCGTGCCGCTGGGGATCTCCGCCGGTCTGTCAGTCACCGCCAATGCCGCGCTGAACCCGATCATCCAGATCTTCAAGCCGGTCTCGCCGCTCGCATGGCTTCCCATCGTCACCATGGTGGTCTCGGCGGTCTACACCACGAATGACGGGCTCTTTGCCAAGTCCTTCCTGGTCTCCGCCATCACCGTGACGCTCTGCTCGCTCTGGCCGACCCTGATCAACACCTCGCTGGGTGTGGCTTCGATCGATAAGGATCTGGTCAACGTCTCCAAGGTATTGAAGATGAACACCTATACCAAGATCACCAAGCTTGTTCTGCCCTCGGCCCTGCCCCTGATCTTCACCGGTCTGCGCCTGTCGCTCGGTGTGGGATGGATGGTGCTGATCGCGGCCGAGATGCTCGCCCAGAACCCCGGACTCGGCAAATTCGTCTGGGATGAATTCCAGAACGGCTCGTCCAACTCGCTGGCCAAGATCATGGTTGCGGTTCTGACCATCGGCATCATCGGCTTCCTGCTCGACCGCCTGATGTTCACCATCCAGTCGCTCTTCACCTTCACGAATAACCGGTGATCAGACATGACCGCGATTGAATTCAAGAACGTCTCCAAGAGCTTCGGCGAAGGCGCAAACCGCGCGGACGTGCTCAAGGACATCAACCTGACGGTCAGGGAGGGCGAGTTCCTCGTGCTCCTCGGCTTCTCCGGCACCGGCAAGACCACCCTGATCAACCTCATGGCCGGGCTGGAGCAGCCCACCAAGGGCACGGTCAGCTACAAGGGCAAGCCAATCACCGGCCCCGGCCCCGAGCGCGGCGTGATCTTTCAGAACTACTCGCTGATGCCCTGGCTGACGGTGAACGGCAATGTGCGCCTCGCAGTGGACACCATGTTCCCCAGCCTCAGCAAGGCGGAGCGTCAGGCCAAGGTCGATCACTACGTCAAGATGGTCGGGCTGAGCCACGCCACCACGCGCCGCCCCGCAGAGCTGTCGGGCGGGATGCGCCAGCGGGTCAACGTGGCCCGCGCGCTGGCCATGAACCCCGAGGTGCTGCTGCTTGACGAGCCGCTCTCAGCGCTCGACGCCCTGACCCGCGCCAATCTCGCCGACGAGATCGAGGGGATCTGGGAAGAAGAGAAGAAGACCTGCGTCCTGATCACCAATGACGTGGACGAGGCCATCGTGCTCGCCGACCGCATCATCGCCCTGAACCCCGACGGAACCCTGGGCGAGGAGTTCACCGTGAACATCCCCCGCCCCCGCGACCGGGTCGAGATGAACCACCATGCGGGCTTCAAGAAGCTGCGCGCGGATGTGACCAAGTACCTGATGGATGTGGGCATCGACGCCAAGACCGAAGGCACCAAGATCCTGCCGGATGTCACGCCGATCCACGGGGTGCCCGCCGCCGTAGCCAAGGCCCAGGCCGGCATGATCGAAGAGCGCTTCCTCGATTTCAGCCAGCTCCACAAGATCTATCCGACGCCCAAGGGTCCGTTGACCGTGGTCGAGGATTTCAACCTCAAGCTCAATAAGGGCGAGTTCATCTCGCTGATCGGGCATTCCGGTTGCGGCAAATCGACCGTGCTGACCATGGCCGCGGGTCTCAACGAGATCTCCAAGGGCGCGATCAAGCTCGATGGCCGCCATGTGGAAGGCGCCGATCCCGAACGCGCCGTGGTGTTCCAGTCGCCCAGCCTCTTCCCGTGGCTCACCGCCAAGGAGAATGTCAGCGTCGGCGTGGACCGGGTTTACCCCCGCGCCTCTGCGGCCGAGCGTCAGGATGTGGTCGAGTATTACCTCGAGCGTGTGGGTCTGGCCGACAGCATGGACAAGGCCGCCTCGGATCTGTCCAACGGCATGAAGCAGCGGGTCGGCATCGCCCGGGCCTTTGCCCTCAGCCCCAAGCTTCTGCTGCTCGATGAGCCCTTCGGGATGCTCGACAGCCTGACCCGCTGGGAGCTGCAGGAAGTGCTGATGGAGGTCTGGTCGCGTACCAAGGTGACCGCGATCTGCGTGACCCATGACGTGGACGAAGCGATCCTTCTGGCCGACCGCGTGGTCATGATGACCAACGGCCCGCGCGCCACGATCGGCAAGATCACCAATGTGGATCTGCCGCGCCCGCGCACGCGCAAGGCCCTTCTCGAGCACCCGGATTACTACACATACCGCCAAGAAGTTCTTGATTTCCTTGAAGAGTATGAACATGGCGCGAAGCCCAAAAAGCCCGCGCCGGCCCCGAAACCCATTGCAGCGGAGTGAGCCACAATGACCCCGGATCAAATCACCCTCATCCAAGACAGCTTCAAGAAAGTTGCGCCGATCTCTGACGCGGCCGCCGAGATTTTCTACACGCGCCTGTTCGAGATTGCCCCCCAGGTGAAGCCCTTCTTCAAGGGCGACATGAAGGCCCAGGGCAGCAAGCTCATGGCGACGCTCGGTGTGGTCGTGAACGGTCTGCGCGATCTCGACAAGATTGTGCCCGTGGCCCAGCAGCTTGCGGTCAAGCATGTGGATTACGGGGTCAAACCCGAGCATTACGCCCCCGTGGGCGAGGCGCTGATCTATACCCTCGACAAGGGTCTCGGCGACGAGTTCACCCCCGAACTCAAGGATGCATGGCTCGGTGCCTATACCACCTTGTCCGGCGTGATGATCGATGCGGCCTACCCGTCCGAAAAGATCGAGACAGCCGCTCCGGCCAACACCCCGAAAAAGCCGTGGTGGAAGATCTGGGCCTAAGGTTAACGCCTAAAACCCTCGGGAAATGTCACAAAAGCGAAGGATCGCACCAACTGGATATAGACGGATTTCTGATCTTCTGACGAGCAATTCATTCAATCTGGAGAGCTCGCCATGACCCCTGAAGACATCCGTCTGATCCAAACCACCTTCGCCCAGGTTTTCCCGCAAAAAGCCAAGTTTGGAATGATGTTCTACACCCGCCTGTTTGAAATGGAGCCCGCGATCAAGGGCATGTTCTCGACGAGCATGGCCCGGCAATCCGAGATGCTCATGCAGGCGCTGGCCCTCGTGGTGCGCGGGCTGCGCACCGACGGGGCCCTGCCACCCAAAGCCATGGAAATGGCCGCGCGGCACGGGCGCTACGGGGTGACCGAAGCGCATTACCAGACCATGGGCGACGCCCTGCTCTGGAGCTTGGCAGAAACACTTGGGGACGCGTTCGACGCGCCCACGGAGGCGGCCTGGCGCAAGGCCTATGACCGCCTCTCCCGCACCATGATCAATGCCGCCGCCGGAGCGTCTCCGGGGGTGGAGTTAACGACCTGAAACCCTTGTTGGTCGGCTGACCCCGTGCGTCGGGGCGCCCACCGACCTTCCTGATTGGAGGGAGCCCATGACGCAAAAACTCGTCATCATTGGCGCAGGTATGGCCTCGGGCCGTGCCCTTGAGAGCCTGCTGGACGCAGACCCGAACGCCTATGAGGTCACGCTCTTCAATGCAGAGCCCCGTGGCAACTACAACCGCATCATGCTCAGCCCCGTCCTGTCGGGCGAGAAGACCTATGACGAGATCGTCACCCACACTGCCGAGTGGTATGAAGAGAACGGCGTCACATGCCGCTTTGGCGAGCGGGTCGCCGGGATCGACCGGGCGCGCAAGGTGGTCATCGCCGAGAATGGCGACGAGGTGGCCTATGACAAACTGATCTTCGGCACCGGATCGAACCCCTTCATCATCCCCCTGCCCGGTCATGACCTCGAAGGCGTGATCGCCTATCGCGATCTCGAGGACACCGAGCGGATGATGTCCATGGGCCCGGACAACAAGGTCGTGGTGATCGGCGGCGGTCTGCTCGGCCTCGAAGCTGCGGCCGGGATGGCGGCGCGCGGGGTGGATGTGACCGTGGTGCATATCATGGGTCACCTGATGGAACGGCAGCTCGACGAGGCGGCCGGCTATCTGCTGCGCAAGGCGCTGACCGACAAGAACATCACCGTGAAATGCTCGGCCAACTCCAAGGAGATCCTCGGCGAGGACGGGCATGTGAAGGCGCTCCTGCTGGATGACGGCACCGAGCTGCCCTGCGATCTGCTGGTCATGGCCGTGGGCATCCGCCCCAATACCGCGCTGGCGCAGGAGGCGGGCCTGGCCGTTGGCAAGGGCATCCATGTGGATGACCAGATGCTGACCTCGGATCCGTCGATCTTCGCGGTGGGCGAATGCGTCGAGCATGATGGCGCGATCTTCGGCCTCGTCGCCCCGCTCTATGATCAGGCGAAGGTGCTGGCCAAGACGCTGCTCGGCGAAGAGGCGACCTTTGTCCAGAAATCCCTCTCGACCAAGCTCAAGGTCACGGGGTGTGATCTCTTCTCCGCAGGCGATTTCGCCGATGGCGAGGGCCGCGAGGATATCGTGTTCCGCGACCCGGCGCGCGGCGTCTACAAGCGCCTTGTCATCGAGGAGAACAAGGTCGTGGGCGCTGTGTTTTACGGCGATACCGCAGACAGCAACTGGTTTTTCGGCCTGATCCAGTCGGGCGAAGACATCTCCGAGATGCGCGACACGCTGATCTTTGGCCCGGCCTATCAGGGGGGGGCCGCGCTGGACCCTATGGCGGCCGTTGCAGCCTTACCGCTTGATGCGGAAATCTGTGGCTGTAACGGCGTATCCAAGGGCGACATCGTGGCCGCCATCGAGGCGGGTGCAACCGATCTGGGCGCTGTGCGCGCGGTGACCAAGGCCTCCGGCTCCTGCGGGACCTGCACGGGACTGGTCGAGCAGGTTCTGGGCGTCACACTCGGCGACGATTTTGTCATCCCCGCCGCGGCCTCCATGTGCGGCTGCACGGATCTGACCCATGAAGACGTGCGGCGCATGATCAAGAGCCAGGAGCTCAAATCCATGGCCGCCGTCTGGCAGGAGCTTGGCTGGAAGACCAGCTGCGGGTGCCATGTCTGCCGCCCGGCTCTGAATTTCTACCTGCTGGCCGACTGGCCGGTGGAATATCAGGATGACCCGCAGAGCCGCTTCATCAACGAACGGCGTCACGCCAATATCCAGAAGGACGGCACCTATTCCGTCGTGCCGCGCATGTGGGGCGGGATGACCACGCCGGACGAGCTGCGCGCGATTGCCGATGCCGCCGACAAGTACAATGTGCCCACGGTCCATGTGACCGGCGGCCAGCGGATCGACCTGCTGGGCGTGAAGGGAGAGGACCTCCCGGCGATCTGGAAGGATCTCAACGATGCGGGGATGGTCTCGGGCCATGCCTATGCCAAAGGTCTGCGGACGGTAAAGACCTGCGTCGGCAAGGATCACTGCCGCTTTGGCACCCAGGACAGCACCGGGCTTGGCATCAAGCTCGAGAAGAAGCTCTGGGGCTCCTGGACACCGCACAAGGTCAAGCTCGGCGTGTCGGGTTGCCCGCGCAACTGTGCCGAAGCGACCTGCAAGGATATCGGGATCGTCTGTGTCGATAGCGGCTACCAGATCGGCGTCGCCGGGGCCGCGGGCATGGATGTGAAAGAGACCGAGCGTCTGGCCGATGTCGCCACCGAGGAGGAGGCGATCGACTACGTCACCGCCTTCATGCAGCTCTTCCGCGAGAACGCCAAGTATCTGGACCGGCCCTATAAATGGGTCGCGAAGGTCGGGCTCGACTGGGTGAAGGAGCAGGTCTTTGACGAGGCCACCCGCAACGGGCTGATCGAGCGGTTCGAGCTCTCCCAGACCATCTATCAGAAAGACCCCTGGGCCGCGGAGGCCGCCGAGAATGCGGACAACTATCAGCCGATCGCTGATTTCAAACTGGAGGCCGCGGAATGAGCGACTGGATTGATATTGGGGCCCTCGAGGATATTCCGACCCGCGGCGCGCGGGTGGTCAAGACCGCCATGGGCTGCGTCGCGGTGTTCCGCACCGGAT
This sequence comes from Dinoroseobacter sp. S375, assembly GCF_049800775.1. Classification (NCBI taxonomy): domain Bacteria; kingdom Pseudomonadati; phylum Pseudomonadota; class Alphaproteobacteria; order Rhodobacterales; family Roseobacteraceae; genus Dinoroseobacter; species Dinoroseobacter sp. S375. Next base: position 179,148 of record NZ_JBNAFR010000007.1, on the reverse strand, counting down.
CCGATGAGGTCTATGCGCTAGAAAACTCCTGCCCGCACAAGGGTGGCCCGCTCTCTGAGGGGATCGTCCATGGCAACAAGGTGACCTGTCCGCTTCATAACTGGGTGTTCAGCCTGGAGACTGGCGAGGCGCAGGGGGCCGATGAAGGCACGGTGCCTACCTATCCGGCGCGGGTCGAGGCCGGTCGGATTCTGCTGGAGACGCAATTCCTGCAATCCCGGATGGCCGCCGAATGACAGACCCAGCCCCGCGCCCGACCTGCACCACCTGCCCCTATTGCGGCGTCGGCTGCGGCGTTCTGGCCGGGGCGGATGGCAGTATTGCCGGTGATCCGGCCCATCCGGCCAATCTGGGGCGGCTGTGCTCCAAGGGCTCGGCGCTCGGCGAGACCCTCGATCTCGAGGGTCGTCTTCTCGCCCCGCAGATCGGCGAACGGCGCGCGGGTTGGGACGAAGCGCTCGATCTGGTTGCCGACCGGTTCAAGGCCGCCATCGCCGAACACGGACCCGACAGCGTGGCCTTTTATGTCTCGGGTCAGCTGCTGACCGAGGACTATTACGTCGCCAACAAGCTCATGAAAGGCTATATGGGCTCGGCGAATATCGACACGAATTCAAGGCTTTGCATGGCCTCCTCGGTGGCGGGTCACAAGCGCGCTTTCGGCACTGACACCGTCCCGGGTCAGTACACGGATTTCGAGGCAGCCGATCTGGTCGTGCTGGTGGGATCGAACCTCGCATGGTGTCATCCGGTGCTGTTCCAGCGCCTGCAGGCCGCCAAGCAGGCCCGCCCCGGATTGAAGGTTGTTGTCATCGACCCCCGTCGCACCGCCACCTCGAACATCGCGGATTTGCATCTGTCGATCCGACCGGACGGGGATGCGGCCGTCTTCAACCTGCTGCTGGCGGAGATCGCCAAACGGGGGCTGACCGATGCCGCCTTCGTCGCCAACTCCGTCGCGGGTTACGACGCAGCGCTGAACACCGCGCGGCAGACCGAGACCGCCGAGACCGGGCTGACACCGTCAGAGCTCGCCAGCTTTCTCGAGATGTGGTGCAGCACCGAAAAAGTCGTCACCCTTTATTCCCAGGGGGTGAACCAGTCCTCCTGCGGGACCGACAAGGTCAATGCCATCCTCAACTGCCATCTGGCCACCGGGCGGATCGGACGCGAAGGGATGGGACCGTTTTCCATGACCGGGCAGCCCAATGCCATGGGCGGGCGCGAGGTGGGCGGTCTGGCCAATATGCTCGCCTGCCATCTGGACATCGAAAACCCGGATCACCGCGCCGCTGTGCAGGAGATGTGGTCGTCGCCCACCATGGCGCCGAAACCGGGCCTCAAGGCGGTGGATCTGTTCGACGCCTGCGCCGAGGGGCGGATCAAGGCGCTCTGGATCATGTCGACGAACCCCGTGGTCTCGCTGCCCGATGCGGACAAGGTCGCCGCTGCGATCCGCGCGGTGCCCTTCACGGTCATGACCGACATTATGGCCGACACCGATACCGGGCGCTGTGTCGATGTCCTGCTGCCCGCCACGGGCTGGGGCGAGAAATCCGGCACGGTCACGAATTCCGAGCGCTGCATCTCGCGGCAGCGCAAGTTCCTCGCCGCCCCTGGGGAGGCCCGGCCCGACTGGGACATCATTTCCGATGTCGGCCGTCGCATGGGCTGGACCAAGGCCTTTGACTACCGCTCCGAGGCGGAGGTGTTCCGGGAATACGCAGCGCTCTCGGCGCTGGCGCCGCGCTTTGGCAAGGATTTCGACATTTCTGGCCTCGCGACCCTCACCGACAGTGCCTATGACACGCTGTCCCCTACCGTCTGGCCCGTGCCTGCCACCGGCGCGTCCGGCGGTCGGTTCTTTGCGCAAGGCGGGTTCTATCACGCCGATGGCAGGGCCAAGATGCTGCCCATCACGCCGCCCGCCGCCCCCGTGGCACAGGTCGGTTTTCCGGTGCGGCTCAATACCGGTCGGGTGCGAGATCACTGGCACACCATGACGCGCACGGGCAAGGCACCGCGCCTCGGGGCGCATATGGCTGAGCCCTATCTGGAGATCCATCCTCAGGACGCCGAAGAGGCCGGGCTGGGTGATGCGGAGCTGGTCACGGTCTCGTCGCCCTATGGCGCGGCGACCCTGCGGGTGCTGGTAACCGATCGCGGTCAGACCGGCGCGGTGTTTGTGCCCATGCACTGGACCGATATCGTCTCGTCCACCGGACGGATCAACGCGGTGATCGCACCGGTGACCGACCCGGTTTCCGGCCAGCCCGCCTCCAAGGGCACGCCGGTTGCGCTGAGCCGGTTCGCTGCAGGCTGGTACGGCTTTGCCGCCAGCACCGAAACCATGACCCCGACCCGTCCTTATGCGGCCATCGCCCGGACAAGATCCGGCACCCGCGCCGAGGTGGCCGGGATCAAGCGCCCCGGCGATTGGGAGGCCGAGGCCCGCGCCGTTCTGGGCCTGACCCGGGGCACGGCCAGCGTGATCGAGGACCCAGCCCGGGGCACGGCGCGCGTCGCGATCACCGAGGGGGACGTGATCATCGGCCTCTTCTTCGCGGCCCCGACCCCCGTCGCGCTGTCGCGCAGCCACGCGGTGGCGCTGATCGGCGCGACCGAGGATCCGTTCCGCGCGCTGGCGGGCATCCCCGGGGCGGACCGGCCCGATGCCGGGGCCACGGTCTGCGCCTGTTTCGATGTCGGCGTGAACGACCTGCGGCGCGCCATCGAAGGCGGGGCGCGCACGGTCGAGGCGCTTGGAGCCTGCACCCAGGCCGGCACCAATTGCGGCTCCTGCCGGCCCGAGCTGCAGGCGCTGATCGCCGGCACGCCCGCCCTGAAACTCGCGGCGGAATAATGAGCCTCGCGCCTTATATCGCGACGGTTGCGCGGGGTCCCGGCCGCGCGCGCCCGCTGACCCAGACCGAGGCGCAAGAGGCGATGACCCACGCGCTGGACGGAACCGGCGCGCCCGAGGCGGTGGGCGCGCTCTTGATGACCCTGCGGCTGCGCGGAGAGACGGCGGATGAGATCACCGGGTTCTCGGCCGCCTTTCGTGCGCATCTGCGCCGCTGGTCCAAGCTTGAGGCGGATCTGGACTGGCCGAGCTATTCGGCCGGGCGCACCCGGGGCCTGCCCTGGTTCCTGCTCAGCGCGCGGCTGGTGGCGGCGGCGGGCTACCGGATCATGATCCACGGGCGGAACGGATCGGATGCGGCCCTGCGCGCCCATCTCGGACCGCTGGGACTGTCCATGTCCCTGACCCCGACCGAGGCGGCCACCGCCTTGGAGGATGTGGGCATCGCCTATGTCCCGCTGGAGGCGCTCTCGGCCCGGGCGACGGATCTGCTGGCCTTGCGGGACCATCTGGGCCTGCGGTCTTGCGTGAATACCTGCCTGCGCGTGGCCAACCCGGCGGCAGCGCCGGTCACGGTGCAGGGCGTGTTCCACCCGCCCTATCGCGAGCTGCAGGAGGCCGCCTGCGAACGGCTCGGGGACAATTCGGCCATGATCATCAAGGGCGGCGGCGGCGAGTTCGAGCGCTATCCCGGCAAGCCCGTGGTCTGCCACGGCTTCGGTCCCGCAGGCGCATGGCCCGACGCGCCCGCCATTCTCGACGACACGCGGCGGCTGACCGAGGTGACGGACGATCCGGCCCATCTCACTGGTCTGTGGGAGGGCAGCTGGCACCATCCCTTCGCCACGGCCACCGTTCTGGGGACCGCCGCGCTGGCGCTCTGGTCCCTTGGCGCGACCCAAACCCTGCCCGAGGCGGAAGCCCGGGCAGCAACCCTCTGGAGCGCGCGGCAAACCCGTCACGCGGCCTGACCGGCGACCGACAGGAGACACGACCATGAAGACCTTCCCCATGTTCGTCCGGATGCGCGATCGCGATGTGGCGATCCTCGGCGGTGGTGAGCAGGCCGCGCAGAAATGCCGACTGATCCTGAAATCCGAAGCCCGGGTGACGCTTTATTGGCCCGAGCTCGACCCGGAGCTGGCCGAGCTCGCCAAAAGCGGCAGGATCACCTGGAACCGCCAGATCCCGAGCGTTGCCGCGTTGGAGGGCGTGTCGCTCTGCTTCATCGCCACGGGCTGCCCGGGCACCGATGCCAGTCTGCACGGACTGGCCGAGGCCGCGCGCGTGCTGGTGAATGTGGTCGATCAACCGGATCTTTGCGAGGCCTATACCCCGTCGATCGTGGATCGCGACCCGGTTGTGGTGGCCATCGGAACCGAGGGCACGGCCCCGGTGCTCGCCCGCCAGATCAAATCGCGGATGGAGGAGCTGCTGGAGCCCGGGCTCGGGGGGCTCGCGGCGCTTGCGGGGCGGCTGCGCCCGGCGGCGGCGGCACGGCTGCAACCGCGCAAGCGGCGCGACTTGTGGCGCTGGGTTTTCAATGGCGCGCCGCGCGCGGCCCATAAATCCGGGGCCGAGCGGGAGGCCGCGCGCCTGATCAAGGATGCCATCGCCCAAGGGGGCCCCCCCGCCGCTGATCCCGGTCGGATCGCCCTGGTGGGCGCAGGCCCCGGCGGCGCGGATCTGATGACCCTGCGCGGAGTGCAGCGCCTGCAGGAGGCCGACATCATCTTCTACGACCGGCTGGTGGATCCGGGCGTGCTGGAACTGGCCCGCCGCGACGCGGAACGGGTGCTCGTGGGCAAGACCCCCGGCGCCGAAAGCTGGCCGCAGGACCGGATCAATCAGGTCATGGTTCAGGCCGCGAAAGAGGGCAAGACCGTGGTCCGTCTGAAATGCGGCGACCCGGTGGTCTTTGGCCGCCTCGAAGAGGAAGTCGCCGCGATCAAGGGCGCCGGGCTCGAGGTCGAGATCGTGCCGGGCATCACCGCGGCCTCGGCGGCCTCGGCGCGGCTCGAGACCGGGCTGACCCAGCGCGGCGAGATCGACAGCGTGACCTTCGTGTCAGGCCAGCTGCGCGAGGGCGACCGCAGCCCCGATTGGGGCAGCCACCTCAAGCTTGGGACCGCCATCGCGATCTATATGGGCGTCGGCAGCGCACCGGAGATCCGGGACAACCTGCTCGCCCATGGCCATCGTGACAGCTGCGCGGTGGATGTGGTGGCGAGTGTTGGCCATGCCAGCGAAACCTGCCTGCAAAGCACCCTCGGCACGCTCGAGGACGATCTGGCCAGCGCCGGGATCTCGAACCCGGCGATCCTCTTTGTCCGGAACCCTAAATCCGAGGCCGCTGCGGCGCCGGGCCTGCGCGTGGCGAGCTAGTCCTCCGCGCCCTGGCGGATCGGGTTGACGCCCTTGAACCCGGTGGCGACCACAAATTTCTCGGAACTGTCCGAGCGGCTCGCGCCCGGTTTCACATTCGCGACCTTCTTGAAGGATTGCTTCAGGAGCCGTTGCAGATCCGCCTCCGCCCCGCCCGCCAGAACCTTGGCGACGAAGGTGCCCCCTTCTTCGAGCACGTCGAAGGCGAGATAGGCCGCTGCCTCGCACAAAGCCATGATCCGCAAGTGATCGGTCTGTTTATGGCCCGAACTGGCGGCAGCCATATCCGACATCACCACATCCGCGCGCCCGCCGAGCCAGGTCTTGACCTGTTCGTCGGCCCCCTCGGCCATGAAGTCGAGCACATGGGTCTCGGCCCCGGGGATGGGTTCCACCTCCTGCAGGTCGACGCCGAGGACCTGCCCCTGCGCCTTGCCGGCCCGCTCCCCCAGCGCGTTGGTGCGTTTGACCGCCACCTGGCACCAGCCGCCCGGGGCACAGCCGAGATCCACGATCCGCGCGCCCGGCAGGAGGAACCGGTACTTGTCATCAATCTCGAGGATCTTGAAGGCCGCGCGCCCGCGATAGCCCTCGCGCTTGGCGCGCTGGACATAGGGGTCGTTGAGCTGGCGCTCGAGCCAGAGGGTCGAGCTCAGCTTGCGGCCCCGCGCGCTCTTGACCCGCACGCGCAGGTCCCGCTGTCCGCGGCCTGAATTTCCGGCTTTCTTTGGCATCTGGTACGATCCGTCAGTAGGGTCCGTCTTCGAGCACGCCATCCGCGCTCATCTGGGCATAGAGCAACCCCTCGCGCAGGCCCCGATCCGCGACCGAGAGACGGTCCGTGGGCCAGACCCGCAAGAGCGCCTGCAGAATGGCAGATCCCGACATGATGAGCGAGTGCCGATCGCGTCCGATCCGCGGATCCTTGCGGCGACCCTCGGGGCCCATGGCGAGATAGGTCTGGATCACCGTGTCGATCTGGTCCGAGGTCATGCGCAACCCGTCCACCTTGTTGCGATCATAGCGACGCAGGTTCAGATGGCTCGCCGCCACGGTGGTGACCGTGCCCGAGGTGCCGATGATCTGGAACCCCTCGCGCACCTGATCGGTCTCGTTATAGGGCGAGAACTCGGCGAGGTTTTCCTCGAAGAACCAGCTCATCAGGGCAAAGCGCGCGGCGTCGTCATCGACATCACGGAACTGATCCTTGAGCGTGGCCACCCCGAGCGGCACCGAAATCCAGTCCACCACCCGCGCGGGCGCGAGCCCCGGTGTCACCTCGTCGAACCCCGCATGGAGCCGCATGATCGCGCTGGGGCGTTCCAGCCGGGGCACGCCGCTCAGGTCGATCCAGACCAGCTCCGTCGAGCCGCCGCCGATATCCACGACCAAAAGCTGCTCGGTCTTGGTCGAGACCAGCGGCGCACAGGACACCACCGCAAGGCGCGCCTCCTGCTCAGGCTCGATGATCTCCAGCGCAAGGCCGGTATCGCGCTGGACCAGCGAGATAAATTCCGGCGCATTGGTCGCCCGGCGGCAAGCCTCGGTCGCCACGAGCCGCATGCGTTGCACATTATGGGTGGTCAGCTTGCGTTGACAGATCTTGAGCGCGCCCACGGTACGCGCCATGGACGACCGGCTGAGCCGACCCGACGCTTCCAACCCATGGCCGAGCTGCACCGATTTCGAGAAACTGTCGACCACGTGGAACTGGTTGCCCTTGGGCTGCGCGATCAGCATCCGGCAGGAATTCGTCCCCAGATCGAGTGCCGCATAGAGATCCGCCGGATCCGGTTTCCCGTCCATGGCCGGGCTCGATCCGGCGGTCGCGGCCGGGCCCTTGCCCGGGCGGCGCGCGGAGGCAGGCACGATCCCCTGAACCGGCTCGGCGGGATCGGGCACGGCACGAAGATGGGAGCTGGCCCGTCTCCGGGATCGTTTCGACATCAGTTCAATCCTTGGTTGTTTAAAATCATATAGAATCGCAGGGTTTAGAGCAAGGCGGCCGCGCAGAGCCCGCGCCTCATAAAAACCATGAGAATTTTTCCGATGCGTTGCTCTGGCCCGCGGGCCCCGGGCCTCCTAGAAGATGGGAACACTGCAAATGGTCGGTCTTGTCGCGGCGCATGTCGAAAATGCACCGCACCCGGCGCGGCACCCGCGTCATACAGGACATAGCCACAGAGGAGGTCGGGTATGCCCGATGTGACCATCGTCTATTGGCGCGACATCCCGGCCCAGGTCATCGTGGGCAAGGGACGCCGCGGCGCCAAGAAGCAACTGAGCGAGCGCTTCGAGCAAGCGATCGATCGCTGTGCGATGAAGGTGGGCGCCGCGGGAACCGATGCCTATCTGGCTGAGTGGAGGAAAGCAGCGCCCTATCCCGTGGATGGTGATCAGGCCGAGATCGCCGAGGCCGAAGCGGCCCGGCTCGAGGCCGAATTCGACACCGCCGCGATCAAGGCGCTGATCGACAAGGACGGTTGGGCCTGATTCCCCGCCGCATATCGGAGGCCGTGATGGCACTTTTGCAGTTCAAACGCCCCGGCCGCCCCGCCGGACCGGACGGATCGCTGGCGGATATCCTCGCGGGGTTCTCCATCGAGGTGATGCCGCGCACCGCCGAGAAGGTCGCGGATTTCACCGCCCTCCTGCCCCGGTCGACCCGGGTCTATATCGCCCATATCGACAGCACGCCGATTGAGGACATGGTGCGCACCGCCGCCCGTCTGGCCGCCGACGGTTTCGAGGTCATGCCCCATTTCCCGGCCCGCTCGATTGCGGATGCGGCCACGCTGGGCGACTGGATCGCGCGCTATCAGGGCGAGGCGGATATCCGGCAGGGCCTGATCTTGGCCGGCGGGCGTCCCGATCCGGTGGGCGCTTATGACAGCTCGATGCAGCTGCTGGATACGGGCCTCTTTGACAAGGCCGGGTTCTCCCATCTGCATGTGGCCGGCCACCCCGAGGGCAACCGCGATATCGACCCCAAGGGCGGCACCGCCGAGGTGGACGCGGCCCTCGCTTGGAAGCAGGGATTTGCCGAGCAGACCGACGCCCGAATGGCCATTGCCACGCAGTTTGCCTTCGAGATGGACCCGATTGCCGCCTGGGCCGAGCGGTTGCAGGATCAGGGGATCACGATGCCCGTGCATCTCGGGATTGCCGGACCTGCCAAGCTGCAGACCCTGATCAAGTTCGCCATTGCCTGCGGCGTGGGACCCTCGCTCAAGGTGCTGCAAAAGCGCGCCATGGATGTGACCAAGCTTGTGCTGCCTTACACGCCCGACGAGGTGCTGCGCGATCTGGTGGCCTACAAGGCGGCCAATCCCGCCAGCCTGATCAGTCAGGTCCATGTCTTCCCGCTGGGCGGGATCAAGACCTCCGCGACCTGGATCGCCGAACAGTCAGGCGGCGCGGCCAGCGCCAGCCAGCAAGGATAGACCACCGGAATGATACAGGCGTTGCTTTTCGATCTCGACGGGACCCTGCTCGCGTCGGACCCGCTCCATGCGCGGGCCTTCATGGACCAGTTCGCCGCCCATGGGCGCGAGATCGACGAGGCGTTCTATAACACGCGGATCCATGGTCGCCTGAATGCCGAGATCTTTGCCGAGTTCTTTCCGAGCGCCGATGGTGCCGCCATGGCCGAGGAAAAGGAGGCCGCCTTTCGCGACCTTCTGGGCCATGACGCGCCGCCCATGCCGGGGCTGCTCGCCCTGCTCGACCGGGCGGATCGGGCGGGCTGGGCCAAGGCCGTGGTGACCAATGCGCCCCGGGTGAATGCAGAGTTTATGCTCTCGTCCATCGGGGTCGCCGCACGCTTTGACACGCTGGTGGTCAGCGACGAATGCAGCGCGGGCAAGCCCGACCCCGCCCCCTATCTCGAAGGGTTGCGCCGCGTCGGCGCGCAGCCCGATACCGCCCTCGCCTTCGAGGACAGCCCCTCGGGCATCCGCGCCGCGGTCGCGGCGGGCATTCCGACGCTCGGCCTCCGCTCCACCCTCGATGACGCGACCTTGCGCGCCGCCGGGGCCACCGCGACCCTCGCCGATTTCACAGACCCTGCGCTCGGGCCCCTGCTCGACCGCCAATCAGGAGCCGCCGCATGACGCGCACTGTCATCGAATCCAAATCCAAGACTGTCACCATCGGCTTTGACGAGCCCTTCTGCGTGATCGGCGAGCGGATCAATCCCACGGGCCGCAAGAAGCTCGCCGCCGAGCTTGAGGCCGGCGATTTCAGCACGGTCGAGAAGGACGCGCTGGAACAGGTTGCCTGCGGGGCCATGGTGCTGGATGTGAATTCCGGCGCGGTCTTTACCAACAAGATGGCCGAGGACCCGCGCTATGCGGACAACAATTTCGTCGAGCCCATGCTGATGAAAGAGCTGGTCAGCCGGGTGCAGGCCCTGGTTGATGTGCCGCTCTGCATCGACAGCTCGGTGCCCGGCGCGCTGGAAAACGGGCTGGAAATGGCCGAGGGGCGACCGCTCCTGAATTCGGTGACCGGCGAGGAAGAGCGGCTCGAGGTGATCCTGCCGCTGGTGAAGAAGTACAATGTGCCGGTGGTGGCGATCTCCAACGATGATACGGGCATCTCCGAGGATCCGGATGTCCGCTTTGCCGTCGCCAAGAAGATCGTCGAGCGCGCGGCGGATTTCGGCATCCCCGCCCATGACATCGTGGTCGACCCGCTGGTCATGCCCGTCGGTGCCATGGCGACGGCCGGGCGGCAGGTCTTCACGCTGGTGGCGCGGCTGCGCGACGAGCTGGGCGTGAACACCACCTGCGGGGCCTCCAATATCAGCTTCGGCCTGCCGAACCGGCACGGTCTTGGGGCGGCCTTCTTGCCCATGGCGATTGCCGCGGGCATGACCAGCGCGATCATGAACCCGATCCGCGCCCAGGAGATGGAGGCGATCCACGCCGCGAATTTCCTGATGAACCACGACCCCAATGGCGGCCAGTGGATCAATTTCGCCCGGGTGCTTGAGGCCCATAAGGCGGGCACTCCGTTCCCCGATGCTGCCAAGGCGGCGGCGGCCGGGGGCGGCGCGCGCGGCGGGCGGCGCGGCGGACGGCGGCGCGCGGGCTGAGCCCCGCCACACCGCGAGGCCCTCAGGCAGGGCTTGCTTTGCGCCCGCTTCGGGGTCACCCTCGTGCGGTGGTCCCCAAAGCCCCCTCCAATACGCCCGCGCGCCTGGGCTACGCCCCGCCGGGCCTGGGCAAGACGCTGGCGCGGCTGGCGCTGCGCCTGCTGGTCATCCTCGCCGTGGCCTTCGCGGCGCAATCCCTGATCATGGAGGCGATGGAGACCGCCGAGACCCTGCCCGAAGCCACCCGCGGCGCGGCGCAGATCTCGGTTCTGGTGCTTGCCTTGGCCCTGTATGCGCTGCTGATCGCGATGCCCTTCGTGCCCGGGATCGAGATCGGGGTGACCCTCTTGGTGCTGCAGGGGGCCGCCATCGCGCCCTTTGTCTATGCTGCGACCTGCCTCGGGCTCGGGCTGGCGTTTCTGGCCGGGCGTGTCCTGCCCTATGCCTGGCTGCACGGGGTGTTTCAGGATCTGCGCCTGCGCAAGGCCTGCGAGCTGCTGGATCAGGTCGCCGCGCTCAGCCCCGAGCGTCGGCTTGCCCTGCTGCGCAGCCGCCTGCCCGCATGGCTGGGGCCTTACGTGGTGAACTACCGCTATCTCGCGCTGGCGGGCGCGCTCAACCTGCCGGGCAATTCGGTGATCGGTGGCGGCGGCGGGCTCTGCCTGATCGCTGGGCTCAGTCGTCTCTACAGCCCGCGCGCCACATTGCTAACGATTGCCTGCGCGGCCGCGCCGGTGCCCTTTGCAGTCTGGGCGCTCGGACCGGGGATCCTCGGCTCCTGATCCGCACGCGAGCCCTCGCCGAAAGGGGTGGAACAACCGGAGGGAGAGTTGACAATCCCCGCATATTGCCTTCGAAAATGGCGCATATTGCCGATATCTTTACCAATCGGATGCTAGTCGCGGGGAACCGCACCGCGAAAGAGAGTTGCCATGAAAGCGATCCTGAGCCTGTTTCTGAGCCTCGTGCTCCTCGCTGCCTGTTCCTCATGGCAGACCAGCTATGATGCGCCAGTGCCGAGTTCGGTGTCGCAGAACTGGCGCCTGGGCGATGTGGTGGTCACCGTGCCCGAAACGCTGAGCGTTAGCGAAGACAATGTCTATCTGCCCGATGCCGACATCGTCTGGCGCGAGGATCCGCTGGGCGCTGGCAGCACGCGCTATGATCAGGTCGCCGCCATCGTGGAAGACGGCGTGACACGCGGCGCTTCGGGGCTGTCGGGTTCAACCCCGGTGCGCATCAAGGTGACGGTCGGCACCTTCCACGCCCTGACCGAGATTGCCCGCTATGGGCTCAGCAGTTCGGGCGTGCATAACATCACCTTCGCCATGCAGGTCTTCGACATGGGCAGCGGCGCCGCCCTGACCGATGCCGAGACGATCCAGGCCGATCTCGTGGCGCTGGTCGGCGATCAGGCGATCGAGGCCGAAGCCCAGGGGATCACCCAAAAGGTGCGCATCACAGACCATATCGCCAAGGTCACCGCAGGCTATCTCGGGATCGGTCCGGATGTGCGCTCGGAATTCGCACGGGTCGGGCGCTAGGGGCGATGATAGGCGCCCATGAAGGGCGTTCATGATCATTGTGACGAGAATGATCCTCGGCGTGTCGGCTTTGCGCTTTAGCCGCGCGCAGGACGGGTTACATATCGAGGGGTAATTCCTTCGAAGGCATCGCGTCATGGCCAATGATACCCCCTCTGCCCAGGATCTCGTCGGGTCCGCCGTATCGGCCGATGAGGCCATGGTGGTCTTCACCCCCTCGGGTCAGCGCGGATATGTGGCCAAGGGCACCAGCGTTCTGGACGCCGCCCGGCAGCTTGGCGTGGATCTCGACAGTGTCTGCGGCGGGCGGGGGATCTGTTCGAAATGCCAGGTGACGCCCTCTTATGGCAGCTTTCCGAAATTCGGGATCGAGGTCGCCGAGGGCGCATTGTCCGACTGGAACGCGGTCGAGGCGCGGTATGATGAAAAGCGCGGGCTGGCCGAGGGGCGGCGCCTCGGCTGCCAGGCCTGTATTCAAGGCGACATGGTCATTGATGTCCCCGCCACAAGCCAGGTCCACAAGCAAGTGGTCCGCAAGGCGGCAAGCACCCGCGCCATCTCCATGGACCCGGCCACGCGGCTCTATTTCGTCGAGGTCGAAGCCCCGGATATGGACGAACCCTCGGGCGATTTCGAGCGGTTGAAATCCGCCCTCGCTGCGCAATGGGACCTGCCGGATCTGATCGCGCCTCTGAGCGTGCTGCGCAAACTGCAGCCCGCGCTGCGCAAGGGCGGTTGGCAGGTGACTGTGGCTGTGAATTCCGGCGCGGCGCAGCCCGTGCTGGTTGAGATCTGGCCCGGTTATCACGACGGCCCGATCTGGGGCCTCGCGATCGATCTCGGCTCGACAACCATCGCGGGGCATCTCTGCGATCTCGGCACGGGCGAGGTGGTGGCCTCTTCCGGCCTGATGAACCCGCAGATCCGGTTTGGCGAAGATCTGATGTCGCGCGTGTCCTACGCGATGATGAACGCGGACGGGGCCGAGGCCATGACCGGCGCGGTCCGCGACGCGCTCGACACGCTGACCATCGAGATCTGTGCCGAGGCCGGGGTGCCGGCGCATGACGTGCTCGAGCTCGTGTTTGTCAGCAACCCGGTGATGCATCACCTTCTGCTGGGCATCGACCCGGTGGAACTCGGACAGGCGCCCTTTGCATTGGCGAGCTCCGGCGCGCTGGAGCTGCCCGCGCGCGACATGGGTCTGAGCGCGGCGAACCCGGCGGCGCGCGCCTATCTCCTGCCCTGCATCGCGGGTCATGTGGGCGCTGATGCGGCCGCAGTTGCCCTGTCCGAGGCGCCGGACAAATCCGAAGACCTTGTGCTGATCGTGGATGTGGGCACCAATGCCGAGATCCTGCTGGGCAATCGCGAGCGGGTTCTGGCCTGTTCCTCGCCCACGGGGCCGGCTTTTGAGGGCGCGCAGATCAGCTCGGGTCAACGCGCGGCCCCCGGGGCGATCGAGCGGGTCGAGATCGATCCGGCCACCAGGGAACCGCGCTTTCGCGTGATCGGCTCCGAGCGTTGGTCCGACGACCCGGACTTCGCCACCGAGATCGCGGTTACCGGCGTCACAGGCATTTGCGGCTCCGGCATCATCGAAGCGGTGGCCGAAATGCGGATCGCGGGCCTTCTGGACCCGTCCGGCCTGATCGGCGGGCCGGAGCAGACCGGCACCGCGCGGTCTGTCCCCGAGGGGCGGACTTTTGCCTATGTGCTCTATGATGGCCGGGCCGAGGGTGGTCCGCTTGTCACGGTGACCCAAGGCGATATCCGCGCGATCCAGCTTGCCAAATCCGCACTCTATGCGGGCGCGCGGCTCCTGATGGATGAGATGGGGGTCGAGCAGGTCGACCGCGTGACACTCGCCGGAGCCTTCGGCGCGCATATCTCGCCCAAGCACGCGATGGTTCTGGGCATGATCCCTGATGCACCGCTGGACAAGGTCCAATCCGCGGGCAATGCCGCCGGCACCGGGGCACGCATGGCGCTGTGCAGCCGGGCCGCGCGCCGCGAGATCGAGGCCACCGTGGCCGGGATCACCAAGATCGAAACCGCCATCGAGCCCCGCTTTCAGGAGCATTTCGTGGCCGCCAACGCCATCCCCCATGCCACGGCCCCCTTCCCGGAGCTGTCGAAAATCGTCACTCTGCCTGATGTCGCCTTCAACACCGGCAGCGGCGCAGACGGCGGCGGGCGCAGACGGCGCAGACGTGGATAAATGCGATTGACGACATCTGGCGGCTTGGCTATGCCAACCGTCACAAAGCGGGTATGGTGAAAAGGTATCACGCGAGCTTCCCAAGCTTAAGTTACGGGTTCGATTCCCGTTACCCGCTCCAGATCACGACATATCGATGACCCAAACACCGCCCGTCCTGACCCCCTTGCTTGGTGCCGACCTGCGGGCATTTGGCGTGCCGGACCCGTGGCAATTCGGGATGGCGGATCGGGTGCGGTTCCATGAGCTCGACGCTCTGAACCATGTGAACAACGCGGTCTATCTGAGCTGGTTCGAAAGCCTGCGCGTCGCCTATCTCGCGGAATATGGCGTGTATGATTACGTGCCGGGCGAGCCGCTGCTGGTGATGCGGGCGGTGGGCGTGACCTATCACGCGCCGCTGCATCTGGGTGAAACCTATATCACCACGGGCCGTACCACCCTGCTTGGCCGCACCAGTTTCCAGATGGAGTACGGCGTGTTCGTCGAAGGCCAGCTGCGCGCCGAAGGCAGCGCGGCGATTGTCCTTCTGCACGCCGATGGCAAGACGGGCGTCCCCCTGTCGGCGGAGCAGCGCGCCATTTTCACGGCGCGCGACGGGGCGCAACCTCGTCAGGCGTGAGCGCGCACGAAGCTGACAAGCGCCTGGGTTGAGCCGTCCTTGCCCTCGGCCGACGCCTCGCCCGCCACGACCGGACCCAGCGCCGTAGCCAGTTCCTTGCCCAGCTCGACGCCCCATTGGTCATAGGAGTTGATGCCGAGGATGACGCCCTCGACAAAGACCCGGTGCTCGTAAAGCGCGATGATCTGGCCGAGGATGAAGGGCGTGAGCTGCGGATAGACCAGCGTCGTCGAAGGCCGGTTGCCCGGGAAGACCCGGTGGCGTGCCTGCCGGTCGAGCTCGGCCCCGGTCAGCCCCTTGGCGGCCATCATCTGCGTGGCGACCTCGAGGCTGCGCCCGCGCAAGAGCGCCTCGGATTGCGCCAGACAATTCGCCACAAGCAGCCGGTGCTGATGCGCCAGATCGGGCTCATGCCCCTTGGCCGCCAGCAGGAATTCGCAGGGCACGACCTGCTGCCCCTGATGGATCAGCTGGTAAAAGGCGTGCTGGCCATTCGTCCCCGGCTCCCCCCAGACGACCGGCCCGGCGGTCCGCTCCAGCGTCGTACCGTCCATGGCAACGCGCTTGCCATTGCTCTCCATCTCCAGCTGCTGGAGATAGGCGGGCAACCGCGCCAGCCGCTGGTCATAGGGCAGCACCGCCCGCGTGCCGTGACCGCAGATCTGGTGGTGCCAGATCCCCACGAGCGCCAGCAGAACAGGCAGGTTCTCGGCCAGGGGCGCGTCGCGGAAATGGGTATCCATCGCCGCCCCACCGTCGAGGAAGGCGCGGAAATCCAGCGGCCCCACGGCCATCATCAGGCTCAGCCCGATCGGCCCCCACATGGAATAGCGCCCACCAACCCAATCCTCGAACCCGAACACCCGATCCGGCGCGATGCCGAAAGCGGCGGTCTTTTCGGCACTGGTCGAAACGGCCGCGAACTGCGCCGCGGGGTCGGCCACCGTCTTGGCCATCCAGGCCCGGGCGGTCTCGGCATTGGTCATGGTTTCGATGGTGGTGAAGGTCTTGGAGGCCACGATCACCAGCGTTGTGGTCGGGTCGAGCGGGGCGAGGGTCTCGGCGATCTGCGCCCCATCCACATTCGAGACGAAATGGGTGCGCGGCCCGTCCGCATAGGGCGAGAGCGCGATCGCCGCCATGGCCGGGCCAAGATCGGACCCGCCGATCCCGATATTGACCACATCGGTGATCTGCCCTCCGGCCCCGGTGAAGGCACCACCGCGCACATCCTCGCAAAACGCGGCCATCCGGTCATAGGTCGCGCGGACGTCGGGCATCACATCGACCCCGTCCACGACCACCGACCCGTCGAGATTGCGCAGGGCCGTATGCAGCACCGCGCGGCCCTCGGTCTCGTTGATCGTCTCGCCAGCGAACATCGCGTCCCGGCGCGCGGCCAGATGGGCCCCCTCGGCGAGCGAGACCAGCAAGTCGCGCCCGGCCAGATCGATATTCGTCTTGGAGTAATCAAAGACCATATCGCCGAGCCGCGCCGAGAACGCGCTGGCGCGATCCGGATCCTCGAACAGGTCGAGGATCTTGCGGTCCCTGGTCTGGTCATGGTGGAAAGAGAGACGTTGCCAGACGGACATGATGTATTCCTTGAAAAGCGAGAGGTTATTCGGCCCAGTGCACCATCGCATTCGGCAGAACCGAGCGCACCGGGGCATCTTCGACCGGGCCCGAGGCCGCGGCATCATCCAGCGCCGCTTTCTTGCCGGGCCCGACGATCAGGATATGGGTTTTCATCGCCTGTTTCAGGACAGGCGCGCTGAGCGTGATGCGCGGCTCGGGCGCCCCGGGAGCGCGCATCGCCACCAGCGGCGGCGCCTCCTCGCTAAGCGCGAGGGCGAGCTGGTCGGCCCCGGGAAAGAGCGAGGCGGTATGCATGTCTTCGCCCATCCCCAGAAGCAGGACAGAGATCGGCAGCACGCCATCCAGCCCTTCGGTCAGGGCGTCGAGCCCGTCCTCCGGGATAGCCGCGTCTGAAACCAGCGGGATCAGCCGCGCCTTGGCCGCGCGCCCGGTCAAAAGCCGCTTGCGCAGAAGCGCGGTGTTCGAGCGATCCGAGCTTTCGGGCACCCAGCGTTCGTCATTCAGCAGGATATTGACCCGCTCCCAATCCAGTTGCACCGCACTCAGGATGTCGAAAACCGGCCCGGGCGTGGTCCCCCCGGGCACGCAGAGCGTCGCACGCTCATGGGTCAGCAGGCATTCCTTCAGATCGGCGGCAATCCGGTCTGCCAGCCGCATCATCAGCAGGTCCCGGTCGGGATAGGTCTCAAGCTGCATTACGCCTCCAAGTCGCGCCAGCGACGTCCATCCCGGTGCAGCAACATCAGGCTGTCCTCGGGTCCGTTGGTGCCCGGATGATAGCTTTGCGGGCGGTCGCGGCGTGCGCCCCACCCCGCGATCAGCGGGTCGGTCCAGGCCCAGGCGGCCTCCACCTCGTCGCCCCGCATGAACAGGGTCTGGTTGCCGCGGACCACGTCCATGATAAGCCGTTCATAGGCGTCCGGCATCTCATTTCCGCTTTCCCCCAGGGCATCGGCGAAACTCATGTCGAGCGGCACATCGATCAGCCGCATTCCGCCCGGCCCCGGTTCCTTGATGGTGACCTGCAGGGTCATTCCCTCGTCGGGCTGCAACCGGATGGTCAGGATATTGGCGCTGCGCCCGGCATCGGCCCCAAAGATCGAGTGCGGGGTTTCCTTGAACACCACCACGATCTCGGACATCCGCGCCCGCAGACGCTTGCCCGTGCGCATGTAGAACGGCGTGCCGTTCCAGCGCCAGTTGGCCACATGGGCCTTGATCGCCACGAAGCTCTCGGTGGTGGAGTTCGGATCGCCCACCTCTTCGAGATAGCTGGGCCCGTCATCCCCGTCGCGGTACTGACCGCGCACGAGGTCGTCGGGCGCGACCGGGTCGAGGGCGCGGATCACCTTGAGCTTCTCGTCGCGTACTGCATCCGGGTCGAAATGGCTGGGCGGCTCCATCGCGATCAGGCAGAGAAGCTGCATCAGGTGGTTCTGGACCATGTCCCGCATGGCGCCCGATTTGTCGTAATACTCGCCGCGCCCGCCGACACCCACGGTTTCGGCCACGGTGATCTGGATGTGATCGACAAATTGCGCATTCCAGAGCGGCTCGAACAGCACATTGCCAAACCGCACCGCCATGAGGTTCTGCACCGTCTCTTTGCCGAGATAGTGGTCGATCCGGTAAATCTGGTCCTCGTCAAAGAAGGTCGCGAGCCCGGCATTCAGGGCCTTGGCCGTGGCCAGATCGCGGCCGAAGGGTTTCTCGACGACGATCCGGGCATTCTCGGACGCGATCTTGTGCAGATGCAGCCGCTCGGCCAGATCGCCAAAGAGCGACGGCGCCACCGAGAAGTAGAAGGCCTGCACCTTGCCCTCGCGCATCAGCGCGGCGAGATCGGACCAGCCGCCCTCGCCCTTGGCATCGATGGCGACATATTCGAGCATGGCGAGAAACTCGTCCACGCGGGCCTCATCCGTGCAGGATTTCGGTGCGAATTCGTGCAGCGCCTCGCGGGTGAAGGCACGGTAAGCCTCGGCGTCCATTTCGGACCGGGCCGCGCCGATGATCCGGGCATCCTCGGGGATCTGCCCGGCGAGATGGCGTCGGAACAGACCCGGCAGGATCTTGCGCCGCGCGAGGTCCCCGGTCCCCCCGAAGATCACCAGATCAAACACATCGACTGGAATTACGCGTGCGACCATGTTGCTATCTCCACAAGACTTTCTGCACTGCGCGAACGCCCGGCGTTAGCGCTAACGCCGCCTAATTACGTGGCGCACGCGCGCCTGTCCAGCACGCATTGGGAAAAGGATGCCTTCACAACAGCGTCACTACAAGTGTCATGGCTTTTCTCTCTCGCAGATGCAGCGTACCTCTAAGGGGCAACACGGAGACGACGATGAAAGACCTCGCAGCGAATGCCGGCAAGTTCCAAGACCCCTATGTGACCGCGGCGGGCGATCAGCGGGCCTCCGTGGCCCTCACGAATCCTGACACGCTGTGGTTCAACACCGGCACCTTGTGCAACATTGAATGTGTGAACTGCTATATCGAGAGCTCTCCGACCAATGACCGGCTGGTCTATATCACCGCAGCCGAGGTGCGGGACTATCTGGATCAGCTTGAGGCGCGGCAGTGGAATGTGCGCGAGATCGGGTTTACCGGCGGCGAGCCCTTCATGAACCCCGACATGATCGAGATGGCGCGCGACTGCCTGCAACGCGGCTATGAGGTTCTGATCCTCACCAACGCCATGCGCCCGATGATGCGCAAATCCATGCGCGCAGGCCTGCTGGATTTGCAAAAGACCCATGGCGACAAGCTGACCCTGCGGATCAGCGTCGATCACTGGTCCGAGGACCGCCATGACGAAGAGCGCGGCAAGAATAGCTTTGCCCGCACGCTCGAAGGCATGGATTGGCTGCGCGATCACGGCATCCGGATGGCCGTTGCCGGGCGCACCGTCTGGGGCGAGACCGACGCCCAGAGCCGCGATGGCTATGCCGCCCTTTTCGAGGCGCGCGGCTACCAGATCGATGCCCGCAATCCGGGCCAGACCGTGCTCTTTCCCGAGATGGATGAAACCGCAGAAGTGCCTGAGATCACAACCGCTTGCTGGGGGATCCTCAACAAGTCACCGGATGATGTGATGTGCGCCTCCTCGCGGATGGTGGTCAAGCGGCGCGGGGCCGAAAGCCCGTCCGTGCTGGCCTGCACATTGCTGCCCTACAGCCCGGAATTCGAGCTGGGCACCAGCCTCGCCGAGGCCGAGGGCGCGGTACAGCTCAACCACCCCCATTGCGCCAAATTCTGCGTGCTGGGCGGGGCGAGCTGCTCGGCCTGACCCGCCTGCCTAGAGGGCGGAGACGCTCACCTGCTGGGTGATCATGCTGGCGAACCCCTCGGTCTCCATGAAGGCGACATCGCAGGCATCCCGCCCGACGGCGATCACCACCATCTGATCCGGCGCGCACATGCGGGTTGCATCCACCAGACGCCACGCCCCGTCCAGCCAGACCTGTGCGACCGCATGGAAATCCTGCGGCACCACGCCCAGCCCGTAGACCGACGCGTAGCGCGCCGGGATGTCCGCGGCCCGGCACAGGGCGCAGACCATATGGGCATAGTCACGGCACACGCCCTGACGATCCACAAAGGTCTCCATCACCGTGGTTTCCGCGTCCGAGCTGGCCGGGACATAGATCATCTCCGCATCGATCCAGTCGAGAATGGCGGCCACCTTGGCCCCGCCCTCGATCCCGCCGAAGCGGCGCTGGACGAAGGCGGTGAACTTGTCGGATTGGCAGAATCGCGACGGGCGCAGATAGCACAGCGCCTCGCCCGGCAGCGCATGAAGCGGCGTCGGTGCCAGCGCAGCGAGCTCGGGGACCGGGCGCTTGATTTCCACCTCGGCGTTGTATCCAAGCCACATCTGGTCGATCCCGAGCAAGGCCCAGGTGCGTTGCCCCACCCCGCCGGCCCCGTCCACCCGGTGCAGGCGCGCATGATCGATGTCGAGATGGCTGGCATGGACAACCTGCTCCGGGCCCTGCGCAACCTCCAGCGCCAAAAGCACCCGGCGGCTCGGGTCGAGCTGGTAATTCATCGTCACATCAATCTTGAGCTTCACGGCAGGCCCCAATCATCGGCAAAGCAGACTTGCGCCCTCGCATGAGAACGCCGGTTCAAACGTCAGGAAACAGGAAAACACCCGCGTGGCCACGGCCCCGCACTGCGCGTGCTTAGGCCAGCGCGGGGCGTGAAATCAACGGGGAATCCGCCGATGACGGTACGTAACGTCAGACAGGGCCGAACGCCTTCTCAGGCTTCCAGCTCGGCATCCCAGTACAGGAAGTCCATCCAGCTCTCATGGAGGTAGTTGGGCGGGAATTTCCGGCCCATATTCCGGAGCTGCTCGGCGGCGGGCTGGCGCGGGGTCTGGCGCAGGGACATGCCCGAGGCGCGCAGCGATTTCGACCCCTTCTTCAGGTTGCACTTCGAACAGGCCGCCACCACGTTCTCCCAGCTGGTCACGCCGCCACTGGCGCGCGGCACCACGTGGTCAAAGGTCAGATCCCCCTTGGCCCCGCAATACTGACAGCAGAACTGGTCCCGCAAAAACAAATTAAAGCGCGTGAAGGCCACGCGCTTTTGAGGTTTCACATAGTCTTTGAGGACGACAACCGAGGGGACCCGTATCTCGGTGGTGGGGCTGCGGACCACATCGTCATACTCCGCAAGGATCGTCACCCGGTCGAGGAAGGCCGCCTTTACCGCCTCCTGCCAGGTCCAGAGCGACAGCGGGTAGTAGGACAGCGGCCGGTAATCGGCGTTCAGTACAAGGGCCGGGTTGTGGCGCAGGCTCTGGGGATCTCGGACAAAACTCGTTCGGAACTCACGCTCGATCGGCTCACTCATGGGACTCCGTCTCCGCCTCGTCTATCCAGGTTTGGACCAAGGCGGGACACCCCGCCCCGTTCGCTTGCTGTCACTATATATGGCGTTCGCCACCTGACAAGCCCCGCAAATACGGTACTTGCCTGCCAGAGCTACGGGCAGAGTGTGACGCGCGCGTGACGGCGGGCGATGGGCAGGGATGGCGCGGCGGGAACGGGCGCGAAAACCGGCCTCAGCCGTCCTCCAGCCCGAGCTTGTCGCGCATGAAGGCCAGCGCCACCGACAGACCATCCTGCGCGATCCCGTGGCCCGTCCCCTTGGAGATATGGGCATAGACCTCGAACCCGGCAGAGTTCAGCGCATTGGCCGCCTCCGGCAGGGAGGCGGGCGGTACCATCTCGTCCTGATCCCCGTGGATCAACAGGATCGGCATCTTGACCTTCATCTCGTCCTCGAGCCGCTCTGGCCCGAGCAGACGCCCGGAAAAGCCGACGACCCCGGCGAATGCGGTCTCGCGGCGCGGCGCCACATGGAGGCTCATCATCGTGCCCTGCGAAAACCCCAAAAGCATGAGATTATCGGAGGTTACACCCTCGCCTTCAAGCACGGAATCGAGAAACGCGTTCAGGTCTTCAACCGCACGCTCCATGCTCGTCGCGGCTTCTTCTTCGGAAGAGCCGTCGAGCCAAGGGATCGGAAACCACTGGAACCCCATGGGGTTGTTGACGCAGACCTCCGGCGCGTTGGGCGCGATGAAAGCCGTGTCGGGCATATGCGGCGAGAGCGGATCGGCGAGCCCAAGAAGGTCATTGCCATCAGCGCCATAGCCATGGAGCAGCACAACCACCCGCTTGGCGGTGCCTTGTGCGGGGCCCTTGCGGCCCATGTCCAGAATACGCGTCATCGTATGCCCTCCCGGTTCTTGGCCACATGGTAGTAGGCCCAGAGCCCGCGCGCCGCAACCGCTCGCCATGGCGACCAGGCCGCGGCCATCTCCCGCAGGGCCTTTTCACTGGGCCGCTCGGGCAGATCAAAGAGCACCCGGGCCGATTCCTGCAAGGCGAGATCGGCGGGCGCAAAGACATCCGCCCGGCCCAGCGAGAACATGGCGTAGATCTCGGCGGTCCAGCGCCCGATCCCAGGCACCTCGACCAGCGTCGCAACGACCTCGTCATCGGGGGCGTCGCGCAGATCGGCAAACCTGATCCTGGCTTCGGCCAGAGCCTTGGCATAGCGGACCTTCTGGCGCGAGAGACCGCAGGCGCGCAACTCCTCCTCCGTCGCCCAGAGGACCTTGCGGGGCCCCGTGAGCTTTGCGGCCTTGAGCCGGGACCAGATCGCATTGGCCGCCGCGACCGAGACCTGCTGGCTGACGATGGCCGACAAAAGCGCCGCGAACCCGTCCGGCCGCCGCCGCAGGGGCAAGGGCCCGGTCGCGTCAAAGGCGGTGGCAAAGCGCGGTTCGATGTCCACCAGATAGGCGCAGCCCTCGGCGACGCAATCGGGGGTTTCGATCAGGCGTCCGACGGACATGGCAACTCCTCTACCCAAGTCAGTGCCTGCGCCACCGTGCTCACCTGCGGCAGGTCCGACAGGTCGGGCCGGTCGATCATGACGACCCGGATCCCCAGCGCGCGCGCGGCGTCGAGTTTGCTGCGACTGGCCGCACCGCCCGCATCCTTGACCACCAGAAGCGTCACGCCCAACCGCTCGAACAGAGCGATCTCCTCGGTCTCGGGGAAGGGCGGACGACCCACAAGGAACTCGCCCTTGGGGAAGGGAAACGCGCCCTCGGGCGGGTCGATCTGCCGACACCAGCACCGGGCCGCGCGCATCCGCGCGAACTCCGGCAGGGTCTGCCGCCCGGTGGCAAGAAACACGCGATCTGCCCGCCCCGGGACCCGCGCCGCCGCGGCGGTGTCCGGCACACGGATCCAGTCATCCTCCGGGTCAGGCTGCCAGCCCGGGCGCCGCAGCATAAGATAGGGCAGACCCGCGCGGGTCGCGACCGCCGCACTGCGCCGCGACATCTCGGCCGCGAAGGGATGGGTGGCGTCGAGCACCGCGTCCGTCCCGGTCTCGGCCAGATGGCGCGCGAAGCCTTCGGCCCCGCCAAACCCGCCGATCCGTGTGCGCACCCCGTCAAGCTCCGGCGCGCGGGTGCGCCCGGCCAGCGACAGCGTCAGATCCACCTGCCCCGCCAGCTGGCGCGCCAGATCGCGCGCCTCGCTCGTGCCTCCCAGAAGCAAGAGCCGCGTCATTCCGCCCGGCCCCAGATCTGGCCCTTGCGGTCAATCACCACCGTATCCACCGCGATCTCGGGCCCGACCATCTGACACAGCCGCGCCCGGGCCGTCTCGGCCACATGGGCGGCCAGGGGCGCCCCGGCGATCTCCAGCGCTTCGAGCGCCGTGTTGCACCCCGCAAGGCGCGGATCACCCATCGCTGCGGCCAGCGCGCCGAGATCCACCTGCGAGCGCTTGGAATGCAGATCGACCGCGCCTTGGGCCAGCTTGCTCATCTTGCCGATGCCGCCCCCGACCGTGAGGCGCGGGACCGGGTGCTTGCGCAGGTATTTCGTCATCCCGCCGACAAAATCCCCCATGTCGAGCATCGCGTGATCTGGCAGGGAATGGAGCGTCTGCACCGTCGCCTCCGACGTGGCCCCCGTTGTTCCCGCCACATGGCCGAGCCCCTCGGCCCGCGCCACATCGATCCCGCGATGGATCGAGGCGATCCAGGCCGCGCAGGAGAAGGGGCGCACCACGCCGGTCGTCCCGAGGATCGACAGCCCGCCCTGAATCCCCAGGCGCGGGTTCCAGGTCTTGGCGGCCAGCTCTGCACCGCCGGGGATCGAAATCGTGATCTCGACATCCGGGGCGCGGGACCGTTCCGCCGCCAGCGCGGTGACGACCTCGGTCATCATGGATCGCGGCACAGGGTTGATCGCAGGCTCGCCTACCGCGATGGGCAGCCCGGCCTTGGTCACATGACCGACCCCCTCTCCGGCAGCGAAGCGCACACCGCCGGCAGAGGCCCGCACCCGCGCGATTACCAGCGCCCCATGGGTGACATCCGGATCATCGCCCGCATCTTTGGTGATCCCGACCTCGGCCCAATCCGCGCCCCGCGCCCGATGGGCGAGCGGAAAGACCGGCTGCTCGCCCTTGGGCAGCGTGATCTGAACCTCGTCCGGAAACGCCCTATCCCACAGCGCCACAAGCGCCGCCTTGGTGGCGGCCGTGGCGCAGGCCCCGGTCGTCCAGCCACGGCGCAGTGTCTGCTCAGGATCGGGCATGCGTGTCATCGGCGCGACTATACGCCCCCCGCCGGGCTGCGCAAACAGGCTCTGTTGCGTCGCTTGGCCTCTTTGCGGTTTGGAATTGCCCTGCCATAACAGCGCCATGAGCGACTCTCTTTTCCACGATCTTCCCGCAATGGAGCCCGGCTGGGTCTGGCTCTGCGGTGCTGGCCCCGGCGATCCGGGGCTTTTGACCCTGCATGCGGTCAATGCCCTGCGCCAGGCGGATGTGATCGTCTATGACGCGCTGGTGGATGATCGCGTCCTGAGCTGGGCCAATCCGCAGGCCGAAAAGATCTATGCGGGCAAGCGCGGGGGCAAACCCTCGGCCAAGCAGCGGGACATCTCGCTGCGGCTGGTGTCGCTGGCGCGCGAAGGGCGGCGGGTGCTGCGCCTCAAGGGCGGCGACCCTTTCGTGTTCGGACGCGGCGGCGAAGAGGCCCAGAGCCTTGTGCAGCACGGCATCCCGATCCGGATCATCCCCGGCATCTCCGCCGGGATCGGCGGGCTGGCCTATGCGGGCGTGCCCGTGACCCATCGCGACGTGAACCAATCCGTGACCTTCGTGACCGGCCATGACCAGAGCGGCGCGACCCCTTCGACCCTCGACTGGGAAGGGATCGCCCGGGGCAGTCAGGTCATTGTTATTTACATGGGCATGAAGCATATCGCGCGGATCTCGGCGGCACTGATCGCGGGCGGGCGCGCGGTTGAAGAACCCGTGGCCGTGGTGACATCGGCGGCGACAGAGCATCAGCAGGTGCTCGAGACGACACTGGGCCGCGTGGCCGAGGATATCGCCGAAAGCGGTCTGACGCCCCCGGCGATCATCTGTGTCGGGCGCGCGGTGCTGATGCGGCAGGTGCTCGATTGGCAGGCCATGGCCGCCGGAGCCGTCGCACGGGATCTCGACCCGCTGGGCCGGGGACGCCCGGCCGAAGCCGGATGAGCGCAGATCCGGGGCGCGGGCTGATCCTCGCGGCTCCGGGCTCGGGCGCGGGCAAGACCACGGTCACACTGGGTCTTCTCGCGGCTCTCACCGCGCGGGGCATGGCCGTGCGCGGGGCGAAATCCGGCCCCGATTACATCGATCCGCAGTTTCATGCCGCCGCCACGGGCCGACCTTGTGTCAATCTCGACGCCTGGGCCATGGCGCCGGGGATGATCCGCGATCTTGCCGCCGGTCCCGGCACCCTGATCATCGAAGGGGCGATGGGTCTCTTTGACGGGGCCGCCGATGGCAGTGGCGCGGGGCGCGGATCCTGCGCGGATCTCGCGCGACAGTTGAGCCTGCCCGTGGTGCTGGTGGTGGATGCCGCGCGCATGGCGCACTCCATCGCGCCGCTGGTCGCGGGCTTTGCCGGGCACGACCCGCAGGTGCGCATCGCGGGCGTGATCCTCAACAAGGTCGGCTCGCCCCGCCATGAGACGCTGCTGCGCGCCGCACTCGCGCCGCTCGGGATCCCCGTGCTCGGCGCAGTGCATCGGGACACGGCCCTCGGGACCCCGTCGCGCCATCTCGGACTGGTTCAGGCTGAAGAGCGTCACGATCTGCGCGCCTTTCTCGACCGTGCCGGCACACTTGCCGCAGAGGCCGTGGATCTCGACGCGTTGATCGCGCTGGCCGAGCCTCTGCCCCTGCGCGCCCCGAGCCGGGCCCCGCATATCCCGCCCTTGGGTCAACGGATCGCCGTCGCGCGGGACGCGGCCTTTGCCTTTGCCTATCCGCATCTGCTGGCCGCCTGGCGCGATGCCGGGGCCGAGCTGAGCGTTTTCTCACCGCTGGACGACGCGCCGATCCTGGAGGGGGTCGACGCGGTCTTTTTGCCCGGCGGCTATCCGGAGCTTCATGGCGGTCGCCTTGCCGCTGCCGCGCGTTTTCTCGACAGCCTGCGCGCCGCGGCAAAGGCCGGGACGCGGATCTATGGGGAATGCGGTGGC
This sequence comes from Dinoroseobacter sp. S375, assembly GCF_049800775.1. NCBI lineage: Bacteria > Pseudomonadati > Pseudomonadota > Alphaproteobacteria > Rhodobacterales > Roseobacteraceae > Dinoroseobacter > Dinoroseobacter sp. S375. Next base: position 152,729 of record NZ_JBNAFR010000007.1, on the reverse strand, counting down.
TACATGGTTCTGGGCGATGGGCTTGTGGATGCGGATGGCACGCGCCATGCCATGGCAGGGCTGCTGCGGTTGGAGACCTCTTTCGCGGCGCGCAAGCTGCATCTGGGCTACCGGCAGCTTGCCCCGCTTGGTGCCAGGTTCGCGGGGCCGCTCACGGGCCATGAATTCCACTATGCCAGCACCCTCCGGGCCGAGGGCGATCCGCTCTTTACCGCGCGCGATGCGGCGGGCGCGGATCTGCCTGCGATGGGCTTGCGGGCGGGCTCGGTCGCGGGCAGCTTCGCCCATCTTATCGCCCCGGCATGACCACGCCCCGGAGCCAGAGCGCGACCGAAAGGCCGCTTCCCCCGCCCCGCCCAACCCGATAGCACTGCCCCATGACCATGCTGACCGAGACCGCCCCGATGGATGACGCCCGCGCCAAGCGCAATGTGGCGGTCCTTGTGGCGGCCCAGGCCTTTCTCGGCAGCCAGATCACGATGATCTTCGTCATCGGCGGGCTGGCCGGTCAGATGCTGACCCCGCATCCCTGCCTCGCGACCCTGCCGATCTCGCTGATCGTGTTCGGCTCCATGGCCACGGCGCCCTGGCTGTCCGCGGTGATGCAGCGCTTCGGACGTCGGACTGGCTTCGTCATCGGCGCCCTTGGCGGCGCGCTCGGCAGCATCATCGGCGCAATGGGCCTGGCCACGGGTAATTTCTGGATCTTCCTGCTCGGGTCGTTCCTGACGGGCAGCTATATGAGCGCGCAGGGCTTCTACCGCTTCGCGGCCGCGGATACCGCGAGCGAGGGGTTCCGGCCCAAGGCGATCTCCTATGTGATGGCGGGCGGGCTGGTCTCGGCCCTGATCGGGCCGCAGCTGGTGAAGGTGACGACCGACCTCTTCGTCGTGCCGTTTCTGGGCACCTATCTGGTGGCGCTGGCGATCAATCTGATCGGGATCGGGCTGTTCTTCTTTCTCGACATCCCGAAACCCGCCTCGGCCAAGAAGGGCCCCGAGGGCGGACGGACCCGGCGCGAGATGCTGCGCGATCCGGTGATCGTGACCGCGATCATCTGTGCCATGGTGGCCTATGCGCTGATGAACCTCGTGATGACCTCGACCCCGCTGGCGGTGGTGGGCTGCGGCTTTACCACCGGGAATGCGGCGGATGTGGTCAGCCTGCACGTGATCGCCATGTTCGCGCCGAGCTTTTTCACCGGCCATCTGATCAACCGGTTCGGCGTCGAGAAAATCGTGGCCACGGGCCTTCTGATCCTTGGCGCGGGCGGGGCCGTGGCGCTGTCGGGCGTGGCGCTGGGGAATTTCTTTGTCGCGCTGGCGCTGTTGGGCGTGGGCTGGAACTTTGGCTTCATCGGGGCGACCACCATGCTCGCCTCGGCCCATAGCGCGGGAGAGCGCGGGCGGATCCAGGGCCTGAATGACGCGATCGTCTTTGGCTGCGTGACCATGGCCTCGCTGGCCTCGGGCGGGCTGATGAACTGCTCGGGCGGCGATGTGGTCGCGGGCTGGACCGCCGTGAACCTTGCCATGGCACCCCTTCTGGCGCTGGCGGGCGGCGCGCTGATCTGGCTGGTGCTGAAGCCGAAACCGGCGATCTGAGGCACAACAGGCCGGGGGCGACAGCCGCCGGCCATGGGCCTACCAGCGCCCCGTGCTGCTGATCCAGGCCAGACGCGCGCGCTTGCCGAACTCCGACCCGCCCAAGGCCCCTGCGGCCACATCCTCGGGATGCGCTGCAGCCTGTTGCAGGACAGGTTCAGCCTGCCATCCGGCCAGAAGCGCGGGCAGCGCCGCTTTGGGCACGGAACCGCGCGCCTTGCGCGCCTCTGCCAGACGCGCCAGCCCCGCCCGCGCCAGATCGGCCACGGCCGCGCTCCGCCCATCCACGAGGGGGATGCGGTTGCGCGCCTCAAGCTCCGGCACCGCCTGCAGGTACCGCGCAAGCGCCGCCGCCCAGCCTTGTGCGCGCAAGGGCGCTTCGGCCTCGGGCCCCGCGCCCAGCAGCCGCCCGAGGGTCCAGACCAGCCCCGCGCCCGTGTCCTCCAGATAGGTGCTCAGGGCCGCGTCATCCTCGAACGGGTCGCGATAGATCTCCCAGCGGCGGGCCACGATCAAGCGATCCAGCACCTCTGTTGCCTCCGCATCCAGCACGTCGCTCAGCGGCGCGACCACCTCATGGGCGCGCGGCTCGGCCCCCTGCCCGATCTCTTCGAGCGTGTCGCGCCACCATTGCAGGCGCATCTCGGCGATCATCGCCTCCTCGGTCACCCAAGGGGCGCGGCTCACTTCGAGATTGAAGGCATAGACCGGGAACAACACCGCCCGCGCGGCCACGGGCGCGGCCATGGTGGCGAGAAACCGGTCCGGGTCCCCCCGCTCCACCAGCGCGGCACATGCGTTGAGCGTCATTCGGCGGCCAGCGCCTGCGCGGTCGCGCCATCACGGATCAGCTTCCACTGGATCGCCTCGACCAGCGCTTCGAAACTCGCATCCACGATGTTGGCGGACACCCCGACCGTGGACCAGCGCCGCCCCTGCCCGTCCTCGCTGTCGATCAGGACGCGGGTCACGGCCTCGGTGCCGCCATTGGTGATCCGCACCTTGAAATCCACCAGCTTCAGATCCTCGATGAAGCGCGTATAGGGGCCCAGATCCTTGCCGAGCGCCTTGGCCAGCGCATTCACCGGGCCGCGATCACAGCCGGTCTCATCCATGGATTCCGACACAGACAGCATCTTCTGATCGCCGATCTTCAGAACCACCACCGCCTCGGACAGGCTGACCATCTCGTTATACTTGTTCTTGCGCCGCTCCACCGTCACCCGGTAGCGCTTGACCTCGAAAAACTCCGGCAGCCCCTCCAGATGGCGCCGCGCCAGCAGCTCGAAACTGGCCTGCGCACTGTCAAAGGCATAGCCCAGATCCTCGCGCCGCTTCACCTCGTCCAGAAGCGCGCCGAGCCTTGGGTCGCCCTTGGCAATCTCGATCCCCGCATCCGCCAGCCGCTTGCGCAGGTTGGACTGCCCGGCCTGGTTCGACATGGGGATGACGCGCGCATTGCCCACGGCCTCGGGCGCGATATGCTCATAGGTGCTCGGATCCTTCAGGATCGCCGAGGCGTGCAGCCCCGCCTTGTGGGCAAAGGCCGAGGCGCCCACATAAGGCGCGCTCTTGGTCGGCACCCGGTTGAGGATGTCATCGAGCGTGCGCGACACCCGGACCAGATCGGTCAGCGCGTCCTCGGTCACACCGGTCTCGAACCGGCTGCGATAGGGTTCTTTCAGCAAAAGCGTCGGGATAAGCGTGACCAGATTGGCATTGCCGCAGCGCTCTCCAAGCCCGTTCAGCGTGCCCTGGATCTGACGCGCGCCCGCATCGATGGCCGCCAGAGAATTGGCCACCGCATTGCCCGTGTCGTTATGGGTATGGATGCCCAGATGGTCCCCAGGCACGCCGCTTGCAATCACTGCCGCCGTGATCTCACCGATCTCCGCTGGCAGCCGCCCGCCATTGGTATCGCACAGCACGACCCAGCGCGCCCCGGCCTCCAGCGCGGCATGGAGCGTTTCGAGCGCATAATCCGGATTGGCCAGATAGCCGTCAAAGAAATGCTCCGCGTCAAACAGCGCCTCCCGCCCCTGGGCGCGGAGATGCGCGACCGAGCGACGAATGTTTTCGGTGTTCTTGGCCAACTCGATGCCGAGCGCCCGGGTCACGTGGTACTCGTGCGATTTGCCCACGAGACAGACCGAGGGCGTGCCCGCGTTCAGAACGGCGGCCAGCACATCGTCATTCTCCGCCGAGAACCCGGCGCGCTTGGTCATGCCAAAGGCGGCAAAGCGCGCATGATCAAAGGCGGGTCTGGTGGCGAAAAACTCCGAATCCGTCGGGTTCGCACCGGGCCAGCCGCCTTCGATATAATCGATCCCCAGCATGTCGAGCGCCGTCGCGATCTGCTGCTTCTCGGCGGTGGAGAATTGCACCCCTTGCGTCTGCTGCCCGTCGCGCAGGGTGGTATCGTAGAGGAAAAGCCGCTCGCCTGTCATGCCAACGCCTCCAGCTTGGCGGCATCGAAATCGGGTCCGGGGACCAGCTCGACCCCGGCCTTGCTCATGCGCACCTCGACCCCGGCCGCCACGAGCGCCGATTTGAGGCGGTCGACTTCCGCAAAATCCTTGCTCGCCATGGCGGCCTCACGCGCCGCCGCCAGTCCCGCGGCATGGGCCGACAGGTCGACCTGAGGCGCTGCGGCCCAGCCGCCCATCTCGTCGGTCAGAAGCCCCATCAGCCGCGCCGAGGCCAGCAATCCGGGCAGGTCCCCGTCCCGGTACAGCTGGTGCAGGCCCGCAATGGCCCCCGGCGTGTTGAGATCATCCGCCAGCGCCGCCATGACGGACGGGGACGCGGCGGGCGCGGGCTCGATGCCTGCAACCGCCGCGCGCCATTTCCGCAGAACGCCGGTCGCCTCATCGCGCTTGGCGGCGGTCCAATCCATGGGCTTGGAGTAATGGGTCCCGAGAAACACAAGCCGGATCACCTCGCCCGGCACCCCTTCGTCAAACAGATCCCGCACGGTGAAGAAATTGCCAAGGGACTTGGACATCTTCTTGCCCTCGACCTGCAGCATCTCGTTATGCATCCAGACCTTCGCAAACTCCCCCTCGGGATGGGCGCAGCAGCTCTGGGCGATCTCGTTTTCATGATGCGGGAATTGCAGGTCATTGCCGCCCCCGTGGATATCGAAGCTTTCCCCCAAAAGCTCCCGGCTCATGGCCGAGCATTCGATATGCCAGCCCGGCCGTCCCCGTCCCCAAGGGCTGTCCCAGCCGGGCGTGGCCGCATCGGAGGGCTTCCACAGCACGAAATCCATCGGATCGCGTTTGTACGGTGCCACCTCGACCCGCGCGCCCGCGATCATGTCATCCACCGAGCGCCCCGACAGGGCGCCATAGGCCGCGTAGCTGCGCACATCGAACAGAACATGCCCCTCGGCGGCATAGGCATGCCCGCCCGCGATCAGCGTCTCGATCATCGACACCATCTGCGGGATATACTGGGTTGCGCGGGGAATATGGGTCGGCGCCAAAGTGCCCAGAGCTTCCATATCGTCGAGATACCACTGGCTGGTTTCGTCGGTGATCTCCTTGATGGACCGACCGGTCTCGGCGGCGCGCGCGTTGATCTTGTCCTCCACATCCGTGATGTTTCGGACATAGGTCACATGCCCGGGCCCGTAGACCGCGCGCAGCACCCGGAACAGCATGTCAAACACCACCGCCGGACGGGCATTGCCCAGATGGGCGCGGTCATAAACGGTCGGCCCACAGACATACATCCGCACATTGTTCGGATCGAGCGGGACAAACGCCTCTTTCCGGCGCGTCTTGGTATTGGTCAGTTGCAGAGCCGTCACGATTGCTGCCTTCCTTCCCCACGGGGCTGTCCGGGCATGGCCCGGTTGCGAGGGCTTTAGCAACTCCGCACTCCGGTTGGAATAGAGGACCGGGCTCAAGATGCGGGCAAGAAGGACCCCGGGGTCGTCCGACACGGAAAACGGGCCCCGAGGGGCCCGCTCCTTGCAGCACACTGGAGGAGAAACAGCCTCCCGGTCTCAGAACCGGAAGGACAAGCGCGCCTGCAATGTCGTGGCGTCCACGTCGACGCCGGAGCCATCGAAATCGTCGAACTCGTGGTAAAGAAGCTCGCCGCCCAGGGTCCAGGCTTCGGTGATCGGATAATCCACGCCTGCACCGATGAAATAGCCGTCATCGCTGCCGAGATTGTCGGTCCCCGCCCGGGCATACCCGCCGGTCGCATAGATCAGGGCCGGCCCCGCCTCGACACCGGCGCGCAGTTTCAGGCGCAACACATCCTCGAGCGTCGCGGCACCGCCGAGATCGATATCGGCAATGTCGTAATCGAGCCCGGCGCCCAGGACATAGGACCCGAAATCATAATCATAGCCGAGGATCAGACCGCCAATCGCGCCGTCCCCGTCCACGCCGGATGCCGAGCTGTCCACATCGCCATAGCCCAGCTGCACACCGCCATAAAAGCCGGTCCAGTCCGCCCCGGCAGGCACGATTACCGGCGGTGCGGGCGGTGGTGCGATCACCGGATCTTCCAAACTGCCTGCGAGGACGGGCGCGCTGCCCATGCCAATCACCAGAGCGCCGATCAGCGCGGGCGATGAATACTGCGGTTTCATGCAAGTCTCCTTTGCCTCTCCGGGTCCTTGTGCCCGGTCTGTCTGTCGAGCTAGGCAGGCCCGCAGCCCGATCCAAGATGCGTCAGAAGATCGTGAGCGGATCGGCTGCTTCCGGCTGAACATCGCAGAAATAACGGCGCTTTTTCAGCGGCTTCCCGCCGAGACCCTCACGCGCCGTTCACGTTTTGCGGCGCTGCGTGACCCGCGGTCGATTGGGGGTGGCACCTGACGGGGCTGGACAGGGACGTGCAGATCAGGAATGAATTGAACAAGCGTTCATATCCCGGAGGACCCCATGGACATTCAAGATCACAAAGTGCTCGTCACCGGCGGCGCTTCGGGCCTCGGAGAGGCCACGGCACGCCATCTCTGCGCCCAGGGGGCCGCAGTGGCCGTGCTCGACCGGGATGCCGCGCGGGGCCACCAACTTGCGGCAGAGACCGGTGCGGTCTTCGTCGAGGTCGATGTCACCGATGAGGACAGCGCCGCCGCCGCTGTGACCGCGGCCAGCGCCGCGCTTGGGGGGCTGAGCGCCTGCGTGACCTGCGCGGGGATCGCGACCAGTGTGAAGACCATCGGCCGGGACGGGCCGCATCCGCTGGAGGCGTTTCAGCGCACGATCGACATCAACCTCGTGGGGACGTTCAACATCGCACGGCTGGCGGCAGCGGAGATGGCGCACAATGCACCCGACGAAGACGGGGCGCGCGGCGTGATCGTCACGACGGCCTCGATTGCGGCCTTCGATGGCCAGAAGGGTCAGGCGGCCTATGCGGCATCCAAGGCCGGTGTGGCCGGGCTGGCCCTGCCCATGGCGCGGGACCTTGCGCGCGAAGGCATCCGCACCATGTCCATCGCGCCGGGGATTTTCCGAACCCCGATGCTGATCGGGCTCGGCGAGGAGGTCATGGATGCGCTGGCCGCCGATGTGACCTTTCCCAAGCGTCTGGGCGACCCGGTGGAATATGCCCGCCTCGTGGCCTTCATCCTCACCTGTGGCTATCTGAACGGCACGACCATCCGGCTCGACGGCGCGTTGCGCATGCCGTGACCTCGGGGCCATGGCGCCGGACATATATGCCCGGCGCGGACCCGCGCGGTGTCAGTCCTCGGGCTCGAACGTCAGGGCCACGCCATTGATGCAGTAGCGCAGCCCGGTGGGCTGCGGCCCGTCCGGGAAAACATGGCCCAGATGGGCTTCGCAGCGGTTGCAATGCACCTCGGTCCGGGTCATGAACCAGCTCTTGTCGATGCTCTCGCCCACCATATCGCCGTCCAGCGGCTGGTAGAACGAGGGCCATCCGGTCCCGCTTTCGAACTTGTGGGACTGGTCGAACAGGGGTGCCTCGCAGCACACGCAGCGATAGGTGCCCGGATCCTTGGGAAAGTCCTCGTGGGTCCCCGCCCGCTCCGTTCCGTGCTTGCGCGTCACCTTGTAGGCCAGATCACTGAGCTGATTGCGCCACTCTTCTTCGCTTTTCACGACTTTTTCCATCGGTCCTCCTGCGGGGTCATCATGGGGTCACGTCGCGGGGCCAAACCTGCGCGCAACCGGGATTGAAGGTTACGCCCATAGATATACTCTGGACCGCGACCGCCAAGGCCCCACGAGGTGACGATGTTGCGATTGACCAAAGGCCGCTATGCCGCGCGCCATGCCGAGACCGAGGCCGAGATCGCGGCCTGTCAGCGGTTGCGGCATCTGAGTTTCGTGGATGGCACCGGGGCGGCGGCGCGCAAGGACGGCCGCGATTGTGACGCGTTCGATGCGGCCTGCAGCCATATCATGGTCGAGGAGATCGCGACGGGCACTCTCGTCTGCTGCTTTCGGATCCTGCCCCTGGCCCATGGGGCGGATATCGCGCGCAGCTACTCCGCGCAGTTCTACGAGCTCTCGGCGCTGGAAAGTTTCGAGGGGCCGATCATCGAGCTGGGCCGGTTCTGCATTCACCCGGACCATACGGATCCCGACATCCTGCGGATCGCCTGGGCCGCGCTGACCGCCTATGTGGATGCCCATGATGTGAAGCTCCTTTTTGGCTGCTCTTCCTTCCAAGGGACTGACAGCGCGCGCTACCGGGATGCCTTTGCGCTGCTGACCGAAAAGCATCTTGCCCCGCCGCGCTGGCTGCCCCGGGTGAAGGCGCCGCGTGTCTTTCCCTTTGCCACGGGTCTTGCGCGGGTCAAGCCGGACCTCAAACGCGCGATGCAGGCCATGCCGCCGCTCTTGCGGACCTATCTGCTGATGGGGGGGTGGGTCAGCGATCATGCAGTGGTCGATCGGGACCTCAACACATTGCATGTCTTCACGGGGCTGGAGATCGGCGCGATCCCCCCGGCCCGGGCCCGCCTGCTGCGTGCGACGACAACCGCCTGAGTGAAGGACGGCGCGCGCCCAGTGAGATCCGAGGGGGTTCGCAGTGACAGGAGTTGATCGGTTCTGCCCTCTGCAGGGAAAGCCAGGATCGACCCGAGACAGGTCGCCAGCCGACCGATGCCCCCTGTCGCTCCCTGCCTGAAACCACAGGGGCCCGCGGCGTGTCCCGGGTTGCTAGGCGGAGGAGAGGCGCGCTTTGGCGAAGCCACATCCCCAAGCCGGGGGTCGCATCTTCGGTCTTATCTTGCAGTCAGTCCGCGTCAGCCGCGACATGCGTTACGCCCACCGGCCCCATCGCCCCGCGACCATCATGACTGCGCGCGCGGCCTCGTCGGAATCGGCACGAGCGGCGCTCTGACGCGCCTGCCGTCCTGCGCCGTCGCGCTCTAGGCGCGTCATACACCGCGCCTTGTGCTTTCAATACGCGCCCTTGGAACTCAACAAGCTGAAAGGCGTGCGCAGGAGGATCTGAAGATCCAGCCAGATCGACCAGTTTTCGATGTAGTAAAGATCATGGGCATAGCGCGCCTCGAGCTTGTCGGCGCGGTCGATCTCGCCGCGCCATCCATTGATCTGCGCCCATCCGGTGATCCCGGGGGGGAGCCGGTGCCGGGCGGAATATCCGTCCACGATCTGGGTAAAAAGATCCTGCTGGCTCGATTGCGCCCTGATCGCATGCGGTCGGGGGCCGACGAGAGACAGATCCCCCCTGAGCACATTGAAAAGTTGCGGCAGCTCATCAATCGAACTGCGGCGCAGGAAGCGACCGACCTTCGTGACCCGCGGATCCCCTCTGGTCACGATCCGCTCGGCCCCGGGATCGCTGTCCTCGGCATACATGGAGCGGAATTTCAGCACCTCGATCGTGCGATCATTATAGCCATGGCGCAGTTGCCGGAACAGGATCGGGCCTTTGCTCTCAAGTCGAATGGCGAGAGCTGCCGCCAGCATCACCGGCCACAGCACCCCAAGCGCGACGAGTGCAAAGACGATATCGAAGATCCGCTTAGTCAGCCGGCATTCCGGCGCGAAACTGCGCTTGAGCTTCTGCAGATAGGGACCGCCCCCCTGGTCAAACGCGTAGTCCTTGCTGTGGGTGGACAGGCCCACTTCCACCGGCAGCACGCGGAACTCATCCAGCAACCACTTGATCCGCGCCTCGGCGGTATGAGGCAGCGCGATGATCACCAGATCAATGGCTGAGGCGCGCACGAAGGCGATCAGGTCATCATAGCCCCCGATCTTGGGCACCCCGAGCACCTGAGGCGGGGATCGGGCGTCATTGCGGTCGTCGAAAATCCCGTAAAACCGGATGTCATTGCCTGTCCGCGCATGCACCCCGCGGATCAGTCGCGCCGCTTCCTCGCCGCCCCCGGCAATTACCGTACGGCGCGCGATCAGACCGGTGTCGATCACCCAGCGGAGAATGGCCCGCGCGCCGATCCGCGTGGACAGAATCGCCACGAGCAGGCTGAGCCCAAAGGCCCAGAGCGCAGGTCCGAGCCCCGCCACCGGCGCAAGGAGCAGCAGTCCCAGACCCGGCACCAGAACCGCGAACAGCGTGGCGCTGAGAAACGCCGGCAGACTGGCCATGGTCTTGCTGCGATAGGCCCCACTGGCCGCAAGAGCCACCGCGACCAGAACCGCGCCCGATGCCGCCTGAGCCGCCGCGACCAGAGGCGCGAAATCTGTCGCCAGAACAGAACCATAGAGGGCGAACCAGAATGCCAGGGTGAAGACGGGCACATCAACCGCCATCGCCACGCAGAGCAGCCAAAGCGGCTCCAGCGCGCCGCGCCGCACGGTCAAGGCCACGCTCCGCGCCGCTTCGTTCAGCTCAATTGATTGTCCGTCCATTACTCGCACGCCGAAAGGTCCCGAAGACCGGCCAGAAACTGGTCGATGCCCCGGCTCCGGCATAGGCACGAAGGATTAAGGTCGCGTAAGGAAGACCCGGCTTTCCACGCGCTTGCGGCAGAATGCGCGGCCCCCATGGCGCGCAAAACCCTTGCGCACCTCAGGGCGCATTCGCTTTGCCCGGGCCCGGGTCACCCCCTGCCCGTCTCAAGCCGGAACTTGAGGAACACCGCACCCTCATACGTGATCTCGCCCAAGGGGCGCGCGCCCAGTCGTGTCAGCGCGCCCAATGCCTTGCGGGTGGGGGGCAGCAGAAAGGTCACGAAAGGAATGCGCGGGTCGGCGCGCGCAAAAGCCAGCGCCTGCCGCGCGATACGGGTGCCCAGACCGAAGGCATCGGGCCGCAGGACGAGACCGAAATCCCATTCCGCGCCCTCCTTCTGGAACCCGCCCCAGCCCACATAGCGCCCGTCTGAGAGGAACGCCCAGTGGCCCAACTCGTCCCGTGTCCAACAGGCGTCTTTCTGGCGCACGAACTCCGCCACCGTCGCCATGTCCCAGGCACCGGTCAGAAGGGGCATATGCTCGGCCACGCGGGGGTCGGACATGTGGCGGGCGATCTCATGCGGGTCGATCTCGGACAGCCGCACAAAGGTGATCTCGGGCGGAACCCGGATCTGCTCAGAGTGCCGGTTCATGGCGCCTCCAATGGAAAAGGCGCCCCGCAACCGGAGCGCCCCGTATGTCTTGTGCCGGAGATCAGGCGTTGGCTTCGCGGATCTTGTCGGCAGCGTCCTTGTTATAGGCCACGGCATTTTCGTCGAACATCGTGTCCAGTTCGCCCGAAAGGGTCATCTCGGTGATGATATCGCAGCCGCCCACGAACTCGCCCTTGACGTAGAGCTGCGGGATGGTCGGCCAGTCCGAGTAGTCCTTGATGCCCTGGCGCAGCTCTTCATCGGCGAGCACGTTCACATCCGTGTACTCGACCCCCATGAAGTTCAGCACCCCCGCCACGCGGCTGGAGAAGCCACATTGCGGCATCGACTTGGTGCCCTTCATGAAGAGAACCACGTCGCTTCCGGCTACGGTCTCTTTGATGCGCTCGTTTGCGTCACTCATCATTTTGTCCTTTGGCATGGTGAGGCACGAAGGATCGTGCATATTCCTGTGGGTCTCTGGGAACGCGGATGATAGTCGAATGACCTCCGCCCGGTCCGCCAGAATGATAATTCGCTTCGATCTCTGTGAAGCCCGCGCCCGGCTCGCTCCCTCTCGGCGGCGGGTGACGGTCCTCGGCGCGCACGACCCAGATGGCCCGGATCAAAAGCACGCCGACCAGCGCGCCCGACAAGACCACGATGGGTGTGGTCCAGACGAACTCGAACATCATCCAGGCGCTTTGGTGGTCAGGGCCAGGGCATGAAGGTCTCCGGCAGAGCCGTCCATCTTGCCCTTCAGGGCCGCATAGACCGCGCGCTGCTGCTGGACGCGATTCTTGCCGCGAAAGCTCTCATCGACGACCATCGCGGACATGTGGACGCCATCGTCGCCCTGAACGTCGATTTGCGCATCGGGAAAGGTTTCTCGCAGGAGCGCTTCGATTTCATCGGCATGCATCGGCATGGGCTTAATCCTGATTTTTTCGTACATGTATAGTAAGCTTCTGACCCCGATCCTGCAAGGTCACGGCCCGGGCGTCCAGAGGTGGCGGCCCCTGAGACCGGGTGCAGGCGCAAATTTCATGCGGCCTGCCTTTTTCGTCACGCCTCGGTTCGAAGCCGCGCGGGCTCAGGCCACGGCGTCTTCGAAAGCCCCGCGATAAAGAGTGCTGAGCTCGGCCAGCGACGCTTTCGCACCGCCAAGCGCAATCTCGTCCCCGCCGAACCGGCCCACGGTCTCGATCGGCACACCGGCCTGTCCCGCAGCCACCATCAGGGCCTCGGCCGCGTCATAGCTGCAGGCGATCAGGTAGCGGCCCTGATCCTCGCCAAAGAGCATGCCCATCTCCGTGGCATCCAGCGTCAGGCCGAGCCCCGCGGCCTCGGCCATCTCGAAGGCTGCCAGCGCAAGCCCGCCATCTGCCAGATCCGTGCAGCCCGAGATCCATCCCCGATTGTCGAGAATGAACTGACCCGCCGCCCGTTCGGCCTCAAGGTCCACGGAAGGCGCGTCGCCATCCTCGCGGTGGAACACTTCCGCCAGAAGCGCCGATTGCCCCAGATGCCCCTCGGTTGCGCCCACCAGCAAGGCAAGCTCTCCCGCTGCCGGTTGGCCGGCAATCGCCTGCTCGGTCTCGGCGATCAGCCCCACCGCGCCGATGGTCGGGGTCGGCAGGATCCCCTGCCCGTCGGTCTCGTTGTAAAGGCTGACATTGCCCGACACGATGGGCACGTCGAGCGCCGCACAAGCCTCGCCGATCCCCTGAATGGCCCCTACGAACTGTCCCATGATCTCGGGCTTTTCCGGGTTGCCGAAGTTCAGGTTATCGGTCGTGGCCAGCGGGGTCGCGCCCACGGAGATCAGGTTGCGATAGGCTTCGGCCACGGCCTGCCGCCCGCCTTGCACCGGGTTGGCGCGCACATAGCGGGGGGTCACGTCACTGGTGAAGGCCAGCGCCTTGTCGGTGCCATGGACCCGGATCACGCCCGCGCCAAGACCGGGCGTGCGCAGGGTGTCGGCCATCACTTGCGTGTCATATTGCTCCCAGACCCAGTGCTTGCGGGCGTAGTTCGGGCTGGCCAGCAGCGCCTTGAGCCCGTCAATCGGATCCACCGCCGGGACCGGGTCCATCTCCGCCGCCTCAGGCGTCGGCACCCAGGGGCGGTCATATTCCGGCGCGCTGGAGGCCAGTTTCGACAAAGGCAGGTCCGCTTTCGTCTCGCCGTTCAGCACGATCAGGAAGCGGTCCTCGGCAATCGTCTCACCGACGATGGCGAAATCCAGATCCCACTTGTCGAACACCGCCTTGGCCTCGGCCTCAAGTTCGGGGTTGAGCACCATGAGCATCCGCTCCTGGCTCTCGCTGAGCATCATCTCATAGGCGGTCATGGCCGCCTCGCGCACGGGCACCCGCTCCAGATCGAGCCGGATGCCAAGGCCCCCCTTGTCCCCCATCTCGACCGCGGAACAGGTCAGGCCCGCTGCCCCCATATCCTGGATCGAGATCACGGCACCGGTCTGCATCAGCTCCAGCGTCGCCTCCATCAGGCGCTTTTCGGTGAACGGATCGCCGACCTGCACCGTGGGGCGCTTTTCCTCGATCGTGTCGTCGAACTCGGCGCTGGCCATGGTCGCCCCGCCAACGCCGTCGCGCCCGGTCTTGGCCCCGAGATACACGACCGGCATGCCCACACCGGAGGCCGCCGAGTAAAAGATCTTGTCCGCATCCGCGAGGCCCGCGGCAAAGGCATTCACCAGGCAATTGCCGTTATAGGCCGCGTGGAATCGCACCTCGCCGCCGACAGTCGGCACGCCGAAGCAATTCCCATAACCGCCGATCCCCTCGACCACACCGGCCACGAGGGATTTGGTCTTGGGATGGCTGGTCTCGCCAAAGCTGAGTGCGTTCATCGCCGCCACGGGCCGCGCGCCCATGGTGAAGACATCGCGCAAAATGCCCCCGACCCCGGTCGCCGCCCCTTGATAGGGCTCGATATAGGATGGGTGATTGTGGCTCTCCATCTTGAAGACCACCGCCTGCCCGTCGCCGATATCAACCACGCCCGCATTCTCGCCGGGCCCGCAAATCACCTGCGGCCCCTCGGTCGGCAGGGTGCGCAGCCACTTCTTTGACGACTTGTAGGAACAATGCTCGTTCCACATCGCCGAGAAGATCCCCAGCTCGGTGAAACTGGGCGCCCGCTCGATGATCCCGAGAATGCGGTCATACTCGTCTGGCGACAGCCCGTGGGCAGCAATCAGATCAGGGGTTATCGCAGGCTCTGAGATAGGGGCAGTCATGGGCGCAATCCTCCGGCTTCGGACTGCGCGCGTCTTAGTCCAAGCAGCGCTGAGGTGAAAGGGGGCATAACCGGTCCCACCCCCACAGCACGCGCCAAGGCCCGCCTCGCAGGCATTTGCCCCGACTTAAGTCTTCAAATATCCCCGCCGGAGGCTCCTGCCCGCGCCACAAGCGACGCCCGCAGATCCGGTCTGCGCCACGATCCCCATTGACCCCGCGCCCCGTGCCCCATACCTCCGCGCCATGGCACGTCCCCCTCTCCTTCAGCTCAACGACATCCGCCTGGGATATGGCGGAAACCCGGTCTTTGCCGGACTCGATCTGGTGATCCAGCCCGGTGACCGCGTCGCCCTTGTGGGCCGCAACGGATCCGGCAAATCCACCCTGATGAAGGTCATGGCCGGTCAGGTCGAGGCCGATACCGGCACCGCCGCCCCCGGCACCTCCGTAGGTTATATGGAGCAGGACCCGGATCTCGCGGGTTACGCGACCCTGGGCGATTTCGCCGGTGCAACGCTCGATCCGTCCGAAGCCTACCGGATCGATATCGCCGCCGAAGGGCTGAAGCTCGATCTCGATATCGCCACCGAGGCCGCCTCGGGGGGCGAGCGCCGTCGCGCCGCCCTCGCCCGGCTTCTGGCCGAAGCGCCGGAGCTGATGCTGCTCGACGAGCCCACCAACCATCTCGACATCCAGGCCATCGCCTGGCTCGAAGACCACCTGCGCAGCACCCGCGCGGCCTTCGTGCTGATCTCCCATGACCGGGCCTTTCTGACGGCCCTTACCCGCGCGTCCCTGTGGATCGATCGCGGTGTGGTGCGGCGGCAGGAACGGGGCTTTGCGGATTTCGAAGCCTGGCGCGACAAGACCTGGGAAGAAGAGGACCTCGCGCGCCACAAACTCGACCGCAAGATCAAGGCCGAGGCCCGCTGGGCGGTTGAAGGCATCTCCGCGCGCCGCAAGCGCAATCAGGGCCGGGTCCGCGCCCTGGGCGAGCTGCGCCAGCAGCGCGCCGACATGATCCGCCGCCAGGGCACTGCCGAAATGGCGCTCGAGGCGGGCAAGAGCTCGGGCAAACGGGTGATCGAGGCGCGCGGCATCGCCAAGGCCTTTGGCGACAAGACCATCCTGCGGCCCTTCGATCTGCGCGTGCTGCGCGGCGACCGGATCGCCTTTGTCGGCCCCAATGGGGCGGGCAAGACGACGCTCCTGAAGATGCTCACGGGCGAGCTGGCCCCTGATAGTGGCAGCGTGACCCTGGGCACCAATCTCGAAACGGCGGTGTTCGACCAGCGCCGGGAGGGGCTCGACCCCGATGCCTCGCTCTGGGAGAACCTGACCGGCGACAAGGAGATGCGCGTGGCCGGGCGCGCCGATCAGGTGATGGTGCGCGGCACCCCGCGCCATGTGGTGGGCTATCTCAAGGAATTCCTCTTCACCGATGACCAAGCCCGCAGCCCGGTGCGCGCCCTGTCGGGGGGCGAGCGGGCCCGGCTGCTTCTGGCGCGAATCATGGCGCGGGAAAGTAACCTGCTGGTGCTCGACGAGCCGACCAACGATCTCGACATCGAAACGCTCGATCTGCTGCAGGAGATCCTGTCGGACTACCCGGGTACCGTCCTGCTGGTCAGCCACGACCGGGATTTCCTCGACCGGGTTGCCACCACCACCATCGCCATGGAGGGCGACGGGCGCGCCACGGCCTATGCCGGCGGCTGGAGCGATTATCTCAGCCAGCGGGCCGAAGCGGACACCGCTTCGGCGGGACCCGCCCAGACCAGACCGGCGGCGAAACCGGCCTCGACGCCCCATAGCAAGACCGAGGCGCCAGGCGCGTCCGCCCCGTCAAAGACGGGGCTGTCCTTTACCGAGCGGCACCGGCTGGAAGCCCTGCCCGACGAGATCGACCGGCTCGGGGCCGAGATCGCCAAGCTCGAAGAATTCCTCGCAATGCCCGACCTCTACACGCGTGAGCCGGTGAAGTTCCAGAAGGCCACCGAGGCCCTGGTGGAACGCCAATCCGCACTGCAGGCCGCCGAGGATGAATGGCTCGACCTCGAAGAGCGCGCAGGCGGCTAGCCCCGGTCACAGGGACAAGGCACCGCTCTTGCCCTCCGGCGCGGGACGGGTACCCTGCGCCCATCCCATCCGGAGCCCCCCATGATCGGCCGCAAACCCGACCTTGTCTGCATCGGCGCGCAAAAGGCGGCCACAAGCTGGCTCTACCGCGTCTGTCAGGCGCGCTCGGATATCTGGGTGCCGCCCTTCAAGGAGGTCCATTTCTTCGACCACAAATTCTGTCCGGAGAACCGCGACTGGATCCGCGCAGGCCTCGTGCGCGGTGTGGATGCCTCCATGCGCCGCCACCTCCGGAACCAGCCCGAGCCGGACCCGGACTACATCGCCTATCTCGACCGGCTGATCACCCAGCCCACCCATAACGGCACATGGTACAAGGCCGTCTTCTCCCGTGCCCCGGCACGGCAGCTCTGTCTCGATGTGACCCCGGAATACTCGACCCTCCCCGAGGAGGGCGTGGACTTCCTCGCGAAGTTCCTGCGCGAGGCGCGGTTCATCTACATCCTGCGCGACCCGGTCACCCGCGCCCTGTCGCAGCTGCGCATGAACCTGTCGCGCCGCAAGATCACCCCGTCCAGCACCCGCGCCTGGATGCGCCACGCGCAGGATCAAGCAATCCTGAACCGGGGCGATTACAAGACCTATATCCCGCGCTGGGACGCGCAATTCGATGACCGCCGCCTGCTCTATCTGCCCTATGGTCAGATCAGCGCCGATCCCGAAGGCGTCATGCGCCAGATCGAACGTTTCGCCGGACTGGAGCGCGAGGACCCCTGGGGGCTACGCCGCAAGGTGCATGTGAGCCAGCAGATGGACGTGCCCGAGGCGGTTCACGCCCATTTCCGCGAGGTGCTCGCGCCGCAATATGCGTTTCTGACCACGCGCTTCGACGCGACCTTCACCGCGCAGCTGTGACAGACGCCCGGTCGGGGCACCTAGTTCAGGAAGTTGCCCGCGTCGAAATTGCCGATATTGCCGAGCAGCTGACGAATCAAGGACACCCCTTCGATATTGCTGTCGGTGACCCGGCGATTGAGCGGGATGACCTCGCCATCGGCCAGGGTGAACCGCTCGATATTCTCGACCGTACCGCCGTCATCGAAGGAGATCGCCACGACCTGCCGGTCGATCTGCTGCGGCGCGCGATAGGCGAAATACTCCCAGCGGGTGCCCACGAAATACCAGGCCTGATCGGCGATCACCCCTTGCGAAACAGGGCGGCCCACGGTCTCTTCGACCGAGCTGCGATCGTCGATCCCGACGGCGATTTCGGCCAGTTCATCCTCGGTGGGCACATAGCCCGAGTTGCGATAGGTCGCGGAACAGCCCACAAGGGACAGAACGAGAATCACGCCCGCAAGGCTTTTGCCGAGCCGAGAGCCGACATATTTCATGTTCTGGCACGTCCCCATGTGCAAATCGCGTCAACAACCCTGAGCAGATGTTACAAGCAGCCCCCGTGCGATACCGAACTCTGCCCGCTGGATCAAGCGCTCCTCCCCGGGAGGTGATCGATCCGCGCGGAAGTTCACCCAGCCCGGAGCCGGACGCTCCGGGCGCTGTCCGCCGGACCATGCCAACAGACGACCCCGCCGAAAGGAGACCCCGATGACCGAGCAGCCGCATCCGTCCCCCAGCCCGGAGACCGACACGCCGCAATTGCGTCCCCATGTGCTGCGCCTCGCGGACCTGTCGTCGCGCAAGCCCACGCGGTTTTCCCTGACACCGGAGGAGGCCGATCTGGCCGCGCTCGCCCAGGAGATGGACCTGACCGATCTGCGCAAGGTGCGCCTGACCGGTGCGTTGCAACCGCTGGGCAAGGCGGACTGGATCCTGCAGGCCGAGCTGGGCGCGACGGTGGTCCAGCCCTGCAGCGTGACCCTCGCCCCGGTCAGCACCCGGATCGAAGAGACGATCGAGCGGCGCTTTTTGTCGGACTGGTCCGAGCCCGATGGCGCCGAAATCGAGATGCCCGAAGATGACAATGCTGGCCCCGTGCCCGCGACCCTGGACCTCGCAGCGCTGCTGGCCGAAGAGCTGGCCCTGGCCCTGCCCCTCTATCCGCGCGCCGAAGGGGTCGAGCTGGGTGAGGCGGTCTTCACCGAGCCGGGAAAGGCCGCAATGACAGACGAGGATGCCCACCCGTTTGCCGCCCTGCAGGGCCTGCGTGTGGTGTCGAAACCCGACAGCTCGGAGCAATAAGCGCCCTGCGGCGCATCGGCAGGGCGAAATAGGCTTGCGACACCCCCATGTCACGGTTTAAACGCGGCGCACAAAACACTTGCGCCCTATCGGAATCACAGTATGTTCCGCGCCTCGCTCTGAGCTTGCGCTGAACACCCGACGCGCGAGCGGATCGTATGGCGCAGAGCGCCACCCAAGAACACCGGGGCACTGCCCCCAGAACCCGAGGTTGAGACATGGCAGTCCCTCAGAATAAGATCACAAAGTCCCGTCGCGGTCAGCGACGGTCCCATGACGCGCTCGTCGCGGGCAACCCGAACGAGTGCCCGAATTGCGGTGAGCTGAAGCGTCCGCACCACGTCTGTGCGTCCTGCGGCCACTACGCCGAGCGCGAAGTGATCGCGCAGGCCGACGAGATCGATCTCGACGACGACGCGGCATAAGCGGACGAAATGCGCAAACCGGGGTAAGAGCGCATGGCCTCAGTCACCTCGCAGGGCAGAACGCCCGATGAGACAGGGGGCCAAGCGGACCCGGCCCCACATGGGCTGACGGGCACCGTCATCTCTGTGGATGCGATGGGCGGCGACCAGGGACCGGCGGCAATTGTCGCCGGGTTATCCATCGCCGCCGACAAAAATCCAGACATCGCCTTTCTGCTGCACGGCAATGCCGATGAGCTCACGCCTCTTGTCGCCAAGCGCAAGGAGCTGCTCAACCGGGTCGTGATTCGTGCCACCGAGGATGTCGTCACGATGGACGACAAACCGAGCCAGGTGATGCGCAACGGCAAGGCCACCTCGATGTGGAGCGCGATCGACGCGGTCCGCAACAGAGAGGCGACGGTCTGCGTTTCCTGCGGCAATACCGGCGCGCTGATGGCGCTCAGCATGGTGCGCCTGCGCAAGGCCCCCGGGGTCAACCGCCCGGCGATTGCCTGCCTGTGGCCCTCCCGCGCGGCATCGGGGTTCAACGTGATGCTGGATGTGGGCGCGGATATCAAAGCCGACGAGCAGGACCTGCTGGCCTATGCCCTGATGGGGGCGTCCTATGCCCGCAACGGGCTGGGCCTCGCCCATCCGCGGATCGGCCTGCTGAATGTGGGCACCGAAGAGCATAAGGGCCGGGCCGAACTCAAGGCCGCCCATGATCTGATCGCGAATGCCGCCGAGGACAACCGGTTTGACTTCGTGGGCTTCGTCGAGGGCGGCGATATCCCGTCGGACCGGGTCGATGTGATCGTCACCGACGGGTTCACGGGCAATGTGGCGCTGAAAACCGCCGAGGGCACTGCGGCGCTGATCCGCGACTTTCTGACCGAGGCCTTCAAGAAGACCCCCTGGTCTCAGATCGCCGCCCTGCTCGCCTATACCTCCCTGCGGCGCCTGTCCAAACGGATCGACCCGCGCCGGGTCAATGGCGGCGTGTTTCTGGGCCTCAATGGCACTGTGGTGAAATCGCACGGTTCAGCCGATGCCACAGGTGTCGCAGCGGCCATTAAACTGGCCTTCATCCTTGCTCAGTCAGGGTTCACGGAACGTCTTGCCGCACGGGTTGCCTCCGCGGGCCGCGCGCGCGACACTGAACAGATTGAGCGCAAAGAGGTTTCAGGGTCCGCGAATGGGTAAACGCGCAGTAGTGATTGGCGTCGGGCATTATCTGCCGGAACGCATTGTAACGAATACCGAGCTCGAAAAGACGGTCGACACCACCGATGAGTGGATCCGCACACGCTCCGGGATCGAGCAGCGGCATTTCGCGGCCGAGGGGGAGAAGACCTCCGATCTGGCAACCCATGCAGCCGAAGCCGCGATTGCCCGGGCCGGGATCGACGCGGGCAGCATCGACGCGATCATCGTGGCGACCTCGACCCCCGATCTGACCTTTCCCTCCGTGGCCACCATGGTGCAGGCGCGACTGGGCATGACCAAGGGCTATGCCTTTGATGTTCAAGCGGTTTGTGCCGGTTTCGTCTTTGCGCTGGCCAATGCCAACGCGCTGATCCTGTCCGAGCAGGCCAGCCGTGTACTGGTCATCGGGGCCGAGACCTTCAGCCGGATCATGGACTGGTCGGACCGGAGCACCTGCGTGCTCTTCGGGGATGGCGCAGGCGCCGTGATCCTTGAGGCGCGCGAAGGCGCAGGCACCTCCGCGGATCGCGGGATCCTCGCCACGGACCTGAATTCCGACGGGCGCCACAAGGATATCCTCTATGTGGATGGCGGCGTTTCGGCCTCGCAGACCACGGGATATCTGCGGATGGAGGGCAAGGAGGTCTTCCGCCACGCCATCGAGAAACTCGCCCAGACCGCCGAAACCGCCCTGGAAAAGGCCGGGCTCGGGACCGGCGATGTGACCTGGGTCGTGCCCCATCAGGCGAACCTGCGGATCATCGCCTCCACCGCGCGCAAGATGGGGGTGGGCATGGACCGGGTGGTCGTGACCGTGCAGGAACATGGCAATACCTCTGCCGCCTCGATCCCGCTCGCGCTGTCGGTCGGGGTGGCCAATGGCCAGATCACCGAAGGCGATATCGTCGTCACCGAGGCGATCGGCGGCGGATTGGCCTGGGGATCGGTGGTTCTTCGCTGGTAAGTGTCTTTGCGGGCCGGTTTTAACGGCTTCTCAAGGCCAATCTGCAACCCCTTGATATTGACTCGAAAACCGCGCCGGGCATACTGCTCGTACTGAGATGGATGGGGGGACGTATGACCGACAAGACACTGACACGCATGGACCTGAGCGACGCGGTATTCCGCGAAGTGGGTTTGTCGCGCAACGAATCCGCCCAATTGGTCGAGAGCATTCTGACCCATATGTCCGACGCCCTTGTGCGCGGCGAGAGCGTCAAGATCTCGTCCTTCGGCACCTTCAGTGTCCGGGACAAGTCCGCCCGAATCGGCCGCAACCCCAAGACCGGGGAGGAGGTTCCGATCCACCCGCGCCGTGTTCTGACCTTTCGCCCCTCTCACCTGATGAAAGAGCGGGTCGCGAATGGCAACCGGGCCAGCTAGGGCCGGACCGGACCAGGCCCGGGACCTCTCGGAGGGATGATGGAGAAATCTGCCGACGCGTTTCGGACCATTAGCGAGGTCGCCGACTGGCTCGGTGTGCCCACCCATGTGCTGCGGTTCTGGGAGAGCAAATTCTCGCAGGTCAAACCGGTCAAGCGCGCGGGCGGACGGCGGTACTATCGCCCCAACGACATGGCGCTGCTGGCCGGGATCCGGGTGCTTTTGCACGATGATGGCATGACCATTCGCGGTGTGCAGAAGCTCCTGCGCGAAAAAGGCGCCAAGCATGTGGCCGAGCGGTGCGACCGCAGCCTGACCGAGGCGCCCGCCGCGCCCGAACCCACCGCCCCCGAACCCGCAGCACAGGCCCCCGCGCCCGACGATACGGTTGTCGAACTTTCGGCCAGCACCTTTGCGACCCCGGACAACGCGCCCGCCGAACCCGCCGCCGAGAGCGAGCCTTTGCCGCTTTTCTCGTCCCGGGCGGCACCCGCCCCCGCAAAACCCACCCTGCCCGGGGCCAGCCCGCAGGCACCGTCCGGGCTCAGCAAGGTCGCAGCACAGCTCCGCGCGGCCCCGCCCACGGCCAAAGCCGTCACCCGCGAACAGGCCCAGCAATCGGTCTCGGCCCTGCTCGCGCTCAAGGCGCGGCTCAGCGGTGGCCACGCGGATGCCGAGACGGGCTAGGCCGCGCCGCCTGCGTGCCACCGCGTCGCAATTCTTGCCCCAAAAGCCGCGAAATACGGGTTGCCCCCGGCGCTCAAACGGGTAAACACGCGGGAGTGTCGGGCTATGGCGCAGCCTGGTAGCGCGTCCGTCTGGGGGACGGAAGGTCGCAGGTTCGAGTCCTGCTAGCCCGACCATTTCGACACTGCTCCGGCGCGCGCCGTCCGCCGCAGGACGCTGCGACGGAGGCGACCATGTCCGTGCCGACCCTGCCCAGCCCGGGCGTCCTACCCTGCCAGACCCTGTCCGAGATGATCGCCGCCGGTGCGATCTCGGCCGAGCCCGCCATCACCGAGGGCCAGGTGCAACCGGCCAGCCTCGACCTGCGCCTGGGCACCGTGGCTTACCGGGTCCGCGCGTCGTTTCTGGCGGGCGAAGGGGCCGCTGTCGCCGACCGACTCGCGGATTTCGAGATGCACCGGATTTCGCTTCAGGACGGTGCCGTTCTGGAGAAGGGCTGCGTCTATGTCGTCCCATTGATGGAGCATCTGAACCTGCCCGAAACGGTGCAAGCCGTGGCCAACGCCAAGAGCTCCACCGGGCGGCTCGACCTGCTCACGCGGACGATCTCCGATGGGGGCACCGAGTTCGACCGTATCCCTGCGGGGTATGCCGGGCCGCTTTATGCCGAGATCTGCCCGCGCTCTTTTTCGGTGCTGGTGCGGCCGGGTATGCGGCTGAACCAGATCCGGTTTCGCACCGGTCAGGCCGTGCTCGACGATACGGATCTGCGCGCTCGCCATGCGACGACACCGCTGGTCTCAGGCCCGGCCCATATCGATCAGGGGCTCGGGTTCTCCGTCGATCTGCGCCCCGAGCGCGGCACATTGGTCGGCTACCGGGCCAAACCCCATACGGGCGTGATCGATCTGGAAAAGATCGACCATTACCCGCCTGCCGAATACTGGGAAGAGGTTCACAGCGATCAGGGCCGCATCATTCTCGACCCCGGTGCTTTCTATATTCTCGTGAGCCGCGAGGCCGTGCATATCCCCCCCGATTGCGCCGCCGAGATGGCCCCCTTCCTCGCCATGGTCGGCGAATTCCGCGTCCACTATGCCGGGTTCTTCGACCCCGGGTTCGGCCATGCAGCGGCCGGGGGAGCCGGGTCGCGCGGCGTGCTCGAAGTGCGCTGCCACGAGGCGCCTTTCGTGCTGGAACACGGACAGATCGTCGGACGCCTGGTCTATGAACGCATGGCAGAGGTTCCGACCCAGCTCTATGGCGCGGGGATCGCCTCGAACTATCAGGGCCAGGGGCTGAAGCTGTCCAAGCATTTTGCCACGCCGGGCCGCTAGGCCGCCCTGCCCCATGCCATGCGCGGTCCCGCAATGAGCCAGCCGGTCCCGGCCCGCGCGGTGCTGACCCTCATGGCCGCCGTGGGCGTGATCGGCGCGAACGGGTTGCTGCTTTCCCCCATTGCCAGCGCGATTGCGGCGGATCTGTCCGAGACGGCGGATGCGGTCCTGCTGGCCTCGGCGAGCTACGGGCTTACGACGGCGCTCTCTGCCCTTTTGCTTGCGCCTCAGTCGGATCGGGTTGGCGGTGATCGGGCCTTGCGATTGGCCCTGACCGCGCTTACGGGCGTGGCGCTGCGGGTCCGCCGGTCCTCTGATATCTGATACGAAGTGCTGCTGGCGCGTCTCGCCCCGGTTGCCCCCCAGAGTGACGGATGGCTGGCAGTAGCTTTGACGGCTGAGATTGTTGCGACCGGGCTTTCGCGAGATGCTCTCACTCGGTCCGGGAGAGAGGCCGACTGGCGCGGAGCTTCCTCGCGGGCATCTGGCCATATGACAGCCGACCAGAACGTCTGACACTCGAAACGATCGGCGCGGCGATAACCATACTTGTGCGAAATTTGATTGATTTGCCAAAGAATCTTGCCGACATATTGATTTCCGCCTAACCATAAGACGTAGGTCTCTCCATGTTGGAGAGAGTCAATAGTGCACCTTTTTTGAGGACAACAACATGAAAGCTTTAACTACTCTCGTCATTCTTGGCATGACGGCTACCGCTGCGTCTGCGGCCAGCCTCGATTTTAGTGGCGTGCAAGGCACGAACGTCGGGAGTTTTTCCGTCCCCGGCGCAACCGTGACCCAGGAGTCCGGTGGAAACCTGCTGGTCGGCACCTTCTGCGCGGGTCAAGTCGATGGCTTCTGCTTCGTGAGTCCTTTTGGGTCGGCCGCCGCCGGTGGAACAATGGATTTTACGTCTGCGGTCACCAACCTGACGTTCGACATTGACGGCTGGAATCCCGGAGACAGCGTCACCATCACCGCCTTCGACGACTTGGTCGCCTTGGGGTCGTCAACCTTCACCGCGAACGGTGTTGTCGATTTCACCGGCTTTGCAAGCATCACGAGTCTCTTGTTCGTTGATAATGCATCCGCTGCGGCTGGTGTTGGCTACTCGACTTTCGAATTTGATCTCGCCGATACGGCACCGATCCCGCTGCCTGCGGGCGGTCTGCTGCTCCTGACGGCGCTGGGTGGTTTGGCGCTTCGGAAGTACAAAGCTGCATAAAGCAATCCGACGTCTGGTCGGTTGATGCAACAGAATTCACCGCGTCCTTTTCGGCTGGGAAGGGCGCGGTTTTTTTGTGGATAAGCATAGAATTCGGCGCAATAGTTGAGGCAGTAGGCCAGCCGGATCAGTCGGCGGCGCCCCGCACCAAGATCCTTTGGTCGTCTATTCCTCGAACATATCGCTCTGGTCCTCGTCTCCCTCGCCCGGCTCCTCCTCCGGATCGCCCCCGGGAAGCGGACGGCTCTCGAGCAGACCTGCGGCGCGCAAGTCCGACAACCCGGGCAGATCTCGTGCGTTTTCCAACCCGAAATGGTCCAGAAAACTTTGGGTCGCCACAAAAGTCGTCGGGCGGCCCGGGGTCATACGACGGCGACCGAAGCGCACCCATTCCAGCTCGATCAGCTGGTCCAGCGTGCCGCGGCTGACGGACACACCGCGGATCTCTTCGATCTCGGCGCGGGTGACCGGCTGGTGATAGGCGATGATCGCAAGGGTCTCGATGGCCGCCCGGCTGAGCTTGCGGGTCTCGACCACCTCGTTCTGCATCAGGAACCCAAGGTCCGGCGCCGTCCGCAGGGCCCAGGCATCCCCGACCCGTACCACATGAACCCCGCGCCCCTCGTAGCGCTTGCGCAGACGCGTCAGCGCCTCGGCCGCATCGCAGCCATGGGGCATGCGCGCCTGCAGCCCGCGCACGGTCATCGGCTCGGCGGTCGCAAAGAGGATGGCCTCGACCATCCGCTCCTGATCGCCCATGGGCGGGGCCTCGAACAGGCTCTCTTCCGGGCCGTCCGGGGCCATTTTCGGCGCATCCGCGCTGTCGTCCTGCATCACGTCTCCGGCTTTCGCTTGATCTGGATCGGGGCAAAGGTGTCGCCTTGGCGCAGCTCGATCTTGCCCGCCTTGGTCAGCTCCAGCGAAGCGGCAAAAGTCGCCGCCGTGGCCGAGCGCCGGCGTTTGGGGTCCATCACCCAACCCTCGGGGAGATAGGCCGACAGATCCGTCCAGTCCCCGGCAAACCGCACCATGGTTTTCATCCGGTCAAGCGCCTGTTCCATGGTCAGCACCGAGTCCCGGTCAAAGACGAAGGGGCGGAAATCATCCTTGGTCCGGATCCGCGCATAGGCCTGCATCAGGTCCATGAGCGTCGCGGAATAGGTCACCCGGCGCGAGCGGGTCACCTGCTCGGGGATGCCGCGGGCGAAGAAATCCTTGCCCAGCCGGTCCCGCGCCATGAGCTTGGCCGCGGCCTCGCGCATGGCCTCGAGCCGCTCGAGCTGGAACGCCAGATGCGCCGCCAGATCCTCACCCGACGGGCCCTCATCGGACGGATCCGGCGGCAAGAGCAGCCGAGACTTCAAGAACGCCAGCCAGGCCGCCATGACGAGATAATCCGCCGCCAGCTCGATCCGCAGCTCCTTGGCCTTCTCGATGAAGGTGAGGTATTGCTCGGCCAGCGCCATGACCGACACCTTGCGCAGATCGACCTTCTGGGTCCGCGACAGGGACAGCAACAGGTCGAGCGGCCCCTCGAACCCGTCCACATCCACGATCAGGGCTTCGGCCGCGAGCCGGTCCTCGACACTGGCCGGGGCCAGGGAAATCTCACCTTGGGGGTCTGTCATCGGCTCTTTCGGCCCTCAGCGCGCTCAGGACGGCTCCAGAGCCTTACGTTCGGCGTCCAGCGCCGGGATGTCAACGGGCGCAGGGGGCTGGCGCTCGGCCAGGGCCCGCTCCGCCCGGCGGCAGGCCGCGGTACTCATGGGGGGCAGCGCCTTGTGCAGGCGCACCATCTCGGCCAGATCGCCGTTGCAGTGCAGGATCAGGTCGCATCCGGCATCGAGCGCGGCCAGCGCCCGCCAGGGCAGATCGCCGAACAGCGCCTCCATCGAGATGTCGTCGGTCATCAGAAGCCCGTCAAAGCCGATCTCGCTGCGGATGAGATCCATCATCACGGGCGAGACCGTGGCCGGGCGGTCCTTGTCGAACGCCTCGAACACCAGATGGGCGGTCATGCCCATGGCCATGTCATTCAGGGCCACGAAGGGCGCGAAATCCGTGGCGCGCAGGTCTGCGGCCCCGGCCGAGACACGGGGTAGGTTCAGATGGCTGTCCACCGTACCGCGGCCATAGCCCGGCAGATGCTTGAGCACCGGCAGCACCCCGCCCGCGCGCATTCCATCCGCCATGGCCCGGGCATTGGTGACCACCTGCGCGACCTCGGTCCCGTAGCAGCGGTTACGCAGCACCGCATGGGTCTCGTCCAGCGCGATATCGGCCAGCGGCGCGCAGTTCACATCGATCCCGACCTCGGCCAGATCGAGCGCGATGGCCCGCCCCCGCAGCCAGAAAGCCCGCGCGGCGTCAGGCGCTGCGGCCTGATCCAGTGCCGGGGGAAACCCGCGCCAGTCAGGCGGGGCCATGCGCGCGACGCGCCCACCTTCCTGATCGATCATGATCGGCGCGTGCCAGCCCACCGCCGCCCGCAGGTCCGCCGTCAGCTTGGCGATCTGCGCGCGGTCCCGGATGTTGCGGGCAAAGAGGATGAAGCCCCAAGGCTGGCTGGTTGCAAACAGCGCCGCCTCTTGGGGGGTCAGCTCAAGCCCCGCGCAGCCAAAGATGACGGCGGTCGGACGCGGCGCGTCAGCTTGCGTCACTTATAGACCACCGGAATGCAGGCCATGTTTTCGGCAAGAAAGAGCGAGCAGAACTGGCGCGCATCGGCCAGATCCTCGAACCCGGTGGCGCGAAGGCGGTAGAACACCTGACCCGCGCGCTCGGCCTGCTGGATCACAGGGGCCTTGCCCACCAGATAGTCCGCGAACTGGCCCGAAATCCGGTCCCATTCCGACCGCGCGGTCGCATCATCATCAAAGGCCCCGAACTGCACCATGCGGGTGCCGAGCGCGATCGTCTCGGGTTCGACAAAGCTTGCGGGCAAGGGCGCGGAAATGGCGGTGAAATCGACCCCGGCCCCGGCGCGGCTGGCAAAGGCCATGGCCGCCGGACGGGCGGTCGGACGCGGCGAGCGGGCGACACCGGGCTGGCTTGCCGGCACGATCTGCAGGCGGTTGGCTTCTTCCTCGGCCACGAGATCACGGATCAGGTTGTCCACGGCGAGCCCGGTCGTGTTGGCCGCCGGCGCTTCAGGCGCCTCCTCGCCCGCGGGCTGGGCCACATCAATGGCCGGTGCGGCCACGGCCTGCCCCTCGGGGATGGCGGGGGTCGCGGTGCTCAGGTCGATGGGCGACGGCGCGAGGATGATCTGGTTGGGCGGCGCTTCGGCAACGCCCTCGGCCTGCACGGCGTTCACGGCAAGGCCCTGATGCTCGGCCTGACGGCCACCGGGATCGTCCGGCTGCACGCGCATGGGTCCTTCGAGCGCGCGGATCACCGGCACTCCGGCCACATCGCGCATGGCCAGATCGTAGCCCCACATGCCAAGCCCCGCCACCAGCGCCAGGGACGCCACCGCGCCCATGCTGGTGACAAGCGGGCCCATTGCGCGGCCCAGCGGGGCCGCCCCTTCGACGGACTCGCGCCCATCATACGCCCCATAGGCGTCGCTCTCGTACACGGTCATTGTCCTGCCTCTCACATCCCTCCGCAGCGCAGGAGGGTCGTCGACTGCTCAGATCCCGAGGCGGCGCGCTTGGTTTTTGATCAGCGCATCTCTTCCACGGGGGCCACCCCAAGGATACCAAGACCGGTCGAAATAACAACGGCGCAGGCTCGCGCGAGTGCGATTTTCGACTGTGTTGCCTCTGCGTCACTCTCCTGGAAGAAGCGCAGCTCCGGCGTGTCATTCCCCTTGTTCCACAGCGCGTGGAGGTCCGAGGCGATGTCGTAAAGCGCGAAAGAGATTCGGTGCGGCTCGTTCGTCCGCGCCGCGATCTGCACGAGGCGCGGCCATTCCGCGAGCGACTTCGCCAGCGCCAGCTCGGCCGGATCGCGCATCCCCGACAGATCCGCGCCCGCCAGCGTGGCATCATCCACATCGATCCCGGCCTCGCGCGCCTTGCGCAGCACCGAGCAGACCCGGGCATGGGCGTATTGCACGTAGAACACCGGGTTTTCGCGCGACTGCTCCAGCACCTTGTCGAAATCGAAATCGAGCGGCGCGTCGTTCTTGCGGGTCAGCATCACGAAGCGGGTCACATCCGGGCCCACCTGCTCGACCACATCGGCAAGCGTGACAAAGGTCCCAGCGCGCTTGGACATCTTGAACGGCTCGCCATTCTTGAAGAGCCGCACGAGCTGCGTCAGCTTGATGTCGAGCGGCGTCTGCCCCTCGGACAGGGCCGAGACCGCCGCCTTCATCCGCTTCACATAGCCGCCGTGATCCGCACCGAAGACATCGATCAGCGCGTCATAGCCCCGCTCCACCTTGTCGAAGTGATAGGCGATGTCCGGCGCGAAATAGGTCCAGCTGCCGTCCGATTTCTTGATCGGACGATCCACGTCATCCCCGTGGGAGGTCGAGCGGAAGAGCGTCTGCTCCCGCGGCTCCCAATCCTCGGGGACCTTGCCCTTGGGCGGCTCCAGCGTACCGCGATAGATCAGCCCCTTGGCGTCGAGATCGGCAATCGCCGCCTCGATCCGGCCAGTGCCATAGAGGCTCTTTTCCGAAAAGAACGCGTCCATCTTGACGCCGAGACTGGCCAGATCCGTGCGGATCAGGTCCATCATCGCGTCGGTGGCGAAGTCGCGGACCTCCTGCAGCCAGAACTGCTCGCCCTTGCCCACAAAGGCATCCCCGACCTTGGCCTTGAGCGCCTCGCCCACGGCGATCAGGTAGTCGCCGGGATAGGTGCCATCCTCGAAGGCGACCTCCTGCCCATGGGCCTCGAGGTAGCGCAGATAGACCGAGCGCGCGAGGACATCGACCTGCGCGCCGCCATCGTTGATATAGTATTCCCGCGTGACCTCGTAGCCCGCAAAATCCAGCAGGCTCGCCAGCGCATCGCCAAAGACCGCACCCCGCGTGTGCCCTACATGGAGCGGACCGGTCGGGTTGGCCGAGACATATTCCACATTGACCTTCTTGCCCTGCCCCATATCCGACCGGCCAAAGCCCGTGCCCGTCTCGAGGACGTTGCGCACGAGCCCCTGCCAGATCTCGGGCGCGAGCCGCAGGTTCAGAAAGCCCGGCCCCGCCACCTCGGCACTGGCCACGCGCGGATCGGCGGCCAGTTTGGCCGCCAACGCATCGGCTATGTCGCGCGGCTTCATTTTGGCGGGCTTGGCCAGCACCATGGCGGCGTTGGTGGCCATGTCCCCATGGGCCGCATCGCGCGGCGGCTCCACCGCCACATTGGCAAAGTCCAGCCCTTCGGGCAGGACGCCTTCGGCTTGCATCTCGCTCAGCGCGGTCAGAACGCCCGCGCGCAGATCGGTAAACAGGTTCATGGTCGGTCTCGGATTAGGGTCGGCTGGGGTGTAGCAACAAGCCCCGCCGGGTCCAACCGAAATCACCAGACCGGGCTGAGAAGACCGCGGCGAGAACCAGCGCTCACAAGGCGGCGGCGGCGCTGTCCTCGGTCTCGCCAAGACGGGCATGGGCCTGCAGGGCGTAGCGGTCGGTCATCCCGGCGATGTAATCGGCCACGATCCGCGCCAGATCTGTGCGCGTCCGGGTGGCAAGGATGTCCGGCTGCCAGCGGGCGGGCAAGCGGGACGGGTCGGCCATATAGGCCGGGAAGAGCTCGTTGACCACGCAAGTCACCTCGGCCCGCTTGGCCATGACGCTTGGGGCGCGGTACATGCGGGTGAAGAGGAAGGCGCGGATCTCGGTCAGGCTCTGCCACATCTCGGGCGAGAAGCGGATGATTGCGCGTCCGAGCTCCCGCACGGCCTGTGCATTCTTCGGCGCGACCTCCGTTAGCCCTGCGCGACTGGTGGCGATCACATCGGCCACCATCATGCCAAAGACCCGGCGGAGCGCCTCATGCTTGCGGCGCGACGGCTCGAGCCCGGGCCATTTTGCATCCACCTCGGCATAGGCCGGCCCCACAAGGGGCAGATCGAGGATATCGGCCTGCGAGAACAGCCCCGCCCGCAGCCCGTCCTGCAGGTCGTGGTTGTTATAGGCGATGTCATCGGCAAGGGCCGCGACCTGCGCCTCGGCGCTGGCATGGGTGCCAAGTTCCAGATCGTGGCGCGTCACGTATTGCGCGAGGGAATGGGGCAGCTCGCCGATCACCGGGCCGTTATGCTTGGCGATCCCCTCCAGCGTCTCCCATGTCAGGTTCAGCCCGTTGAACTCGGCATAATGCCGTTCGAGATCCGTGACGATCTTGAGCGCCTGCGCGTTGTGATCAAACCCGCCATAGGGCGCCATGAGCGCGTCCAGCGCATCCTCGCCCGTATGGCCAAAGGGCGTGTGACCCAGATCATGGGCCAGAGCGACCGCCTCGGTCAGCTCCTCGTTTAGCCCCAGCGCGCCCGAGATCGTGCGCGCCACCTGCGCCACCTCGATGGAATGGGTCAGCCGGGTGCGAAAGAAATCACCCTCATGCTCGACGAAAACCTGGGTCTTGTGCTTGAGGCGCCGGAACGCGCTGGCATGGATGATCCTGTCGCGATCCCGCTGAAAGCAGGAGCGAAAATCGCTCTCGGGTTCGCCATGGAGCCGTCCGCGCGAGCCGTTGGGGTCGCACGCAAAGGGCGCTCTCATATGATCTGCCTGTTCTTGTTCTCTGTTTTGCTGCATCTTATATGGCAAGATGACCCTCAAGAACAGATGAAGCGATGCTATGGATCTGACCCTGCCCCCCACCGTGACCGAGCGCGCCTTTGCGCGGCTTGCCGAGATCAATGCCGATGGGGATGCGGTGAAAGCCCTGCGCGTCGCCGTTGAGGGCGGCGGTTGTTCCGGGTTTCAATACGAGATCAAGCTGGACGACCCGGCGGAGGATGACCTGATCCTCGAAGGAAAAGGCCAGAAAGTGGTCGTGGACGCCCTGTCCCTGCCCTTTCTCGAAAATGCCGTGATCGATTTCACCGAAGAACTGATCGGCGCGCGGTTTACCATCGACAACCCGAATGCAAGCTCGAGCTGCGGCTGCGGGACCAGTTTCTCGATGTAAACGTGCCGGGCCACCCCATGGACTGGCCCAAACCTGCTTTGACAGCGTCGCCCGACGGGCCGCGCCGCCTTACTCGGCGGCGGGAGTGTCCGAGGCCGGGGCTTCGGCGGCGGCCGCTGCGGGGGCCTCGCCGGATTGCTCGGCCTTGGGGGCCTTTTTCGGCGCGGATGCCGGAGCGTCCTCGCCACCCGCATCGGCCGGTGCGGCTGCTGCCGGGGTATCCTCGGGCTTCTTGCGCCGCGAGCGGGTGCGCGGCTTGCGGGCCGGTTTGCTCTCGGGCGTCTCGACCAGACCGGTATCGGCATCAGCGCCCGCATTCAGGTCGATGACATCCGAGGATGAGCTGTCGCTCTGTGCCGGGGCCTTGGGCTGTGCGGCGGCGTCGGGCTGCGGCGCATCACCCGGATCCTGCGACCGCGCTTGGCCCTGATCGCCGCGATCGGACCGGTCGCCCCGTTCCGAATTACGCTGATTGTTGCGTTGTTGCTGCTGCTGTTCCTGCTGCTCGCGGCGGGCTTCCTGCTCGCGCATCGCCTCGCCCAGCATGCGGGTGTAATGCTCGGCATGCTGCTGGAAGTTTTCGACCGCCACGCGATCATTGGCCAGCTGGGCATCCCGCGCCAGGGTCTGGTACTTGTCGATGATTTGCTGCGGCGTGCCGCGCACCTTGCCTTCGGGACCAGAACTGTCAAAGACGCGGTTGACGATGTTGCCAACGCTGCGCCGATTATTCTTATTCCGCGACCGGGACTTAGATGATCTCATATCAGGTTTTTTCCGCCTTTGTGGCAGTCGGAGATACCGCCCAAGGGGCCTATCCAGCTTTATCCGTCATTGCAGCGAAGCTTCTGCCTGCGCCACGGATATCGGTGATGATTTGGGTTATACGAGCGGCCCTCGCCGTGCGAGGTCGCGCTACCCGTGCGGTTCAGTAAGCATGTGCGCGCGCGTGGGGCAAGCAAAAAACGGCGTTTTTTATGCCAAACCCATATGGAAATGCGATTTCCCCGGGCGAACGCGATTCAGATCAAGTTTGCAACGACCACGCGGTCCTTGCCGTTAAGATCCTTTAACAGGTTCACCGTTTCAATTCCGGCACCGGCCAGCAGCTTTGGAACGGATTGTCCCTGATCATGGCCGATCTCCAGCAAGAGCCGCCCGCCCGGTTTCAAGGCCTTGGGCACCTGAGCCGCGATGGCACGATAGGCGTCGAGCCCGTCCGGCCCCGCCTCAAGGGCGCTGCGCGGCTCCCATTGCCGCACTTCGGGCTCCAGCGCGCTGTAGCTCGCCGCGTCGATATAGGGCGGGTTCGACACGATCAGGTCGAATTGCTCGGGCACCTCCGCAAGCCAGTCCGAGCGGCGAAACACCGCCCGGTCCGTCAGCTCCAGCGCAGCGGCGTTGCGGCGGGCCACGGCCAGCGCGGGCTCGGAGATATCCACGCCGATCCCGCTTGCCGTAGGGCGCGCCGCAAGCAGCGACAGCAGGATGCAGCCGGACCCCGTCCCGATATCGAGCACATGGTCAAACGGGCGCGCCAGCGCCGCCTCGACCAGCGTTTCGGTATCCGGGCGCGGATCGAGCACATCCGGCGTGACCTCGAACGCGTGCTCCCAGAAGGCGCGGGTCCCGATGATCTGCGACACGGGCTGACGTGCAACGCGCGCATCCACAGCGTCCTTCAGCAGGTAGAGGGTCCAGTCATTGGGGGCGTCCCGGGTCTGCGGCTCGGGGTCTTCCTCGCCCTTGGCATAGGCCCACTCGTAAAGGCGGCGGAAATCCCCCGACGGGTCCGCCACCCCGGCCTCGGCCATGGCCCGAAGCGCCTCTGCCTGCCCGTCGATCATCCATCCACCTCCGCCAGCAGCCGCGCCTGATCATCCGCGATCAGCGCATCGATCACCTCGGTCAGATCGCCCTGCATGACCTGATCGAGCTTGTAGAGCGTCAGGTTGATCCGATGATCCGTCATCCGGCCTTGCGGGAAGTTGTAGGTTCGGATCCGCTCGGAGCGGTCGCCGGAGCCCACCTGCCCCTTGCGCGCGGCGGAGCGTTCCGCATCGGCGCGCTGGCGTTCCAGATCATAGAGCCGCGCGCGCATGACCTGCATGGCGATCTCGCGGTTGCGGTGCTGGGACTTCTCGGAGCTGACAACGATGATGCCGGTGGGCAGATGGGTGATCCGCACGGCCGAGTCGGTGGTGTTCACATGCTGTCCGCCCGCGCCACTGGCCCGCATGGTGTCGATCCGCAGATCGCTGGCGGGAATGTCGAGATCGACCTCCTCGGCCTCGGGCAGAACTGCGACCGTGGCGGCAGAGGTGTGGATCCGCCCCCCGCTTTCGGTGACGGGCACGCGCTGAACCCGGTGCACGCCGCTTTCATACTTCATCCGCGCAAAGACCCCCGGCCCGGCCACATTGGCGATCACTTCCTTGATGCCGCCAAGTTCGGTCAGGCTTTCCTCGACGATCTGAAAGCGCCAGCCCTGCCCCTCGGCATAGCGCTGGTACATGCGCAACAGATCCCCGGCAAAGAGCGCGGCCTCCTCGCCGCCCGTGCCCGGGCGGATCTCGATCATCGCCGGGCGGGCATCGGCGGCATCCTTGGGCAAGAGTGCAAGGCGCAAGGCATGTTCCATCTCGGGAATGCGTGCCTTGAGCTCGGGCAGCTCCTCTTCGGCGAGCGCGCGCATCTCGGGATCGTCCATCATGGCCTCAGCCTCGGCCAGATCCTCCAACGCCTTGTGATAGGCGGAGATTTCCTCGACCACGGGCTTGAGCTCCGCGTATTCGCGCCCAAGGGCTGCGATGTCATCCCCGGCTGTGCCAGAGGCCATGCACGCCTCGATATATTCGAAACGTTCGGTGATCTGGGCGAGTTTATCCGTGGGAACCATGGCGCGGGTTGTGCCGCCCGGCCCCGCCGGGGTCAAGAGGCCCCGGTCCCGGCCCGGACGCGCTCAGCCGCCGAGCTGGGCCAGCCAGCCCTCGAGTCGCTCCTTGTTGACGCCCATATCCGAGCTGCCAAAGCGCAGACGGCCATAGGCGACAAGCTCTGCGCCCGCACCCGAGGGGATGGCGGTCACGGTGGTGAAATCGGGAAAGCCGAAGATCAGCGAACGGGTCATGTAGGTGATGCGCCCCGCGTCCACGCTGCCGGCGATGCGCCGGGTGCGCGGGGTCTCAAGCGCGACCGCATCGACCCGCGCCAGAAGCGCCTCAGGGGTCTCGTCGAAGACCGGGCTGCTGAGTGCGCCATCCGCCCGCACCAACGCCGCGCCCTTGCCATCGCTCAGGCTCAGATCGGTCGGGTCCACATGCCAGCTTTCGGCATCGGTGGGCGCCAAACGGAAATACCCCATCACGCCGACCACGGCGAACATCGCCACGATGATCAGCACGCCTATCCAATTGCCCATTCTGCGGCTCCCTTGCTTGCTCTGCCCCAAGACTTAAGGAGACAGACCCATTGCGCAAGGGCACTCAGCCCCGCCGCGTCCAGGCCCAGAGGCAGAGGATCTCGGTCAGCACATGCGCCCCGGCCACAGCCGTGGCCCCGGACGGATCATAGGGCGGCGAGACCTCGACCACATCGCCCCCGACCAGGTGGATCCCCGCCAGATCGCGCAGCAGGATCGCCGCCTGACCTGCGCTCAGCCCGCCCCAGACCGGCGTCCCCGTGCCCGGCGCCGTGCCCGGGTCCAGGCAGTCAATGTCAAAGGTGAGGTATGTCTTGTTAGCTCCCAAAATCGCACGGATTTTCTCGGCCGCCGCGGCTGGTCCCGCCTCATGCACCTCGCGGGCGTCGATCACGTGAAACCCGAGATCGGTTTCGTTCGTGGTCCGGATCCCCACCTGCACCGAGCGGCTGGGGTCGATCAGCCCCTCCTTCACCGCCTTGTAGAACATCGTGCCATGGTCGAGCCGGTCAAAATCCTCGTCCGGCCAGGTGTCGGAATGGGCGTCGAACTGCAAGAGCGACAATGGCCCGTGCTTGGCCGCCATGGCCCGCAGGATCGGATAGGTGATGTAATGATCCCCGCCCATGGTGAGCGGCGCGACACCCGCCTCGAGGATCCCGGCGATATGCGCGGTCAGCGCGGCGGGAAAGCCCGCCGCCTTGCCATAATCGAACGCCAGATCCCCGTAATCCACCACCGAGACCTCGGTCATCGGATCAAAGCCCCAGCCATAGGGCGGATCGAAGGGCTGCAGACTGGAGGCTTCGCGGATCGCCCGCGGCCCCAGCCGACAACCGGGCCGGTTCGTGACCGACAGATCGAAGGGCACGCCGGTGACGGCCACATCCACCCCGGTCAGATCCTTGGTATAGCGCCGCCGCAGGAAACTGAGCGCGCCGCCATAGGCCGCCTCATAGCTGAGCCCGCGCGCCTCGCGCCGGGTGAACGCATTGTCGACCTCGCCCGACGCGTCTTCGAGCGCCATGGATCAGGCCGTGTCCGCACGCTCGGCGGCCCGCGCCTCGACCGCATCGGCCATGGCTTCGGCTCGGGCGGCCAGCTCGGCCATGCCTTCGGCCACGCTGGGCGGGATCATCGGCACCTCGATGCGCTCGGGCTCGGGCGCCGGCGCGTTGCGCAACGCCTCGAGCGCGCCCATCGCCTCGGCCAGCTTCGCTTCGGCGGCATTGGCCTTGTCTTCCATGGCCGCTGTCTTGTCCGCGAGCATCAGCCCCGCCATGAGCAGCATGCGCGATTCCGGCATCCGGCCCAGCTGGTCCGACAGAACCGAGGCCTCGGCATTGAGCATTTCGGCCGCCGATTGCAGATAGGGCTCTTCGCCCGGCTGACAGGCCACGGCGAAATCCCGGCCGCCGATGGAGATGGTCACTTCGGGCATGATCAGGCCTCCTGTGCGATCGGGGCCAGCTCGGCCAGCAGGGTTTCGATATCGCGCAGATCCGCGGCGCGCG
This sequence comes from Dinoroseobacter sp. S375, assembly GCF_049800775.1. Taxonomy (NCBI): domain Bacteria; kingdom Pseudomonadati; phylum Pseudomonadota; class Alphaproteobacteria; order Rhodobacterales; family Roseobacteraceae; genus Dinoroseobacter; species Dinoroseobacter sp. S375. The sequence continues at coordinate 115,763 of NZ_JBNAFR010000007.1, read as the reverse complement.
CGGTTTGCAGCGCCTCGAGATCGGCGACCAGCGCCTTGTTGATCACATCGGGATCCGACAGCCCCTCGGCCGCCGCCGCCCGCAGATCGGCATTCACGCCCTGCAGCGACTGGATCGTCGTCAGAAGCTCGCCCTTCTCGGCATCGGCCTCGGCCAGCTTGGTGCGCAGGGCGGTGACCTCGGCCTCGATCTCGCGCGCCGCGCCCAGTTGCGACTTCACCCCAGCCAGCTCGGCGGCAAGCGCATCGGCCCGGGCCTCGGCCGCGACCAGTTCGGACGTGTCCTGAGGGGCCGCCAGGGCGTCCACCCCGGCCCGTATGCGTTCCAGGGCAACGGCAATACGTTGCTCCAACTGAGGGATATCGCTCATGGCGCGCCTCTCCTGTTCTTCTTTTTGTCCGTTCTCGGTCATGTGTTCCCGGCCTGAGCGGTCCTGACCTGAGCGCGCTGCGCTTTTCGGACCCGCCGCGCCGATCCCCCGCTGCCCCGCGCCGGGCGATTCGATGGGTTCGGCGTGCGCACGTTACCAAGCAGGTCGCGCAAATGCGCCCCCCCATTTCGGGGGGAGGCCCCTCCCCGCCCGCTTCGGGCCGCCCAGATCGCCCGCAAAGGTTGCACTTTGCCCACCGATGGTTAAAGAGCGGCCCACGGCGTCGCGCCGACCCGTTGAAATACGAGCCGAGAAGGACGAAGCCTCCGTGGATATAGCTGCCCTGCGCTCTGCGCACCCTGAACACTGGATGAAAGCGACCGCGATCCGGAGCCTGACCCTCGACGCGGTGGCTGCCGCGAATTCGGGGCATTCGGGCATGCCGATCGGGATGGCCGATGTGGCCACCGTGCTGTTTGAAAAGCACATGAAATTTGACGCGAGCGCCCCGGACTGGGCGGACCGTGACCGGTTCATCCTGTCGGCGGGCCATGGCTCGATGCTGCTCTACTCCCTGCTCTATCTCACGGGATACGAGTCCATGCCCCTGTCGGAAATCAAGAATTTCCGCCAGCTCGGCGCCTCGACCGCCGGGCACCCGGAGTTTGGCCACGCCGCCGGGATCGAGACCACCACCGGCCCGCTCGGCCAGGGGATTGCCACCGCCGTGGGCTTTGCCATGGCCGAGGAAGTCCTGCGCGCGCGCTGGGGGGCCAAGATCATGGATCACCACACCTGGGTGATCGCGGGCGATGGCTGCCTGATGGAAGGTGTCAGCCAGGAGGCGATCGCCTTTGCCGGGCGTCAGGAGCTGAGCAAGCTCATCGTGCTCTGGGATGACAACGGCATCACCATCGACGGCAAGGTCGACCTGTCGGACCGCACGGATCAGCTTGCGCGGTTTGCCGCCTCCGGCTGGGACGTGTTCTCCTGCGATGGGCATGACCCCGCCGATATCGACCGCGCGATCACCGAGGCCAAGGCCAGCGCGCGCCCGGCAATGATCGCCTGCAAGACCCATATCGCCCTCGGCCACGCGGCCCAGGACACCTCCAAGGGCCATGGCGCGCTGACCGATGGGGACCAGAACGCCGCCGCCAAAGAGGCCTGGGGCTGGTCCGCCGCCGCCTTCGAGGTTCCGGCGGATGTGAAATCCCAGTGGGAGGCCATCGGCGCGCGCGGCTCCGACGAGAAAGCCGCATGGGACGCGCGCTTTGCCAAGCTGTCCGGCGCCAAGCAGACCGAGTTTGCCCGCACCTTCTCGCGCGAGCTGCCCAAGAAGCTGAGCGCGACGATCAAGGCGCTGAAAAAGCAAACCTCCGAAGATGCGCCCAAGGTGGCCACTCGCAAGGCGTCCGAAATGGCGCTTGGGGCGATCAACCCGATCATGCCTGAGACCGTGGGCGGCTCGGCGGACCTGACCGGGTCGAACAACACCAAGACGGCCGATCTCGGGACCTTCATGCCCGAGAGCCGCGACGGGCGTTACGTCTATTACGGCATCCGCGAGCATGGCATGGCGGCGGCGATGAACGGCATGAGCCTCCATGGCGGGGTGCGCCCCTATGGCGGCACCTTCATGTGCTTCACCGATTATGCCCGTGGGGCCATGCGTCTGTCGGCGCTGATGAAGCAGCCGGTGGTCTATGTGATGACCCACGACTCCATCGGTCTGGGCGAAGACGGCCCGACCCACCAGCCGGTGGAACATCTGGCCATGCTGCGCGCCACCCCCAACACGCTGGTCTTCCGCCCGGCGGATGCGGTCGAAACCGCCGAAGCCTGGGAGCTGGCCCTGCAACAGACCGAGACGCCCTCGGTGCTGGCCCTGTCGCGTCAAGGGCTGCCCACGGTGCGGACCGAGCACAAGACCAAGAACCTGACCGCCCAAGGCGGCTATATTCTGGCCGAGGCCGAGGGCAAGCGTCAGGCAATCCTGATGGCGACCGGCTCCGAGGTGTCTATCGCCATGGCGGCCCGCGACCTGCTGCAGGCCGAGGGGATCGGCACGCGCGTCGTCTCCATGCCCTGCTGGGAGCTTTTCGAGGAGCAGCCCGACGCCTATCGCCGCCGCGTTCTGCCCGCAGGCCCGGTCCGTGTCGCCGTCGAGGCCGCGATCCGCTTCGGCTGGGACCGCTGGCTCTATGGCGAGCGCGGCAAGCGCGAAAAGGGCGGCTTTGTCGGCATGCATGATTTCGGTGCCTCGGCACCGGCAGGCGAGCTCTATGCGCATTTCGAGATCACCGCCGAGGCGACCGCCGCCAAGGTCAAGGAGATGCTCTGACCCATCGCGGTCCGCGCAAGAAAAAACGCCCGTCGGAGAGATCCGGCGGGCGTTTTGCTTGGGAGGCGTCGGTCAGCTGCGCAGCTGATGCATCAGCGCCGTCGCCCGGGTCACCACAGGGACGATGACAAGGCCCAGCACCAGCCCAAAGATCCCGTCCAGCGTGGCGGTCACGAACCACTCCACAAAGCCCTGCGCGACGTTGAGGGTATGGGCCACACCCGCTGCGATACCATGGATCAGATGGACCGGACCGCCGACGCCAAGCTCTTCAAGGCTGTGCAGGATGATCGAGCCCCCGACCCACAACATCGCCGCCGTACCCACAATCGTCAGAAGCTTCATGAAGGCGGGCATCCAGCGCACGATCCCGCGCCCCAGTGCCCGGGTGGCCGAGAGCTGCCCCTCGCTCGCCAGATGCAGGCCCACATCATCGGCCTTCACGATCAGCGCCACGCTGCCATAGACCAGCACCGTGATCCCCACCGCGACCAGCGCGAGGGCGACGGCCTGAAACGCCACGCTGTTCGGCGGCAGGGCGGCCAGGGCGATGGTCATGATTTCGGCCGAGAGGATGAAATCCGTCTTGATCGCGCCCGAGACCTTGGCCTCCTCCAGATGCGCGGCGGTTGCGGGCAGCTCCTTCTTCTCTGCATGGCCATGGTCACCGGGAAAGAAGACGTGGAGGATCTTCTCCGCCCCTTCGAAACACAGATACGCACCGCCCAGCATCAGAAGCGGGGGAATCATCCACGGCGCGAAGGAGGCCAGCAGGAGCGCGACCGGCAAAAGGATCAGCAGCTTGTTCTTGATCGAGCCCTTGGCGATCCGCCAGACAATGGGCAATTCCCGTGACGCTTCAAAGCCTTGGACGTATTTGGGCGTGACCGCCGCATCGTCGATCACCGCGCCGGCAGCCTTGGCGCCCGCCTTGCTTGCTTGGGCCACAACATCGTCCAGAGACGCCGCCGCCACCTTGGCCAGGGCTGCCACATCATCCAAAAGGGCTATCAGTCCGCTCATCGCTCTCTCCTACCTGCCTCTTGTTAACGCATTCCGCCCAGAGGAGTTGCGAAATTTCTCCACGGCGTTAGCGCCAACAGCTTATGTTTTCGCTAACATATTAATGTAGCGACATTTTTTCTCTTTTTTCTGCACCTGCAACAGGCTAGGTGAATGACAGAATACGACGGAATACCGTGGCCCATATCCCCCGGGCCCCCGCGATCCGACCGGCGCAATTTGCCCGAGCCAGAGATCGCCAATGCTTGAGGAGCGTGTGAGATGACGATTACTGTAGGGATCAACGGATTTGGCCGCATCGGGCGCTGCACGCTGGCGCATATCGCGGAAAGCGCGCGCAACGATGTGCAGGTCGTGAAGATCAACGCCACCGGACCGATCGAGACCAACGCGCATCTTCTGAAGTATGACAGCATCCACGGCCGCTTCGGCGGGACCGTCAAGGTGGATGGCGACAACCTGGATCTGGGCCGCGGCCCGATGAAGGTCTTCTCGACCTATGACCCGACCGAGCTTGATTGGTCCGGGGTGGATGTGGTTCTGGAATGCTCCGGCAAGTTCAATGCGCGCGACAAGGCGGCGGTCCATCTCGATCACGGTGCCAAGCGCGTGCTCGTGTCGGCCCCGGCCAAGAATGCGGACAAGACCATCGTCTACGGTGTGAACCACCGCAGCCTGACCACCGAGGACCATGTGGTCTCCAACGCCTCCTGCACCACGAACGGCCTCGCACCGCTCGCCAAGGTGCTGAACGACGCCATTGGCATCGAGCGCGGGATCATGACCACGATCCACAGCTACACAGGCGACCAGCCGACCCTGGACCGCCGTCACAGCGATCTTTACCGCGCCCGCGCGGCAGCCATGGCGATGATCCCGACCTCCACCGGGGCCGCCAAGGCCATCGGCGAGGTGATCCCCGAGCTGTCCGGCAAGCTCGACGGCACCGCCCTGCGCGTGCCGACGCCGAATGTCTCTGCCGTGGACCTGACCTTCGAAGCGGGCAAGGACGTCACGGTCGAGGATGTGAACGAGATCGTGCGCGAGGCCGCTCAGGGCCATATGGGTGCTGTGCTCGCCTATGATCCGGAGCCCAAGGTCTCCATCGATTTCAACCACACGACCCATTCCTCGATCTTTGCGCCGGACCAGACCAAGGTCATCGGCGGCCGGACCGTCCGTGTTCTGGCCTGGTATGACAACGAATGGGGCTTCTCCTGCCGGATGGCCGACACTGCCGCAGCGATCGGTCGCCTGATCTAACCGCGGCCCCACCAAAACAGCTTGCCAAAGGGCACCTCAACCGGGGTGCCCTTTTTCATGCCTCGATTTTCGGATCCCCGGGCTGATGCGCGCCGGTCACGCCTGCGCCGAGGGGCTGCGCCCCCGGCCCCAGCCGCTTGCAACCGCCAAATGTTAGCGGTACCATTCGCGCGACCCCCGCGTGGCGAGGGACTTTCAGCAAACGGGGGGCGCAGATGGCTGTGCAAGTGGCGATTAACGGGTTCGGTCGAATCGGACGGAATGTCCTGCGGGCGATCCAGGAATCCAGCGATTCCGATGTCGAGGTGGTCGCGATCAACGATCTCGGACCTGTGGAAACCAATGCGCATCTGCTGCGTTATGATTCCGTCCATGGCCGGTTTCCCGGCGAGGTCACCGTCTCGGGCAACACCATCGATGTGGGCTCGGGCCCGATCGAGGTGACCGCGATCCGCGAACCCAAGGACCTGCCCTGGAGCCATGTGGACATCGTGCTGGAATGCACCGGCATCTTCACCGCACGGGACAAGGCGGCGCTGCATCTGGAGAACGGCGCCAAGCGTGTTCTGGTCTCGGCCCCGGCCTCGGGCGCCGATAACACCATCGTCTACGGCGTGAACCACAAGACCCTGTCGGGCTCGGATATCGTCGTCTCCAACGCCTCCTGCACCACGAACTGCCTCGCGCCTGTGGCCTCGGTCCTGCAAGAGGAGATCGGGATCGTCAAAGGCTTCATGACCACGATCCACAGCTATACCGGGGATCAGCCGACGCTGGACACGATGCACAAGGATCTCTACCGCGCCCGGGCGGCGGCGATGAACATGATCCCCACCTCCACCGGGGCAGCGCGCGCCGTGGGGCTGGTGCTGCCCGAGCTGGACGGCAAGCTGGACGGCGTCGCGATCCGCGTGCCCACGCCGAATGTCTCGGTCGTGGACCTGACCTTCGAGGCGGCGCGCGAGACCACCGCCGAAGAGATCAACGCGGCGATGAAATCCGCCTCCGAAGGCCGCCTCGCGGGCGTTCTGGGCGTCACGGATGACAAGCTGGTCTCGATGGATTTCAACCACGACCCGCGCTCGTCGATCTTTGCCACGGACCAGACCAAGGTGCTCGAAGGCACCATGTGCCGGGTCCTGAGCTGGTACGACAATGAATGGGGCTTCTCGAACCGGATGGTCGATACCGCCAAGGAAATGGCGAAGTTCCTCTAATCTGACAGCGCGATGACCGGGATATGCGGGGCCGCGTCCCGCGGCAGCAGCCCGGTCAGGCGCGGATCGTCAAAGACCTCGACCTGCTGGCGCACCGGGCGAAACCCCGCGCGCCGGTAGACCCCAAGCGCCCCGGGATGATCGAAGGTGCAGGTATGCACATGCATCCGGCGTAAAGGCCGTGACCACGCCATCTCGATAGCGCGCCCGACCAGCGCGGGGCCCAGCCCCTGCCCGGTCAGCCCCGCCTCGAGCCCCAGAAAGGCGAGCTCGCAGGCCCCCTCCTCCCGGAAATCCAGCTCCAACAGGCCCACGGCCCGCCCCTGCTGACGCAGCTCATGCACCTGCACCTCTGGGTCGTGGAGAATATCGGCAAGCTCGACATCCTGCATCTTGAGCCGCGAACACCAGAGCCAGCCCGTCCCCCCCACACGCAGAAACAGATCGCGATAGGCGTGCAGGTCCGGGCGCGTCACATGCACCAGAGCCAGATCGCCCAGGTCCCGCGTGGCGCGCGGCACAGGGCGGGCGGTCATCTCCAGATGGGTGACGATCGCCGCCACCTTGCCCGCGGGGATATCGGTGAAGCCGTCCGGCTGGCTCATGCGCTGTCCTTCCGCGTGACAAAGGAGCGAGGAAAGATGCAGCTGCAGCAATGGGTGAACACCCCATGAATCACCTTGCAGAAAACGCATAACGGACAGTCCGAAATGTGCGTTGTTCTGCAGCGCGGCATCGCCCATCTATTCCGTGTGAGCGCTAACGCTCGCAAGAAACCCTTATCTCCCTGGAGTGTCTCTATGACCAACATTCTGCACACGATCCGCTCCGCCGCCGTCAAGCGTATGGCTTATGCCCGCACGGTTTCGGAGATTGAAGCCATGCCTTGGGAAACAGCGCATGACCTGGATATCGACCGCACCAATGCACGGGCCATCGCCCGCAAGACCGTCTACGGTTACTGAGCGGCCCGCATCATCTTGGACCCGAAGCGGTCCAGTAACGCAGCCTTAACCGGGGACGTCACGAATGGCGTGACGTCTCCGCCCAATCGGGCGATCTCCTTGACCAGTTTCGAGGCGATCGCCTGATGTTCGGCTTCGGCCATGAGAAACACGGTCTCGATGGAATCGTCGAGCCGCCGGTTCATCCCCACCATCTGAAACTCGTATTCGAAATCCGCCACGGCCCGCAGGCCGCGGATGATCATGCTCGCCCCCACATCGCGGGCGCAATCGATCAGAAGGTTCTCGAACGGATGGGCCACGATCTCGATCCCGAGATCCTTCGAGATCTCGGCACATTCCGCCTCGAGCATGGCGACCCGCTCGTCCAGCGAGAACATGGGCCCCTTGTCACGGTTGATGGCAACACCGATGACAAGGCGATCCACAAGGGTCGCCGCGCGGCGGATGATGTCCAGATGACCAAGCGTGACCGGGTCGAACGTGCCCGGATAAAGACCGATACGCATGGCTGTCTCCTTAGAAAATGACCGCCCGGGGCAGCAAGTGCGCCCGGGATAGATCGCTGTGCGTGGGTTTGCAATCGCGGGGCTCAGAAGCCCATGATCATGCCTTCGAGCGCTTCTTTTTCCATGCTCACCTCTAGCAGGCGCGCCTTGACCGCGTCGCCCAGGGTGATCACGCCGACCATGGCGCCGCCCTGAACCACGGGCATGTGGCGAAAGCGCCCTTCGGTCATCTTGCGCAACACCATGTCGGCGCTGTCCTCGGGCTCGCAGGTGACCGGGTCCTTGGTCATCATCTGGCCCACGGTGTCATCCATGCAGGTCGCGCCCCGCGCGCCCAGTTCGCGCACGATGTCGCGCTCGGACAACACGCCCTCGGCGGTCTTGCCGTCACTGGACACAACCAGCGTCCCGATCTTGCGCGCCGACAGGGTCTTGGCCGCCTCGGTCACGCTCGCATCCGGCGCGATGGTCACAACCTCCGAACTGGCCTTGGACTTCAGGATTTGATGTACCAGCATGAGCGCTCCTCCAGATATTCTGTCTCAAGGGTCGCCGGGGGCACGGCGCTCTGTCAAGCGCTGCGCTCCAGTCGGGCGAGTTCGTCGCGGAAAAAACCCGCGAAAACACGCGCGATCCGCTGAAGGGCTACGACTTTTTGGTCATCCGCATGGCGCACAAGGTAAAAACTGCGGGTGAGCGAGATCCGTTCGGGCAGCACCCGGACCAGCTCCGGCGCGGCCGGGGTGGCGAAATCATGCACGATCCCGAGCCCTGTTGCAGCCTTCAGCAGGTTGAGCTGCACCGCGACGGAGTTCGAGCCGAGATCCGGGCGATCCAACCCGACCTCCGAGAGATAGTCCAGCTCCCGGTCGAACACCATGTCCGGAATGTAGCCGACAATACGGTGGTGCCGCAGGTCCTCGGGGCTGGCGACGGGCGCGCGCGCCAGCAGGTCCCGATGCCCCATCAAGTGGAGGCGGTAATCGCTCAGCTTCTGGACCGTCAACCGCCCTGTCTCCGGCGGCGATACGGTGACGGCGAAATCCGCCTCGCGCTTGGACAGGTTGATCACCCGGGGCAGCGCGATGATCTGCAGCTCCAGCCTTGGGTGCTGGCCCAGCATCCGCGCGCAGACCGCCGGTAGCAAGTAGTTCGCGCAGCCATCGGGCGCGCCGATCCGGACGGGACCGGCCAGATCCTCCCCCTGCCCGCCGAGCGCATCGCCCATGGCCCGCGCCGCGCGCTCGGCCGCCTCCGCATGAGGGAGATACCGCGCGCCCGCCTCGCTGAGGCGGTAGCCCTGGGGGGATTTGACGAAGAGCACCGCGTCAAGCTCCGCCTCGAGCCGGGCGATGCGTCGCCCGACCGTCGCCGGATCCAGCCGCAGCGAGCGCGCAGCCGCCGTCAGCCCCTCGCCCCGCGCTACATGCAGGAAAATCCGCAGATCATCCCAGTTCAATGCCATGCCGTACCTGCAAAAATGCAAAACCTATTTGGCAATCTGCCGCTTCTGCGGGCAAAATTGCAAGCTATGATGGGGGCAATCGGAAATGGGAGAGCGTTATGGAAGAGCTTAGTCACTATATCAACGGGGCCCGCGTGGCCGGGACCTCTGGCCGGTTCGCCGATGTGATGAACCCCGCCACGGGCGAGGTGCAGGCCAAGGTCCCGCTGGCCAGCGCCGCCGAGCTCGACGCCGCCGTGCAGGCCGCCGCCGCCGCGCAACCGGCCTGGGCCGCGACCAACCCGCAGCGCCGCGCCCGGGTCCTGATGGAATTCGTGCGCCTTTTGAACCGCGACATGGACAAGCTGGCCGAGGCCCTGAGCCGCGAGCATGGCAAGACCCTGCCCGATGCCAAGGGCGACGTGGTGCGCGGGCTCGAAGTGGTCGAGTTCTGCATCGCTGCGCCGCATCTTCTGAAAGGCGAGTTCACCGACAGCGCCGGTCCCGGGATCGACATGTATTCCATGCGCCAGGCGCTCGGCGTCGTGGCCGGGATCACGCCGTTCAACTTCCCCGCCATGATCCCCATGTGGAAGATGGCCCCGGCGCTGGCCTGCGGGAACGCCTTCATCCTCAAGCCGTCCGAGCGCGATCCCTCGGTGCCGCTGATGCTGGCCGAGTTGCTGACCGAGGCGGGCCTGCCCGATGGTCTGTTGCAGGTCGTGAATGGCGACAAGGAGGCGGTGGACGCGATCCTCGACCATGACACGATCCAGGCGGTGGGCTTTGTCGGATCCACGCCGATCGCGGAATACATCTATTCGCGCGGCTGTGCGAACGGCAAGCGCGTGCAGTGTTTCGGCGGTGCCAAGAACCACATGATCATCATGCCCGACGCGGATATGGATCAGGCCGCCGACGCGCTGGTCGGCGCAGGCTACGGGGCCGCGGGCGAGCGCTGCATGGCGATCTCGGTGGCTGTGCCCGTGGGCGACGACACGGCCGACCGGCTGATCGAGAAGCTCGTGCCGCGGATCGAGGCGCTCAAGGTCGGGCCCTACACCGCCGGGACGGATGTGGATTACGGCCCCGTGGTCACCGCCGCCGCCAAGGCGAATATCGAGCAGCTGGTCCAGTCCGGCGTCGATCAGGGCGCCAAGCTGGTCGTCGATGGCCGCAATTTCAGCCTGCAGGGCTATGAGGATGGCTTTTTCGTCGGACCGCATCTGTTCGACCACGTCACCAAGGACATGGACATCTACCGCAAAGAGATTTTCGGCCCCGTCCTGTCGACCGTGCGCGCGCAAAGTTATGAAGAGGCGCTCGGCCTCGCCATGGACCACGAGTATGGCAATGGCACCGCGATCTTCACCCGGGACGGCGATGCGGCACGGGACTTTGCCAACCGGATCAATATCGGGATGGTCGGGGTCAACGTACCGATCCCCGTGCCGCTGGCCTACCATACCTTCGGCGGCTGGAAGAAATCCGGCTTCGGCGATCTCAATCAGCACGGGCCGGACGCGTTCAAGTTCTACACCCGGACCAAGACGGTCACCGCGCGCTGGCCCTCGGGCATCAAGGAAGGCGGCGAGTTTTCCATCCCCGTTATGGAGTAATCACAACGCCGCTTGAACACTCTCACACTCACGGAACGGGGCAGCTCTGCGGAGCTGCCCTTTTTCGTGCCGCGCCCGGGTCCCGGGCATGAAAAAAGCAGCCCGGAGGCTGCTTCGATCCTTTGCCAATGTGCCGGGCTTAGCGCTGGCGGCGGCGTCGCGCGAGGCCCAGACCGCCGAGACCCGCCAGAAGCAGACCCGCCGAGGCCGGCAGCGGAATGATCGTCGGATCATCGATGACCGAGACGGTGAGGCTCTGGATGTTGAAGTCATCGAACTCGCCAAGCACCAGATCCGCCGGGAACTCGAAGAACGCGCTGATGGTCAGCGTCGTCCCCGTGACCCCGCCGAAAGAGATGAAGGGATCCTCGTTGTTCATGTCGACAAGCGTGTCGCCATCCACGGTGATCGACCAATCGTCATCCGCATCCACGAAGCCGAAATCGATCGCCTCGAAAATCACCTCTTCATCGAAGACGAAGGTAATTGCCTCGGCCTGAAAGGCGTCGATGGCCGGATCATCGAAGGCGTTGCGGGCAATGCCGATCCCCTCGGACGCGTCCTGGGTTAGAACCGGGCTGCAAAGCGCACCACAGAACCCTGCGGTGAAGGCCTCGACCGTGCCGGACACGGTGCCATTATCAAATGTCCCGACCTTGGAGCCGATCCCAAGGACCTCTCCACCGGTCAGATTGATCACCGTCGACGCGGCGGCAGGCGCGGCCAGCGTGGCGAAGGCCAACATGGCCCCTGTGTAAATCGACGTTTTAAACATAACCCAAACCTTACTCTGCTCCGTATTTTCATTGTGCCACGGCTTGTGTGTCATTTGTGAAAAAATGACCCTACGTCACCCGGGCTTCTGCGGGCCTATCCCGGCATTGCTTAAGGCATAGCTAACAACGGCTTAAACTCTGTGCACTTGGCGAAGAAAATAAGGGTGTGCGGGTGAGTCGCACCACCTCCGAGCGATTCGGATCGCAACCACCTCTCCTTGGCGGGTGCTGCCCGAGGCGCTTAATTTCTTGATGTCGGCGCCCGGGCAGGACAGTCTGCCGGATACATCTGCGGATGCCGGATTTTGACCCGGACCGCATCCGCCCGCCCTCGCCGCCCGGCCCGCAAGGAGGCCCCGCCCCATGTCCACGCCCACGTCCAGCCCCGCATCCGGCACCATGTCGAGCCCCGCCTTTTCCCTCGGCATCGAGGAGGAATACCTGCTCGTGGACCGCGACAGCCTGCGGCTCGCCGAAGCCCCCGAGGCCCTGATGGAGGCCTGCAGTGCCAAGCTCGAAGGACAGGTGAGCCCGGAATTCCTGCAATGCCAGATCGAGATCGGCACCGGGGTTTGCGCCACCATCGCCGAGGCGCGCGACGACCTGCGCCGCCTGCGCAGCACCGTGGCCGCCGAGGCCGCGCGGTTCAACCTCGCCCCGATTGCGGCCTCCTGCCATCCCAGCGCGGATTGGGCCGAGCAGCACCACACGGATAAGGAGCGCTACAACGCCCTGCAGAAGGATCTGGGGGGCGTGGCCGAGCGGTTGCTGATTTGCGGCATGCATGTCCATGTGGGCATCGAGAGCGATGACACCCGGATCGACCTCTTGCCGCAATTCTCTTATTTCCTGCCGCATCTGCTGGCGCTGTCGGCCTCGTCCCCCTTTTGGAAGGGGCGCGATACCGGGCTCGCATCCTACCGGCTGACGGTGTTCGACAACCTGCCGCGCACGGGTCTGCCGCCGGTCTTCAACTCCTGGGCGGAGTATCAGCGCGCGGTGGATGTGCTGGTCAATCTCGGCCTGATCGAGGACAGCACCAAGATCTGGTGGGACCTGCGCCCCTCGCACCGTTTCCCGACCCTCGAAAGCCGGATCTGCGATGTCTGCCCCCGGCTGGAGGACACGCTCAGCATTGCCGCCGCGACCCAGGCCCTGATGCGGATGCTCTGGGGGCTCAAGACCCGCAACATGCGCTGGCGCGCCTATGACCGGTTCCTGATTGCCGAGAACCGCTGGCGCGCGCAACGCTATGGGGCCAAGGGCAGCCTGATCGATTTCGGCCGGGGCAGCGTGGTCGAAAGCCGCGAACTGGTCGAGGAGATGATCGAGCTGGTGGGCGAGGATGCCGATGCGCTTGGGGCGCGCGCCGAGGTGGAGCGCCTGCGTGAGATCGCCCGGGACGGCTCCAGCGCGGATCGCCAGCGCGCGGTGCGCGACGATGCGCTGGCACAGGGGTCCAGCAAGGCCGAGGCGATGGATGCGGTCACCCGCCACCTGATCGAAGAGTTCCACCGGGATCTCTGAGCCCGGTCGCCCCCTAGGCTGGTTTTCAGCCGCTTCGCGTCAGATGCGGGCCCAACGCTTGGCGGACCCTAGTACGCCCAGCCCCCCCAGCAGCAACCATGCGGCCGCCGGTAGAGGCACCTGCGACGGAATATCGGGGATCGGCGGCGCATTGGGGTCGGACACCGTGGTGAACACCCGGAAATTCGACAGTCCCTTGTCGAGCATCCAGTCGCCGGACGTCTCGCCCGAGGTATCGATCCGGAACAGCGCAAAGCCGTTGCCGCCTTTGAAGGCAAAGGCCACATCGTCGTAGTTCGTCGGCCATGCGTTCACCGACCACGTCCCCGACTTGGTATCCCCGGCAAAGGACGCACCGTCATTGGGCGAAATGATCCAATCGCCAAAGGTGATCTCTGTCTCACTGCCCTCGAGCTGCGGATCGCCCACGCGCCAATCGAAGACAGTCCACTCTTTGTTATCGCCGAAGGGATTGACGTAGCTGTCCTGTGGGTTGCCGCCGGGGCCGGACCCCAAAACTCCACTGTCAATGCAGGCGTTGCTGCCGGTGACCGTGGAGTCGGTGCAGGTGATGGCCCAGGATGGCCCGAAAGTAAACAGGCCCGCCAGAAGGGCGGCACCCGCAGGGATGATTTTGCGCATCTCGATTTCCTCTGCCACTATAACGCGTGCAAACTCAATTTGGAAAAAGCGCGTTACTTCAGAGCGCAAGCGTAGCAGATGTATGAAACATTGGCAAAGCAACCACGGACGCGCGGCGCGACCTTGGTATCTATATGGCTGGTCTGGGAACAAAGATGGCGCGCCCCCGTTCCATGCACGTCCAGCTTGCCGCACCGTTTCACCTCTCGCAGTCGTGCCCAAACGTCTTGCCGCCGCGGCCTTCGGCGGGTTGGCAGAGGTGGAGCGGCTGCGCCAAGTTGCCCAGTGTGGCTTCGACGCCGATCGGCAGCGCGCGGGACGACCGGAGGTTCTGGACCATGGCGCGTCAACGTCAGGAGCGATTGACGGCGTGGTCCGCCACCTGATGGACGAGCTTCATAACGATCTCTGAGGACCCTCTGACGCAGAGGTTATCGGCCCAGCCCGGTTGCATGATCGGCTCGGATGGCGTTAAGTGAACAAGTGTTCAATTCACCAGGGAGGGGTGAGATGGATTTTGCCTTGAGCGAAGAGCAATCCGCGATCTTTGACATGGCGCGCGATTTCGGCAGCGACCGGATCGCCCCGAACGCCCTGGCCTGGGAAAAGGAGGGCACGATCCCCAAGGAGCTCTGGCCCGAACTGGCCCAGCTCGGTTTTGGCGGGCTCTATGTCTCCGAGGAAAGCGGCGGCGCGGGTCTGACCCGGTTGGATGCGACGCTGGTCTTCGAGGCGCTCAGCATGGCCTGCCCCTCGGTCGCGGCCTTCCTGTCGATCCACAACATGTGCGCAGCCATGCTGGACAAGTTTGGCGCGGACCCGGTCAGAGAAAAATTCCTGCCCCGCGCCCTGAGCATGGAGACCTTCTTTTCCTACTGCCTGACCGAGCCCGGCTCGGGCTCGGATGCGGCCGCGCTGAAAACCCGGGCCGAGCGCACGAATGAAGGCTACCGGATGACCGGGACCAAGGCCTTCATCTCGGGCGGTGGGTATTCGGACGCGTACATCGTTATGGCGCGCACGGGCGATGCCGGCCCCAAGGGGATCTCGGCACTGGTGATCGAGGATGGCACCGAGGGGCTGTCCTTTGGCGGGCTCGAGGACAAGATGGGCTGGCGCTCTCAGCCGACGCGGCAGGTCCAGATGGACGATTGCCCGGTCCCCGCCGACCACCTGCTCGGCGAAGAGGGCCACGGGTTTCGCTATGCGATGATGGGGCTCGATGGCGGGCGGCTGAACATCGCGGCCTGCTCGCTCGGCGCCGCGCAAGCCGCGCTGGACGCGACACTCGCCTATATGGGCGAGCGCAAGGCCTTTGGCAGCTCGATCGATCAGTTTCAGGGTCTGCAATTCCGCCTCGCGGATATGGAGATCGAGTTGCAGGCAGCCCGCGTCTTCCTGCGCCAAGCCGCGTGGAAGCTGGATACCGGCGCGCCCGACGCCTCGACCCATTGCGCCATGGCCAAGAAGTTCGTGACCGAATGCGGCAGCAAGATCGTCGATCAATGCCTGCAGCTCCATGGCGGCTACGGCTATCTGGCCGATTACGGCATCGAGAAGCTGGTGCGCGACCTGCGGGTTCACCAGATCCTCGAAGGGACCAACGAAATCATGCGCGTCCTCGTGGCGCGCGCCCTGCTCTCGGCCCGGGCATGAGCGATATCACCATCCGCAAGGACGGGGTCGCCGGGCGGATCACGCTGCAACGGCCTCAAGCCCTGAACGCGCTGACCTACGAGATGTGCCGCGCGATCGATGCCGCGCTGCTCGGCTGGCAGGACGATCCGGAGGTCGCCCTGGTACTGATCGAAGGGGATGGACCCAAGGCCTTCTCCGCTGGGGGGGACATCGTCGAGATGTACGAGACCGGCACCAAGGGTGATTACAGCTACGGTCGCACCTTCTGGTACGACGAGTACCGGATGAATGCCCGGATCGCAGAATATCCCAAGCCGGTGGTCTCGTTCCTGCAGGGGTTCACCATGGGCGGCGGCGTCGGGGTCGGCTGCCATGGCAGTCATCGGATCGTCGGCGAGAGCAGCCAGATCGCCATGCCGGAATGCGGGATCGGGTTGATCCCGGATGTGGGCGGGACCTATCTGCTGGCCCGGGCGCCCGGGCATCTTGGCGCATATTACGGCATGACCGGCGCACGGATGGGGCCCGGCGATGCGATCCTGACCGGGTTCGCGTCCCATTACATGCCCGAGGCCGATTGGGAGGCCGCCAAGGCCGCGCTTGTGGCCAGCGGCGATGTGGCTGCGCTTGTCGCCGCCTGCACGTCCCCGCCAGAGCCACGGATCGCCCCCTATCAGGCCGAGATTGACGCCGCCTTCGACCAGGAGAGTGGCGCCGCCGTGGCCGAAGCCTTGCGCACGCAGGGCACGAAGTTTGCCGAGAACGCCCTGCTTGGCCTGGGCCGGGCCGCGCCCCTCTCGGCGGCCTGTGCGCTGGCGCTGATACGGGCCGCCAAGGGGGGCAGCCTGCGGGCCGCCTTGCATGCCGAGTACCGCTGGACCTGGCGCGCGGCCGAGCATGGGGATTTCCTCGAAGGGATCCGCGCCCAGGTGATCGACAAGGATCGCAAGCCGCGCTGGCAGCATGACAGTCTGGACGCCGTGTCCGAGGCCCGCGTGGCCGAGATGATCGCCCCGCTCGGCGCGAACGAGCTCACATTTGACGGAGAGACCCCATGAAGATCGGATTTATCGGCCTCGGCAATATGGGTGCGCCCATGGCCCAGAACCTCGCGGCGGCGGGGCATACGGTGACAGGCTTCGACGTCGCGGGCACGGTCCCCGAGGCGCTCAGCGCGGCGGCCAGTGCCGCCGAAGCGGCCAGCGGGGCGGAAGTGGTGATCACCATGCTACCCAATGGCGCGATCCTGCGCGCGGTTGCCGCCGAGATCTTGCCTGCGATGAGCAAGGGGGCGGTTCTGCTCGATTGCTCCACCGTGGATGTGGCCTCGGCCCGGGCCGTGGCGGCACAGGCGGCCGAGGCCGGGCTCGGCGCGCTGGACGCGCCGGTCTCGGGCGGAACAGGCGGGGCCAGCGCCGGGACGCTGACCTTCATGGTGGGCGGCGATGAGGCTGCCTTTGCCACGGCCTCCCCGCTCTTTGACATCATGGGCCAGAAGGCCGTGCATTGCGGGGCGGCGGGCAATGGCCAAGCAGCCAAGATCTGCAACAACATGATCCTCGGCGTGACCATGATCGCCACCTGCGAGGCCTTTGCCCTGGCCGACAAGCTGGGGCTCGACCGACAGGCGATGTTCGACGTGGTCTCGACCTCTTCGGGGTACAGCTGGTCGATGAACGCCTATTGCCCCGCCCCCGGCGTGGGCCCCGAAAGCCCCGCCGATCGCGACTACGCGCCCGGCTTTGCCGCCGCTCTCATGCTCAAGGATCTGCGCCTGAGCCAGCAAGCCGCCGAGGATGCGGAGGCCGACACGCCCATGGGGGCTGCGGCCACGGCCCTTTACGGGCAGTTCGTCGAGGAGGAGGGTGCCGGCGACAAGGATTTCTCCGCCATGCTGCCGCGCTTTGCGGGCAAGGGGCGCGACTGAGCGTCTCGCCAGCCGGGCCGGAAGGCGCCCCCGGAACCGGGGGCGCGGGCGCCGCTCAGCGCCCTTCGAAGGAGGCCGGGCGTTTTTCGAGGAAGGCGAGCACCCCTTCGCGGAAATCACGGGTATGGCCCATCTTGCCCTGCAACCGCGCCTCGAGCGCGAGTTGGCCTTCGAGGTCATTGTTGAAACTGTCGCGCAGGGCTTCCTTCACCGCCGCATAAGCCGCGGTCGGCCCCTTGGCGAGATGGGCGGCCCGCCCGCGCCAGAGGGCGTCGAATTCGTCATCGGCCACAGCCTCCCAGATCATGCCCCAGTCATCCGCCTGCCGAGCCGTGATCTTGTCGGCAAACAGCGCCGCGCCCATCGCCTTGGCAAACCCCATCTGGCGCGGCAGCCAATAGGTCCCGCCCGCATCCGGGATCAGGCCGATCCGCGTGAAAGCCTGCAAGAAGACCGCCGACTCGGTCGCGATCACCACATCCGCCGAAAGCGCGAGATTGGCCCCTGCCCCCGCCGCAGGCCCGTTCACCGCCGAAATCGTCGGCACCGGGCAATCAAAGATCGCGCGCAGCATCGGCACGTATTCATCGCGCAGGGTCCGTTCCAGATCGAGATTGGCCGCCGTGGCCCGGTCGCCCAGATCCTGTCCCGAGCAGAACGCCTTGCCCGCCCCGGTCAGCACCAGTACCCGCGCCTCGGTGCCCGCCAGCTTGACCGCATCGGTGATCTCGGCGCGCATCTGCGAGTTCAGCGCGTTCATCACGTCGGGCCGGTTCAGGGTCAGCACCCCGATCCCGTCCTCCAGGGTCAACTCGATGGTCTGATAGGTCATGCCGCGCTCCTCGAAGGCTCTGTGTCGCGGCGCAGAGTATCAGCCCGGGCGGCACGGGGAAGCGGGACGCTGGGTCATTTTTGCCGCGCCCCGGTTCCGGTCACTCGGCCATAGGCCAAAAGATGGTCTCCGTGGTCCAGAGCGGGTGACAGCGATGGACCACGGTGGCGAAACTGCGGTTCAGCACCTGATCCGGCGTCGCATGCACCTTCCAGGGGCCGAAATCATAGCCCCCGCCTTCGCCCAGCTCCGACGCATCCAGAAAGACCACGTCAACCACCGCGTAATGCGCCGGTGTCCCGATCCGCCATTCCAGACGCACGAAAGAGCAGTCGCGCAAGCGCATGGCATGGCCCCAGACCAGGCTGCGGTTATGGGCGTCATGCTCCACATGGGTGAGCACGGTCTGTTCGATCACCGGAAAGAGCCGGCCCTCGATCTGCCCACCGAAATAGCTGAAGAACAGAAACAGCATGCCGAAGAAGACGGCCATCAAGCTCCTAGCCATGGAGAAACCCTCCCTTCAGGGCATAGGCCAACAGGGCCAGCAGGAACGCCCCGATGATCAGCCGCACCAGCCATTTCAGCGTGTCCTCTATGGCCGTGAGGCGGCTCTCGACATTGATCCGGTGGACCTCCTCGACCGCATTGCGCGTCTCGAGGATGTTGAGCCGGTTCTCGATGCTGCGCGCCCAATCCTCGTTCATGATTGGGCCCTCCACTCGGCAAGGGCGGCGTTGACCTCGGGCTCTGCGGCCTCTTGAGGGGCCGCCGGCGCGGGCGGGCGTGCTGCCTTGGCGAGCGCCACGGTCTTGGTGATGGATTTCTGGAAATCCTGGGATTTCGACTGATGCCGCGCGCCGAAATAGAAGGACACGATCGCCCCCAGCAGCCACCAGAGCGGCTCGGGCACAAGCGCCATCCCCTCCATCCGGGCAGCGAACCACGCGGGATCCGCCATGGCCGACACAAAGAGCCCCAGCGTTCCGAAGGCCAGCGCCGGGCGCGGCACCCGGTTGAGCCCGTCAATCACACGGTCAAACCGGCTCGCGCGGCTATGGGCGAATTCCGAGGCGAACTGCGCCAGCGCGCCCGTGGTCAGGGCATGCTCGCGCTCTGCCCCGGCCTCGGCATTCTCGCGAAAGATCTCGATCGTCTCTTTGACGGCCTTGCTGCCATCGCCGAAGACGAAGCTGAACAGCCGCTCGATCACGCCCATGCCGCGACCCGAGCGCGATGCTCGGCCTCCGTCAGGTGAAAGCGCGGCGAGATGAACTCTTCGGCGCGGGTGATCCAGCCGCCCTTGCCGCCATCCCGGCGCCGCGCGTATTTCCGCGAGGCCGCGCGCCCGTCGCCAATCCGGTAGTAATAGTTCCGCCGGGCAATCCCATAGGCGTCGACCAGATGTGACGGGGCCGCGTCATGGGCCGCATGGGCGGCCTTGGCCGTCTGGGGCCCCATCACGCCGTCCACAGCCACGTCTAGCCCCATATCCCGCAAGAGCCGCTGGAGGATCTTGATCGCGTTGCTGCCAGCGTTGACATACATGTCAAACACCGTCGCATGCAGCGCCTCGGGCAAGAGCCCCAACCGCGGCGCGTTGAAATAGCGGGTGATGAAGATCTCGATCGCCTGCGCCTCGCTCAGGGCGCGCACATCGGCGGAGGTCACGGCCCCGTCACCGGTCAGGTCAAGCCCGAGACGGCGCATGGTGTGGATCGTGACCCCGAAATTTGTGGCCCCGCCCGGATCATCGGGGTCGTTCACATAGCCCCCTTCGCGGGAGACGATCTCGCGGGCGAGTTGTTGGACATCGCGCACAGCATGCCCTCCTGCACTTGTTAAAACTTGCAGGAAGAGTCAGCGAGAGTGGTTAATTTCTATAAACCTCTCCGCGCGCTGGCCGTTGCACGGGCGCGCGAAGCGAGGCTCAGGAGCCGCTGGTCGTGCCGTAGCCCTCGCCGCTGCTGGCGGTGGGGTCCTGATAGACGCCCTGCTCTTTGAGCGCGTCGATCACCTCTTTGGGCATGTAGGTCTCGTCATGGCGCGCCAGAACCTCGGTCGCGACGAATACCCCGTCCCGCAGCGAGCCCGTGGCCACGGTGCCCTCGTTCTCACCAAAGAGATCCGGCAGAACGCCCGTATAGCTCACCGGCACCGAGGCGCCGCCATCGGTCACATTGAAGGTGATCGTCTCGGAGGTGCCGCGTACCAGCGTGCCCACTTCGACCAGACCGCCGATGCGGAACACCTCGCTCTCGGGCGGCGGGGCTTCGGCCACCTGACTGGGCGACCGAAAGAAGTTGATCCCGTCGCGCATGGCATAGCCGATCAGCGCCGTCGACACGGCAAGGGCCACCGCCGCGATGGCGAGAATCTGGATCCGGCGCTTCTTCTTCAATCCACGCATGGTGGCCTCCGCTGATCAGGGGCGCGTCAAGGAAAGACGGGCGCCAGCATGAGGCCCGTCGTCTCTTCAATATCTAACATCAGGTTGGCGTTCTGCAACGCCTGCCCCGAGCTGCCCTTGGTCAGGTTGTCGAGCGCCGCGATCACCACGACCCGCCCCGGCAGCCGGTCCGCGACCACCCCGATATGGACGAAATTCGAACCGCGCACATGGCGTGTGGACGGATGCTCCCCCTCCGGCAGAACCACGACAAAGGGTTCGTCCTCATAGGCGTCAGCCAGCGCGTCATAGACCTCGGACGCCTCTCCCTTTACATAAACAGTGGCCAGTATCCCCCTGTTTGCAGGCAACAAATGCGGCGTGAACTGCACATGGACCGGGCGCCCTGCAATCTCGGAGAACTCCTGATCGAACTCGCCCAGATGCCGGTGCGTCCCCCCCACCGCATAGGCGTGGGAGCCTTCGGAGAGCTCCGCATGCAGCAGGTTCTCCTTGAGGGAGCGCCCCGCCCCGGAGACCCCGGTTTTCAGGTCGATGATGATCTCGTCGAGGTCGATCACGCCAGCCGCGATAAGGGGTCGCAGGGCGTATTGGCCGGTCGCCGCATTGCAACCCGTCCCCGCCACGAGCCGCGCATCGCGGATCTGGGACCGGTAGAATTCCGTCAGGCCGTAAACCGCCTCCTTCTGCAGATCGAGCGCGTCATGGGCCCCGCCATACCATTTGGCATAGGCCTCCGGGTCGCGCAGCCGGAAATCCGCCGACAGATCCACGATCTTCACGGTGGTCGGCAATGTCGCGATCACCGCCTGGCTGGTGGCATGGGGCAGCGCACAGAAGACGAGGTCCACAGCCGCGAAATCGATGGCGTCGATCTTGACCAGATCCGGCAGATCCAGATGGCGCAGATGGGGAAACACCGTCCCCATGGCCTGCCCCGCCTTGCGGTCCGCGGACAGGGCCGTGATGCGCATTTGCGGGTGGGTGGCGATCAGACGAACGAGCTCGGCGCCGGTGTAACCGGACGCCCCGAGGATAGCGATATTGAACATGGGTGGTCTCTGACTGGCGATAGGACTTAGATGGAGGCTGCGGGCTCAGCCGCGCGAAACTCGATCTTGCGTCGGAGGAATTGCGTGGCCTTGTTGGACACCGATTGGATGTCCCCGGTGGTCAGGAAGCCCGACGCCTGCCCCGCGCCCAGCATCTCGGGACGCCGCTGCAGGTAGTCCGCAAGGCTCTCGGCCACAAGGTTCGCCTGGCTATAGACTTTCACATCTGCGCCCAGAGCGTCCTGAAAGATCTCCTGCATGAGCGGGTAATGGGTGCACCCAAGGATCGCCGCCTCCGGATGGGGCATGCGCCGCTTGAGAGCCTCCACATGGGACCGCACCAGCGCCTCGGCGAGGATCATGTCCCCGTCTTCGATGGCATCGACCAACCCGCCACAGGGCTGCGCCTCCACATCCACACCGATGGCGCGAAAGGCCAGCTCCCGCTGGAACGCCCGGCTCGACACGGTCGCTGGCGTCGCAAAAAGCGCCACATGCTTCACGGCCACCTCGCGCGGGGGGGAGTTGTCGCCCCATTGCCGCTCGGTCAGGGCCTCGATCAGCGGGACGAACACGCCCAGCACCCGCTTGTCCTCGGGGATCCAGCTCTCCTGCATGCGGCGCAGGGCGGCCGCCGAGGCGGTGTTGCAGGCCAGAATGACCAGATCGCAGCCCTCATCCCAGAGCTTTTCTACCGCATGGGTCGTCAGGTCATAGACATTGTCCGCGTCGCGCACGCCATAAGGCGCGTGCTTGTTGTCGCCGAAATAGACGAACGGCACCTCCGGCAGACGCCGGGACACGGCGTCCAGCACCGTCAGCCCTCCAAGGCCGCTATCGAATACACCGACTGCCATCAGATCCTGTGCTTGTCTTCGAATTCATGCCCATAGCCGTGCTCCAGCAACGGCTGTGGCGACAAGCGATAGGTCTCCTCGCGCAGAAAGTCCATCATTCCCTTGGGATTTGACAGATACGGCGCCAGTGCGTCGCGCCCCAACGGCTCACCCACCACGATCCGTACCGGGCCGCCGACCCGGGCCTTGAACTCCTTGATCAGAAGGGCCGTACGCAGATTTGCATGCAGATGGCTCGCCAGCTGGAACAGCCGCGAGTTGTGCCCCTCGAAAAAGATCGGGACCACGGTCGCCTCGGACTTCGCGATCATCCGCGCGGTGAAGCTGCGCCAGCCCGGATCCATCGGGTAGCCAAAGGGCGTGGCCGAGGTGCTCACCGTGCCGCCGGGAAAGATCCCGATGGCCCCGCCGCCATCGAGGAAAGAGAGCGCCTCTTTCCGCGTGGCGATGTTGAGCGCGATGGCCTCCTTCGTCTCATCGAAGCTGATGGGCAGGATGATCTTTTCGAGGTCGCGCGCCTTGCGAAATACCTGATGGGCGAGGATCCGATAGGCGTCCCGCCGGTGGCTCAGGATCTGGCCCAGGATCAGCCCGTCGAGAATACCGTAGGGATGGTTCGCGATCAGTACGAGCGGCCCCTCGGACGGGATATTGCTCAGACTGCCGCCGATCACCTCAAGCGACAGCTTGTAGCGCTCGGCCATCACATCCCAGAAATTGCGTCCCGCCGCGACTTCGTGCTCATAGCCCGCCGCCTGTTCGATCAGACGCAGCCGCCCCGTGGCATTCTCCGTCACACGGATCAGGGCCCGCCCCACTTTCGACTGGGCCGAGGACGCATAACTGATTTCACGGGCCACTTCGCGCGATGTGGACATGGCAGGCTCCACTGGATCTGACGTTTCCTGTACCGCAACTGGGCGGACAGCTCCAAGCTTATTCCGCAGCTTGGGCCATCCCGGTTTCCGCCGCCTCAAAAGCCAGCCAGAGCTCTTCGCGACGGGCGCGCATGGCGGTCTCGGCCTGCGCCTTCACCGGCCCGAAACCGCGCACCATATCCGGCCAGCCCAACAGGGCCGCCGCCGCATCGGCCCGCGCCGGGCTCAGCCCCGCCTGCACCTTGGCCAGATCCGCCTCGTAAAGCTTGATCAAGGCCCGCTCCCGCCGCCGCTCTTCGGTATAGCCGAATGGATCCAGCGGTGTGCCCCGCAGGATCTTCATCGCCGCGAGCGGCCCATAGAGTTTTTCGATCCATGCCCCAAAGGCGCGCTTGACCGGGCGCCCATCCTTGCCCGTCCGCGACAGGAGCGGCGGTGCCAGATGATAGGTCAGCTTGAGATCCCCGTCGAAGCTGTCCGCCGCCTTGGCGGCAGTCTCGCGCAGAAGCCGCGCGACCTCGTATTCATCCTTGTAGCTCAAGACCTTGTGGTAGTTGAGCGCGACAACCTCCTGCAGCGCGGGATCGGCAACCGCATCGACCGCGCGGCGGTACTTCCGGGCCAGACGCGCGGACTGATAATGGCGCAGATGCTCTTCGCGAAAGGCGATCTTTTCGGCGAGGGTCTTGGGCCGCGCCACCACCTCTGCGCTCAGCAAGCGCGCCGCCGCGTCGGGGTTCAGCACAGCCCAGCGGCCATAGTCAAAGGCGGTTTTGTTCCGCTCCACCGCCGCACCGTTGAGCTCGATCGCCCGCAGGATCGCGTCCCGGCTGAGCGGGATCAACCCGCGCTGCCAAGCGGCGCCCGTCATGAGCATGTTCGAAAAGATTGAGTCCCCCAGAAGCTTGCGCGCCAATGCGGAGCTGTCGAAGAAGTCCACGCCCTCCGCCCCCAGCCGCGCCTGCAACGAGACCTGCAGGTCCGCGCCGGGGATGCGGAACTCCCGATCCCGGGTGAAATTGCCGGTCACAATCTCGTGGCTGTTGACCACTGCGCGGGTCCGGTCCTGGGTCATCATGCCCTGTACCTTGCCGCTGGCCGTGACCACCAGATCGCCGCCAATCACCCCGTCCGCTTCGCCCACCGAGACGCGAACTGCCGTGATGTCTTCGGGGCGGTCCGCGATCCGGCAGTGGATCTGTACCGCGCCGCCCTTCTGGGCGAGACCGGCCATCTCCATCATGCCGACGCCCTTCCCCTCGAGCCGCGCGGCCATGGCGAGCGTGGCCCCGATGGTCACCACGCCCATGCCACCAACCCCGGTGATCAGCAGGTTGTGGGTCCCCGAGATCGCGGGCAGCACCGGTTCGGGCAGCACGCCGGTCTCGACCTCGGCAGTCGCCGCCTTGCGCAGGGTGGCGCCCTCGACCGTGACAAAAGAGGGGCAGAACCCCTTGAGGCAGCTGAAATCCTTGTTGCAGGCGGATTGATCCACCGCCCGTTTGCGGCCCAGCTCGGTCTCTTCCGGGACGATGGCCACGCAGTTGGACTGCACCCCGCAATCACCGCAGCCCTCGCAGACATCCGTGTTGATGAAGACCCGCTTGTCCGGATCGGGAAAGAGCCCGCGCTTGCGACGCCGACGCTTTTCGGCGGCGCAGGTCTGGATATAGAGGATCGCGGAAACGCCCTTGGTCTTGGCCAGATCCTCCTGCACCGCCATCAGGTCGTCCCGGCCGCTGCGGGGCAGATCGCCGGGAAAGGCCGAGAAATCGATCTCTTCCTTCTCATCATAGACGATGTGGATATGGCGCAGGCCAATCCCCTTGAGCTCCCATGCGATGCGCGCGGCATCGAGCCCGCCATCATTGGTCTGCCCGCCGGTCATCGCCACCGCGTCGTTGAACAGGATCTTGTAAGTGATGTTGGCATGGGCCGCATGGGCCGCACGGATCGCCTGAATGCCCGAATGGTTATAGGTCCCGTCGCCGATATTCTGGAACACGTGATCGCGGGTCGAGAATTTGCCCTCCCCGATCCAGTTAGCCCCCTCGCCGCCCATATGGGTGAACCCGGCCGTATCTCGATCCATCCAGAGCGCCATGTAGTGGCAGCCGATCCCGGCAAAGGCATGGGCCCCCTCGGGCACCTTGGTCGACGTATTGTGCGGGCAGCCCGAGCAGAAATAGGGCGTCCGCTGGGCCAGATCCGCTGCATTGTCCGCGCGCTTGGCCTCGGTCAGGCGGGCGAGCGCGCCCTCCAGCGCTTCCGAGCCGCGCCCCTCCTCGATCAGGACCTGCCCGAGGGTCTCGGCAATCGTCACCGGGTCGAGTGCGCCATAGGCCGGGAAGAGAACCTCGCCCGGGGCCTTCTCGCCGCCATAGACCCGCCGCCCGCGCCGGTCGTTGAAGATCGTCTCCTTGACCTGCACCTCCAGCAGCTTGCGCTTTTCCTCGACCACCACGATCAGGTCCAGCCCCTCGGCCCAGCCGAGGAACCCCTTGCGATCGAGCGGCCATGTCATGCCGACCTTGTAGGTGGTCACGCCGAGCGCCTCGGCCCGCGCCGCATCGATGCCAAGAAGATCCATGGCATGGCTCAGATCGAGCCAGTTCTTGCCCGCCGCCACGAACCCGATCTTGGCCCCCGGCTTGCCGAGCACCCGCTTGTCGATCCGGTTGGCATGGCCAAACGCCTCAGCGGCATAGCGCTTTTGCGAGATCAGCCGTTCTTCCTGCTGAGTCCAGCCATCCACCAGCCGAATGTTCAGACCACCCTCGGGCATGGCGAAATCCGGCGTCACGAATCGCATCCGATCCGCGCGGCCATCCACCACCGCCGTTGCCTCCACCGTGTCCTTCATGGCCTTCAGCCCGACCCAGACCCCGGCATAGCGGCTAAGCGCCCAGCCGAAGAGGCCGTAATCCAGGATCTCCTGCACGCCCGCAGGTGACAGAACCGGCATATAGGCATCGAGCAACGCGAATTCCGACTGGTGGCAGGTGGTGGAGCTTTCGCCCGTGTGGTCATCCCCCATCACGAAAATCACACCGCCATTGGGCGACGTGCCCGCGAGATTGGCGTGCTTCATGACATCGCCCGTGCGGTCCACGCCGGGCCCCTTGCCATACCACATGCCAAAGACGCCATCATGCCGCCCCTCGCCGCGCAGCTCGGCCTGTTGGGTGCCCCAGACCGCCGTGGCGGCCAGATCTTCGTTGAGACCGGGCTCAAATTCGATCCCGGCCGCACGCAGCGTATCGATATTCTGGCCCATCTGCTGATCCACCGCGCCCAGCGGTGAGCCGCGATAGCCGGTCACGTAACCCGCGGTGTCGAGCCCCGCGGCGCGGTCCCGCGCGGCCTGCATCAGGGTCAGCCGGACCAGTGCCTGCGTGCCATTCAGCAGCACGGGCGACGCCTCCAGATCCAGACGATCGGACAGGTGAACCTCAAGCAAACTCATCGCGAACCCTCCCAGACGGTCAAAGCTGACATTAATGTAGGTCAAAATTCCTGACCTACAAAATCAATTTCGCGCCAAAGACTTCATTGCGCGCAGAGCCCCCTTGCGGGTAACTGTTAGCGCAAAATGCAACTCACAGGGACATTATCGGACCATGGATTGGGACAAACTGCGGATCTTCCACGCGGTCGCGGATGCGGGCAGCCTGACACATGCGGGCGATTCCCTGCATCTGAGCCAATCGGCCGTCAGCCGCCAGATCCGCGCCCTTGAGGAAAGCCTCAACACGATCCTCTTTCACCGCCATGCGCGTGGTCTGATCCTGACCGAACAGGGCGAGCTTTTGTTCGATGCCACGGCAGCCATGTCCAAACGGCTCGAGGCCGCCTCGGCCCGGATCCGGGACAGCGAGGAAGAGGTTTTTGGCCAGCTCCGTGTGACCACCACGATCGGGTTCGGCTCTCTCTGGCTCGCTCCGCGCCTTTCGCGGCTCTATGAGCGCTACCCGGACCTCAACGTGGATCTGATGCTCGAAGAGCGCGTGCTCGACCTGCCCATGCGCGAGGCCGATGTGGCCATCCGCATGAAAGAGCCGAGCCAGGCGGATCTGATCCGCAAGAAGCTGATGACGATCCGCATGCGGCTCTATGCGTCGCCGAGCTATCTGGCGCGCAATGGCCGCCCGTCAAAGATCAGCGACATCTCGGACCATCGGATCATCTGCCAGAACAGCGACAGCGCCCAGGTCAGCGCGGGCGGGCTGCTCGTGCGCGAGATCTTCAACAACGATGTCACCCACTCGCTGATGGTGAACAACTATTTCGGGGTGCTGCAGGCGGTGATCAACGACCTCGGGATCGGGGTGCTGCCAGATTACCTCGTCACCGATTTTCCGCAGCTCGAACAGGTCATCCCCGACTTTGAAAGCAGCGATGTCCCGGTCTTTCTCGCCTATCCCGAGGAGCTTCGCCACTCCAAGCGAATCGAGGCGTTTCGCGACTTCGTGGCCGAGGAAGTCATCGCCTATCGGCGCGCAAAACGGGATGTCGACGAGTAGCTATGCAATTCCGTCATAGCGGAATTGCGCACCTGCGGCATTTTTCATTCTTGATCGAAAATGAGGCGCGTCCTATCTGATGTGCATAGGACAACGGCATGTTGTTCTATACCTCCCTGTTGGACTTAGGCCGAGCTTATGCTCGGCCCTTTTTTTTGCCGATTTCTCAAACCCATACCGCCCGGAGATGCAAGCCCCCGTTCCGGCATTTGCAGACCCGCGCCCGCCTTGCCGCTCGGCTACGCGACCTCAACCCACGCTTACGCTGCATCCGCATCCGGCTCTGACAGCTGCCGCGTCCACATGGCAGCGTAGCGCCCGCCATTGCCCACAAGGGCCTCATGGGTGCCTTGCTCCACCACCACGCCGTTTTCCAGCACGATGATCAGATCCGCCTCGACCACCGTGGAAAGCCGGTGCGCGATCATGATCACACTGCGCCCCTCGCCCATGGCGGCAAGGCTGTCCTGAATATCCCGCTCCGTCTCGCTATCGAGCGCGGAGGTCGCCTCATCCAGCAGCAGGATCGGCGGGTCCTTGAGAAGCGTCCGCGCGATGCCGACCCGCTGCTTCTCACCACCGGACAGTTTCAGTCCGCGCTCGCCCACCTTGGTCTCGTAGCCCTCGGGCAATGTCTGGATGAAGTCATGGATCTTCGCGGCCCGCGCCGCCGCCTCGATCGCGGAACGGCTCGCGTCGGGGCGGCCATAGGCGATGTTGTAGTAGATCGTGTCATTGAAGAGCACCGTGTCCTGGGGCACGACACCGATCTGCGCGTGCAAGCTCTCCTGCGTGATGTCGCGCACATCCTGTCCGTCGATCCGCAGCGCGCCCTCTGAGACATCGTAGAACCGGAAGAGCAGCCGCCCGATGGTCGACTTGCCCGATCCCGAGGGCCCGACAATGGCGATGGTCTGCCCAGCCCCCACGCGCAGGCTGACCCCCTTGAGGATGGGCCGCGCGGCGTCATAACCAAAGACAACGTCCTCCAGCACCACCTCGCCGCCCGTCACGCGGATCTCGGGGGCATCCGGCTTGTCCTGGACCTCGGCGGGCTGCTCCAGCAGGTCGAACATGTCGCCCATATCGATCAGCGCCTGCCGGATCTCGCGATACACTGTTCCGAGGAAATTCAGCGGCTGGGTGATCTGCAGCATATAGGCGTTGACCATGACGAAATCGCCCACGGTCAGATCGCCGCGCTGCACCCCGAGCGCGGCCAGAACCATCACCCCCACCAGTCCCGAGGTGATCAGGACGGACTGGCCGAAATTCAGAAAGCCCAGCGTATAGCTCGTGCGCAGGGCCGCCGCTTCATAGCCCTCCATGGCGCCGTCATACCGCTCCGCCTCGCGCCGCTCGGCCCCGAAATACTTGACGGTCTCGAAATTGAGCAGACTATCGATGGCCTTCTGGTTCGCGTCGGTGTCCTGCCGGTTCATCTCGCGCCGGATCCGCACGCGCCATTCCGTGACCTTGAAGGTGAACGCCACATAGAGCGCGATGGTGGCCGCCACGACCAGCAGATAGCTCGCATCGAAATAGACGAACAGGATGATCGAGATGAGCGAAAGCTCGAGGATCAGCGGCCCGATCGAGAACAGCATGAACCGCAAGAGGAACTCGACCCCTTTCACCCCGCGCTCGATGATCCGGCTGAGTCCGCCGGTCTTGCGCGTGATGTGATAGCGCATGGACAGCCGGTGAATATGGGTGAAGGTCTCGAGCGCCAGCGTGCGCAGCGCACGTTGTCCGACCTTGGCAAAGATGACATCGCGCAGCTGCTGGAAGCCCACGGTCATCAGCCGGGCCATGCCATAGGCCACGGTCAGCCCGACCGCCCCCACCGCCAGTAGCATCGGCCCCGAAGGCGCATCACCCGCAAGCGCATCCACGGCGAGTTTGTAGAAAAAGGGCGTGCCCACGGCGATCAGCTTGGCCATGACCAGCGCTGCCATGGCCAGCACCACCCGGCGTTTCACCCAAGGCATGCTGTCGGGCCAGAGATAAGGTGCCACGCGGCGGATCACCATCCAGCCGGAACGTCGTGTTTCACTGTCACTGGGTTCGTCAGAAAGTCGGGCACCGCGCATGGGCGGCAACCTAGACAGTGCGCCGGCGGAAGGCCAGAGGGCTTAGGGCTCGGGGACCGTAAAGACCTGACCGGGATAGATCAGGTCCGGATTGCGGATCCGATCGCGATTGGCGTCGAACACCCGGACGAACTGGGTGCCCTCGCCGTAATTCTCCCGCGCGATCTGCCACAGGGTGAAGCCCGGCTGCACGGTCACGATCCCCGCGACGGAGCGCGCGGTCTCGGGGCCCTCGGGCTCAGTGGGTGCGGCATCCGTTGGGACGGCGGTGCTGTCGTCTGCGGGTTGCTCGGCGGATTGGGTGGCGGCGGCGGCGCGCACCGCATCTTCGGGGATCGCCCGCTCGAACGGCGTTTCGAACCGGGACAGCACGGCGCCATTGGCGTCCACCTCATCGGCGCGCAAGGTGTAGAGCCCGCTCTTGATCCCCGTCACCCGCGCCTGCCAGATCCCGGCCTCGGCAACGGAGGCCCGGTGGGCCAGTGCATTGTTGAGATAGATCCGCACCTCGCGTCCTGGCACGGCCCGACCCAGCAGGATGACCTCGCCCCCCGCATCATAGGAGATCGTATCGATCACCACGTTGCGCGATTGCGGCACACCCGGGCGCGCGGGCTGCGCGCGTGGAGCGGCGGGGCGCGCAACTCCGGCCTCGGAGACGATCACCACCTGCGGCGCTTCGGCGACCAAGGTTTGCTCCGGCGCGGTTTCGGGGGTCGTGGCGCTGTCCGTATCGGACAGCGCGGACGCGCTCTGTCCCGCCGTCGGGGGACACTCGGTCTCGATCGACGGGGGCTGCGTGGCATCGGCGCGCAGGATCGCCTGCGGGGCCGCAGGCGCTTGGGCGATGGGCCCGGCAAAGGGCGACACCAGCGCGGTTTCCTTCGAGGCCATCACAGCGCCCGACGTCCATTCGGCCTCGAGCGTCATGGACCGCGCCGCTTGCGACGGGGCGAGATCGAACAGAGCCACGAAATTGCCGCGACGGTCCGCCGTTGTTTCGGCCACCATCTCGCCATCCACAAGGACACGGACCGTCTCTCCGGGCGCAGCACTGCCGGCCACCACGGCGCCACCGGCCGGGTCCACGCGGATCACGTCAAAGGCCGGTGCATCGTCGGCGGCCTCGGCGGTATCAGATGGGGCGGGTTGCGGGTCCGGCGCGGCGGTTGCCAACTCAGGCTCTGCTGGCTCGGCAACTGGATCCGCGGGGGCGACCGCGCTCTGAGTGGGGGCCGGTTGCGGCGCCTCTTCAACCTTTGCGGGCGGAGCGGCGGGCAGCACGGGCGCCGCGTCAGAGGCGGCCTCGGACCTCGTCGCTGGGCGTGTCTCGGAACTCGTCTCGGGGCTTGCCACAGGGTTTACCTCGGGGGCGGGCTTGGGCGCGCTTTCAGGCGCCGGATCCACTGCAGCCGTCTCGGACGTGTCTTCCGGATCCGGGCTCAGCACGCCCCAGGCCAGCAGGCCCGCCAGCACCAGAACGGCCGCCGTCAGACCTCCGGACAGGATCTGGCTCATCCCGCCGCCTCGCGCTGTCCGTGAATGGCTTCTGCCCATCTCCGCTCTCCGGTTTTGCATGCGCATCCCCGGTGATGACGGGCAAGGCATATGCGTTTTGCGAGATACAGTACCTTATGCACATGTTTACAAAGGGGAAAGGGTCAATCACACAGGCGTGTGACAGTGCAGTCAGCCCCGGAGATGAAAAATATGGCCTCGATATGTGTCTTTTGCGGGGCCCGCCCGGGCCGCGACCCTGCCTATGAAGCCGCCGCAACGGCACTTGGCGGCTGGCTGGCCAAGGCGGGCCATCAGCTGGTCTACGGTGCCGGAGATGTGGGGCTCATGGGCCATGTCGCCCGCGCCTGTCAGGAGGCCGGGGGCGACACGTTCGGGGTTATTCCGACCCATCTTCTGGAGATGGAGGTGGGTAAAACCGACCTCAGCCGGTTCGTCGTCACCGAGACCATGCATGAGCGCAAGAAGGTGATGTTCACCAACTCGAACGCCATTGTCGTGCTGCCGGGCGGGGCCGGATCGCTCGACGAGTTTTTCGAAGTGCTGACTTGGCGACAACTCGGCCTGCATGACAAACCTCTGTATCTGCTGAACATTCAGGGATACTGGGATCCGCTGATCGATCTGGTGGATCACGTGATCGCCCAGGGCTTTGCCAATCCGAGCCTGCGCGAGATGATCACGGTCTGCACGGATCTGGGCAATCTGCAAACACGGCTGGCGGCAGATCTGGCGGGCTAGGACGGCCTATCGGGCAGATTGCAGACCAGCAGCCCACTGATAAGCGAGGCGGGAACACACATGAAATAGCCTCGGGCAACGAAACGCACCGTAGCCACTGATCTGCCCGGCTGTGATGCCAGAGCCCCGTTAACGTTCCGTGAGTGAAAAACGACTTTTTTGTAACGCGCGCGGGGATCGGACGGATTTTAGCGATTTTGTCGCAGTCGGATGCCCGATCAGCGTGGCAATTCTGCCGCTTCTGCCGCCAGTTTCGTGATGCCGGCCCAGTCGCCGGCCTCCATCAGGGCCGCCGGCGCGACCCAGGAGCCGCCGACGCAGAGCGTATTGGACAGGCTCAGATAGGTCGGTGCATTGGCCAGAGACACGCCCCCCGTGGGGCAGAACGACACCTGCGGCAGGGGCGCGCCGATGGATTTCAGCGCAGGCGCGCCGCCATTGGCCTCGGCGGGAAAGAACTTCTGCACGGTATAGCCACGCTCCAGCAGGGCCATCACCTCGGTCGAGGTCGCCGCGCCGGGCAGCATCGGCAGATCCGCAGCCTCGGCCGCGTCCAGCAGTGTCGGCGTCGCCCCCGGCGAAACCCCGAAGAGCGCGCCAGCCGCCTTGGCCGCCGCCACATCCGCAGGGGTCAGCAGGGTCCCTGCCCCGACGACCCCGCCTTCGACCGCTGCCATCTCGGCAATCGCCTCGAGCGCCACAGGGGTGCGCAGCGTGACCTCCAGCGCGGGCAAACCGCCCGCGACCAACGCCTCGGCCAGGGGCCGTGCATGGGCCAGATCATGGATGACCAGCACCGGGATGACCGGCGCCAGACCACAGATATCGCGCGCCTGGGCGCTTGCTTCGCTCGGGGTCATGTCGCTCTCCTTAAACCACCACGCCAGCACCGCTGCTCGCCGGGCCGACGCTGCCGCGGAACACTTCGAACAGCTCGCGTCCGATGCCGTGGGAATTCGCACTGAGATCCGGCGTGGCCGGGGCGCGGTCCTCGATGCCGTCTTCCAGCACCTCCAGCACACCGTTCACCGCATCCACGCGCACCAAGTCGCCGGTCTGCACCTTGGCCATCAGCCCGCCATCCAGCGCCTCGGGGGCGACATGGATCGCCGCCGGAACCTTGCCCGATGCACCGGACATCCGGCCATCGGTGACCAGCGCGACCTTCAGCCCACGGTCCTGCAACACGGCCAGCACCGGGGTCAGGGCGTGCAGCTCGGGCATGCCATTGGCCTTGGGCCCCTGGAACCGCACGATGACGACCGTATCCTCGGTGAATTCACCCGCTTTGAACGCCGCCTTCACCGCGTCCTGGCTTTCAAAAACCCGGGCGCGGGCCTCGATCAGATGGCGCTCGGGGGCCACGGCAGAGACTTTCATCACCCCGCGTCCCAGATTGCCCTTCAGCTCCTTGAGACCACCGCTCGCCGCGAAACCATCGCTCGCCGGGCGCAGGATCTTGGCATTCAGGCTCTCGCCCGGCCCGTCTTCATAGCGCAGCTGCCCATCGATCAGCTTGGGCTCGCGCGCGTAATCGGCCAGCCCATCCCCGGCGATGGTCTTGGTGTCGGGATGCAGCAGGCCTTCATCCAGCAGCTCGCCGATCATGTAGGACAGACCGCCCGCCGCGTGGAAATGGTTCACATCCGCCAAACCGTTCGGATAGACCCGCGCCATGAGCGGCGTGACCTCGGACAGATCCGCGAAATCCTGCAGGTCGAGCAACACGCCCGCTGCCCGCGCCATGGCAGGCAGGTGGATCACGAGGTTGGTCGAGCCCCCGGTGGCCATCAGCCCCACAAGACCGTTCACAAACGCCTTGGCATCCAGCACATCGCAGACCGGGCGGTAATCATTGCCCAGCATCGTCACCGCAGCCAGCCGCTCGGTCGCGGCGTCGGTCAGGGCCTCGCGCAGGGGCGTGCCCGGATTGACGAAGGACGCGCCCGGCAGGTGGAGCCCCATGAACTCCATCAGCATCTGGTTCGAATTCGCGGTCCCGTAAAAGGTGCAGGTGCCCGGTCCGTGATAGGAGGCCATCTCGGCCTCCATCAGCTTGTCGCGCCCGATCTCGCCCGTGGCAAATTGCTGGCGCACCTTGGCCTTCTCGTCATTCGGCAGGCCGCTGACCATAGGCCCGGCCGGAATGAAGACGCCCGGCAGGTAGCCGAAGGTCGCCGCCGCGATCACGAGCCCGGGCACGATCTTGTCACACACCCCGAGATAGGCCGCCGCGTCAAAGGTGTTGTGGCTGAGCGCCACGCCCGTGGCGAGCGCGATCACGTCGCGCGAGAACAGGCTGAGCTCCATCCCGGCCTGACCCTGGGTGACCCCGTCGCACATGGCCGGTACACCGCCAGCAACCTGCGCCGTGGCGCCGACGCGGCGGGCGGCCTCCTTGATCCGGTCCGGATAGGTCTGGAACGGCTGATGCGCGCTGAGCATGTCGTTATAGGCGGTGACAATCCCGATATTGGCGCTGCGCTCGGCGACGAGGGCGTCCTTGTCTCCGCCCATGGCCGCATAGGCATGGGCCTGGTTGCCACAGCTCAGATGCGCGCGGCGCGGCCCGTCTTCGGCGGCGCGCCGCATCCGTTCGAGATAGGTCGCGCGCGCCTCTGCACTGCGCGCCTCGATACGGGCGGTGACCTCGTGAACAGTGTTATGGAGTGCCATGGATGTCTTCCCTCCGCATCACGCGACTATGGGGCGCGTCTTAGACCGTTAGCGCTAACTTCGCAATGGCCATGAGACTGAAAGAACGATAGCGCCCCCCGCGCAGGGGGCAACGGTCTGCGCGGGCTTGTGCACAGCACCCCGGAACGGGCCGGGACGTGCCATTGCACAAACGCCATAGCGGGCATGCAAAGACCACCCCTACTCGAATGCGGCACTGCAGCGTAAATCAAGGACAACCAAGCCGGAGTAGATGATATGAAAACCGTTGTTGCCCATCGCGAACCCGTCGACCTGACCGCAGTCGAGCGTCAAGCCCATGACCTGCGTGCCCAAGCCACTGCAGCTGCCTTCCGCAGCGCCTGGACCTGGCTCGGCGACCACCTGCATTTCGGCAAATCCCCCAGCGCCAGCTGATCGGGCGTCGCGCGGCTGACCGCGCGACACGCCACGCGGGCCAAGTCGCTTGCGCCCTTTCCCAGACTTGCGAGGCAGGATAGGGAAGCGCATGTCCGACTCCTCCTCCCTGCCCCGCATTCGCCTGAAACCCAAAGCCGACGCCCGCGCCCTGCGCCATGGCGCGCCATGGGTCTATGCCGACGATCTGGTCACGGACCGCCGGACAAAAGCCCTCGCCCCGGGCAGTGTCGCCATTCTCGAAGATGCAGAGCGCACGCCGCTGGGGCTCGCCGCCGTCTCGCCGGGCTCCAAGATCATCGCACGGATGCTGGACCGCGATCTGGAGGCCCGGATCGACCGGGACTGGTTCACCGCGCGTCTCGGCGCCGCCCTGCGCCTGCGCGAGCAACTCTATACCACCCCCTATTACCGTCTCGTCCATGCCGAAGGCGATGGCCTGCCCGGGCTGATCATCGATCGGTTCGGCGATACCTGTGTGCTGCAACCGAACGCCGCCTGGCTCGAGAGCCGGTTGGAGGATCTGACCGCCGCGCTGCAAGCCGTAACCGGCGTGCGCCACATCCTGAAATCCGCCTCGGGCCGGACCCGCAAGCTCGAAGGGCTCGACGATGTCAGCCTGCCCTTGCTGGGCACCCCGCCCGACCGGGTCGAAGTCCCGATGAACGGTGCGATCTACATCGCCGATCTGGCCGCAGGTCAGAAAACCGGCCTCTTCTATGACCAACGCCCGAACCATGCCTTTGCGGCCAAGATGGGCCGGGGCGGCCGCGTGCTCGATGTGTTCAGCCATGTGGGCGGGTTCGGGCTTGCCGCGCTCGCGGCGGGTGCCGAGACCGCGCTCGCGGTGGATGGCTCCGCCGCCGCGCTGGAGCTGGCCGCCGAGGGGGCGGCTGCCATGGGCGTGGCCGATCGGTTCGAGACCCGGAAATCCGACGCCTTCGCCGCGCTCGAAGCGCTGAATGCCGAGGGCGCGCTGTTTGATCTGGTGGTCTGCGACCCGCCGGCCTTTGCCCCGTCCAAACCCGCGCTGCAGCAAGGGCTGCGGGCCTATGAACGGGTCGCCCGTCTCGCCGCGCCATTGGTGGCCCCGGGCGGCGCGCTGATGCTGTGTTCCTGCTCCCATGCGGCCGAGCTGCCGAAGTTTCGGTCTTCGTGCCTGCGGGGCATCGGGCGCGCCGGGCGCAGCGCGCAGATCCTCTATACGGGCGGAGCGGGCCCGGACCACCCGCTTCATGCCCAGCTTGGCGAGACGGGCTATCTCAAAGCGATCCTGGTCCGCCTCCTGCCATGAGGGCACGGATCCTGCTCGATGCCTGCGTGCTCTATCCGACGCTCATGCGTCAGATGCTGGTCACCACGGCGCGGGCGGGGGCGTTTGAGCCCCTCTGGTCCCCCCGGATCCTTGATGAATGGCGCCACGCCGCGGCACGCTCCGGCCCCGTCGAGGCCGAGATCGTGCGCGCCGAGATCGCGCTGCTGACCTCCGGGTTCCCGGGCGCGATGGTCGCCCCCGACCCCGACCTGATCGACCGCCTGTCCCTGCCCGACCCGGATGATCGGCATGTGCTGGCCGCCGCCCTTTCCGGGCGCGCCGAGGCCATCCTCACGGCCAATCTCAAGGATTTCCCCACCCGCACGCTCAGCCGCCACGGGGTCCTGCGCTATGACCCGGACGGGTTTTTCTGCGATCTGCTGACCGAGGATGGGGAGTTGGCGGACACGCTCCTGCCACCGATCACGCTGGCGGCAGAGCAGCTGGGCAAAAGCCCGAAATCAATCCTGAAGAAATCCCGCCTGCCCCGGCTGGCCAAGCGTCTCGGGCTCTAGCGCGGCACGACCCAACGCTCTTCCAGCGCTTCGATGGCGCGGATCCGCTGCTCGGTCTTGGGATGGCTCATGAGCCAGGCCGGTGCCTGCGCCCGCCCACCCCCTGTGGTCAGCTCCTCGAGCTTGCGAAAGAGCGACTTCTGCGGCGCCGTGCCGATCCCGGCCTTGGTCAGCAGGGCCGAGGCATAGGCATCCGCCTCATACTCATCGCCCCGGGACAGGCGTGCCGCCAGCAAGGTGACCAGCATATTGGCAATCGGAACGCCGACGAAGGGAATGAACCGCCCCAGTACCGTGGCCAGCGCCACCCGGATCGCATTCTGGCCGGAAAAGTCGATCATCCGGCGGCGCGAATGGCCAAGGGCCACATGACCGAGCTCATGGGCGATGACCGAAGCCATCTCGGCGGCGGTCACCTCACCGGTCTGATACTTGCGGAAAAAGCCCCGGGTGATGAAGATCCGGCCATCGGGCGCGGCCAGCCCGTTCACCGGGTCGACCTCGTAGATATTGACCTTGATCTCCTTGAGGTCGAGCGACTCCGCCATCCGCGCGGTCAGCTTGCCCAGCTCCCGGTCCCGCAGGGGCGTCGAGCGCTTATCGAGCTCGCGCGCGGTGCGCTTGGCCCCGATCAGATAGAGGCCAAGACCATAGAAAATCGCCAGCAGCAGGGGGGTCAGTTTCAACATGACTAAGATATGGGGTGACCCCGCCCGGCAACAAGAGGCTTAGCGCGGCGCGCGCTCGGCCCGGCCCGCACGCCCCCCCTTGCGACGCGGCGCGGGCGGCTCCTCCATCGCGGCACTGAGCACGGCTGTCATCGGATGTTGCGGCGCGTCCGGGCCGTAATGGGCCAGCAGGATCGAGACATCCTCGCGCGGATCGGCCGGGGATTTCGACCCCAGCGCCCAGTCGAGAAAGATCGAGCGGCAATCCCAGATCGTGATCCCCTCGATCCGGTAGGCCTCGCGGATCAGGTGCCGCGGGTCGAGCCGCGCCAGCACCGCCGGGTCGAACAGCGCAGGATCCGGCATCGGTCGGTCATCGGACTGGGTCACGGTTTGGGCTCCTCTGCAGTCTCGGGCGTGTCCTTGGGCAAACTAGCGGCACCGGCCAGCCGGTCGAGCACGGTTGCGACCACCTCTGCACTCTCGGCGGCCCCGTCGGCCATGGCCGCCGCCAATGCGGGCATATCCGGGTCCTCGGTCTGGCGCAGCACGAAATCGCGCCCGCCCGCGCCGACCACCTCCGGATCGAGCGCCTTGTCGCTGAGCAGCCGCGTCGCCTGCTGCACTTGCCGCAAGCGTGTGACTTGCGCGGTCAGACAGCCCGCCTCATCCTCGGTCAGCAACCCGGCCGCCGCGCCCGCGCGCAGTTGTGCGCCGGTCTCCGCCCCGGGAGATCCGGCCACCAGCGCGACGGTCTGCGCCAGAAGTTCGATATCCTGCAGACGTCCCGGACCTAGCTTGGCCTCATAGGCGCTCTCGGCGGGTTTGGCCGCATCAAGACGCGCGCGCATGTCTTTGACATCCTGCGCGATTTCACGCCCCCGCCCGGGCCCCTTGCGTTGCAGAAGGGCACAGCGGAACGCTTCGAAATCTGCGGCCAGAGTGTCAGGATGCTCGCCAGCCTCGGCCACCACCCGGGCGCGGGTCAGGGCCAGATGCTCCCATGTCCAGGCGTCGCGGTCCTGATAGCTCTGGAACGCCTTCCAGGAGGTTGCTACCGGCCCCTGCCGCCCGGAAGGGCGCAGCCGCATGTCGATCTCGTAAAGCCGCCCCTCGGACATCGGTGCCGAGAGCGCGGTGATCATCGCCTTGGTCAGCTTGGCATAATAGGGCCCGGGCGCGAGCGGTCGCGGCCCTTCGGACATCTCTTGGCCCTGGCCGTCATAGACCACGATCACATCCAGATCCGACTGCGCCGTCAGCGTGCGCGCCCCAAGCGAGCCCATCCCCACCAGCACCGCACCGCGTCCGGGGGGCGGGCCGTGCCGGCGCGCGATCTCCTCGGCCGCGAGGGGCCAAAGGCAGGCGAGGATCACCTCGGACAGGTCCGTATATTGATGCGCGACCACCGGTTCCTGAATGAGCCCGCGCAGATGATGCACCCCGATCCGGAAATGCCATTCCTTCTGCCAGCGGCGCGCGGTGTCGAGCTGGCTTTCATAGTCGCGTGCCCGATGCAGCCGCCAGGCGAGATCCGCGCGCAGCGCGGCGCGCCCGGGCCATTCGTCAAAGAACGGGCCCGCGATCACCGCATCCAGCACCGAGGAATTCGCCGCCAGATATCCCGAGAGCAGCGGCGCGGTGGCGCAGATATCCACGATCAGGTCGATCAGGGACGGGTTTGCCTCGAACAGCGAAAACACCTGAACACCGGCAGGCAGGCCTTTGAGAAACTTGTCAAAATTCCCGAGGGCCTCATCCGGGCGCGCCGCTGCATCAAGCCGCGAGAGGATCTCGGGGCGCAGCCGGTTGAAAATCTCCACCGCGCGCGGCGAACGCAGGGCCGGATAGCTGGGCCAGCGGTCCAGCACATCCTGCATGCCCGGCGCAATCTCGGGC
Source organism: Dinoroseobacter sp. S375 (assembly GCF_049800775.1). Classification (NCBI taxonomy): domain Bacteria; kingdom Pseudomonadati; phylum Pseudomonadota; class Alphaproteobacteria; order Rhodobacterales; family Roseobacteraceae; genus Dinoroseobacter; species Dinoroseobacter sp. S375. Next base: position 76,105 of record NZ_JBNAFR010000007.1, on the reverse strand, counting down.
CCTGCCGGTGCGCGCGCCCCACTGCGCTCGGGGGCGAAGAAGGGCTCGGTCAGGGCCGCGACCTCTTCCAGCCTCTCGGTCAAGTGCCTGCGCAGGACGGCGGTGTCGCCCTCGCCCATCAGGCAGGCCAGACGTCGGAACCCGTCCGCATCCTTGGGCAGGGCGTGGGTCTGGGAATCGAGCACCATCTGCACCCGATGTTCCACCTCCCGGTGATCGCGGTAATGGGCGCTCAGGACCTCGGCATCTTCGGGCCGGACCCAGCCCTTGGTGGCCAGAACCGCTAGACCTTCGACCGTGCCCCGCACCCGCAGATCCGGGTCGCGCCCGCCCGAGATGATCTGCCGGGTCTGGGTAAAGAACTCGATATCGCGAATACCGCCGCGCCCGAGCTTCATGTCATGCCCTTCCAGCGCGATCCCGCCATTGCGCGCCCCGAAGAGCCCCTTATGGGCGCGGATCCGCATCCGCATGTCATGGGCATCCTCGATCGCCGCGAAATCCAGATGCTTGCGCCAGATGAACGGGGTCAGATGGTCGAGATACCGCGCCCCCGCCGCCAGATCCCCCGCCGAGGGCCGCGCCTTGATATGGGCGGCACGCTCCCATGTGCGCCCGAGGGATTCGTAATAGCGTTCCGCCGCCTCCATGGCGATGCAGACCGGCGTGACCGAGGGGTCGGGACGCAAGCGCAAATCCGTGCGAAAGACGTAGCCATCCCCGGTGTGATCGGCCATGAGCGCCACGGTCTTGCGCGTCACCCGGACAAAGGCGGCCCGCGCCTCGGCATAATCCGACGGGTCGAACCGGGTCTCGTCAAAGAGGCAGATCAGATCGATATCCGAGGAGTAGTTCAGCTCATGGGCCCCCATCTTGCCCATGGCCAGCATCACGAGACCCGCCGCCTCAGGCAGCGCTTCTTCGTCCTGCCCGGGCACCCGGCCCCGCCGCAATTCCGGCAAGAGCGCGCTGCGCAGGGCGGCCCCGAGTGCCTGATCGGCAAACTGTGTGAGGGAGCCCGTGACCTCTTCGAGAGACCAGACCCCGGTCAGGTCCGCGAACCCGATCAGCAAGGCGATCCGTCGCTTGGCCACGCGCAGCGCGAGCTTGACCTCATCCAGCGGGCCCGCCGCCAAGCCAGTGATCAGGTCTGCGCGCGCGCCTTCGGGATCCTCGAGCGCGCTGGCCAGCCAGGTTGCCTCGCGCGCAAGCAAGCCTTCGAGATAGGGGCTCGCCCCCGCCATCCCCACAAGCGCTTCGCGCAGGGCCCCCGAGGCGTCGGGCATATGGCGTGCCACGGCCTCCGCCCCGCGCGCAGGGTCATAGGGCAGCGGCGCGCGCGTGATCCGGGTGTCCATCGTCATGGCGCGAGCCTGCGACTGCAACGCCGGAGCGTCAAGGCGCGGTCGCACAGACAGTCAAAAAGAAGAATGGTGGGTGATAAGAGATTCGAACTCCTGACATCTTCGATGTGAACGAAGCGCTCTACCACTGAGCTAATCACCCGTGGGCGTGGGTTTAGCGAGACTGCGCAGCCTGTGCAAGCGCACAAATGCACCTTGGGCAAATCAGTCTGGATCCGGCAAAACCCCTGCACCCGAAGGGGGGGGTCGCGGTTGCGGTTTGGCGAGTGCGGGCCGTGTCGATTGCGGGCCGCGCCTCGCATCTGGCCCCCCACCATGCGCCGTGACCGCAGGGCGTGGGGCGCTTTGCGGAATGCCTTGGGACAGCCCACTGAGCGCCACGATTTCGCCATGGCCCCTCGATAGTTCAAATTCATCGCAAGTTTGTACCGAGTATCAGCCATGACCCGCATCGCACTGACCGCCGCCCTGATCGCTGGGCTTCCCCTCGCCGCAACCGCCGCTCCCGTCCAGTGGAGCACCGCCGATGGCGGCAATGGCCATTACTACGAACTGATCACGACGAAGAAGACCTTCGCTGACGCCTCGGCCGCGGCCCAGGCCTCGACCCATGCGGGGCTGAGCGGTCATATCGTGACGATCACCTCCGCCGAGGAGCAGGCCTTTCTCGACGATCTGAACACCAGCCAGATGGAAGCCTGGATCGGCGCGTCCGATACGGATGAGGAAGGCGTGTTTGCCTGGATCACCGGCCCCGAGGCGGGCACCGTGTTCTATACCACCACCGATGGCACCCAGACCTATGCGAACTGGAACCCGGGCGAGCCGAATGACTGGGGCTCGGGCGAGGATTACGTCGAAGGCTGGTTCGGCGGCGCCAAGGACTGGAACGACATCAAGGCCAGCAACAAGAACGCCTATATCGTGGAATACTCGGTCGTGGCCCCGATCCCGCTGCCCGCGGCACTGCCGCTGATGCTGCTGGGTCTCGGCGCTCTGGGCTACGCGCGCAAGCGCAAGGGCTGAGCCGCCCTCGCCCGGGTCACGCCCGGTGCGCATCCCAAGCCAATGCCGTGACCCCGCCGGGCCATGGCGCAAACGCCAACCGGCGGAACTTACGGGCGCGGGCCCGCCACAACAGTGACGGGCCGCGCTTCGATCTGGGTATTTTCGGTATTTGTCAGCACACGGTCCCCGATCATCAGAACCCCGTCATCCGACACGGAAAGCGGTTCGGACAGGCTGGTTCCGGGCAAGGGGGCGACGTCCTCCAGTCGGGCATCGCAATCACTGATCCGCCAGACGCCATCCCCGCCCTGGGCAAGGGCAACGATCACGCCCGCCGTGCCGCTGACCTCCATTGGCAAGTCCGGCAAGGTCGAGAGCGTGAATGACGCCGTATAGGACAGTTCGTACCGCACCACGAACCGCTGATCGGCGGTGAAACCGGGTAGACCCGGATCGAGGAAATAGGACTGATCCAGCATATCCAAAGTGTAGCTTGCATCGCTGCCACTTGCGGCGAGGCCCGCGTCGATCTCGGCGCGGGCCAATGCCGTGGCGGGTGCGCATCGGGTTTCAAGCGCCCGCGGCAGGGCCACATGGTCCCAATTGCGCGGATTCACCCAGTCCGTGTTGGGGTCTCCCGAAGGTCCGGCAAACTCAGCCTCGATCTCGGCCAGCCGTCGCGACCGTGCGTCTCCGATCAGAAGATAGCCGAATTCGGAATGCAGGTTGCGTCCGGGGATCTGATCGAACACCGAGAGGTAAACCGACACGGCAAAGAGATCTCCATCCGCGCTTTGCACGGCATCAAACACCCAGCCCTGGATGGTTCGCGCGATCGGGACATCCGCAGTCACCGGCGTCTGGGACACCGCTTCGTAGGGCAGCCGCGCCACTTGAACGCCCTTGGTGATCGGGTCCCGGATGGGGATGCCCAGAACCACTTCGCCACGTTCGAATTCATCTCCGGGGTTCTGGCGGAACCGCGTTCCATAGACAAAAACCGGCCCCTCAGTCGGGCGATTGACCATCGCGTCAAAATCGATGGAGGGTCGAATAATCTCGCGCCCGTCCGGTCCCAACAGACGTTCTCCGAGCCTGCCGATGGCGTCGAGATCGACAATGACGTCCTGCGCCCAAAGGGGCAGTCCCATGGCAAGCGTCAAGGACGCGGCGCAGGCGGATACCCTGAAATTCATGGGTAAGAACTCCTTCAATAGGCAAAATGGTGCGTAAGCGGCCTGCCACGCCACTGCGGCAGCGCCATCGAAAAGGACGTGCGATCTTGAAATATCTGACGCTACGTTAGCGGCACGTCAGTTGACCGCTCAAGAAAAAAGCCCCCCGGGACATCCCGAGGGGCTTTGTAAGCTTGAAAAACCGTCAGGTCAGTGCGCGACGGCGCCCTGCCCTTGCTTCTCGGCCATGGCTTTCTGGGCGGCGGCGGCCTCTTCGGCCTCCTCATCCCATTCGATGGCTTCCGGTGTCGCGACCAGCGCCTGCTTGAGCACCTCGGAGACATGGGACACCGGAATGATGGTCAGACCATCCTTCACGTTGTCCGGGATCTCCGGCAGGTCCTTCTCGTTTTCCTGCGGGATGAGCACCGTGGTGATCCCCCCGCGCAGGGCCGCGAGCAGCTTTTCCTTCAACCCGCCGATGGGCAGGACATTCCCGCGCAAGGTGACCTCGCCGGTCATGGCGATGTCCTTCTTGACCGGGATCTGCGTCAGCACCGAGACGATGGAGGTCACCATCGCGATGCCGGCACTCGGCCCGTCCTTCGGGGTCGCCCCCTCGGGCACGTGGACGTGGATGTCCCACTTGTCAAAGCGCGGCGGCTTCACCCCGATCTGCGGGCTGATCGAGCGGACATAGCTCGAGGCCGCATCGATGCTCTCTTTCATCACGTCGCCCAGCTTGCCGGTGGTCTTCATCCGACCCTTGCCCGGCAGGCGCAGCGCCTCGATGCTCAACAGATCCCCACCGACAGAGGTCCAGGCCAGCCCGGTCACGACACCGATCTGATCCTGCTCTTCCGCGAGCCCATACTTGAACCGCTTCACGCCCAGCATGTCCTCGAGGCTGTCCTCGGTGACCTCGACCGTCTCGGCCTCTTTCTTGACGATCTGCGTCACGGCCTTCCGGGCGAGCTTGGCAATCTCGCGTTCCAGGTTCCGCACGCCCGCTTCGCGGGTATAGCGGCGGATGATCTCCTGCAGGGCCTCGTCGGACAGAGAGAACTCGTCCTTCTTCAGCCCGTGGTTCTTCACCTGCTTGGAGATCAGGTGCTGCTTGGCGATCTCGGCCTTCTCGTCCTCGGTGTAGCCCGCGAGCGAGATGATCTCCATCCGGTCCAGAAGCGGACCCGGCATGTTGTAGGAGTTCGCCGTGGTCAGGAACATCACGTTCGAGAGGTCATACTCAACCTCGAGATAGTGATCGACAAAGGTGCCATTCTGTTCCGGGTCGAGAACCTCCAGCATGGCAGAGGCCGGGTCGCCCCGGAAATCCTGCCCCATCTTGTCGATCTCATCGAGCAGGATGAGCGGGTTCGTGGTCTTGGCCTTTTTCAGCGCCTGGATGATCTTGCCGGGCATGGAGCCGATATAGGTCCGGCGGTGACCGCGGATCTCGGATTCGTCGCGCACCCCACCCAGAGAGATCCGGATGAACTCACGCCCCGTCGCCTTGGCCACGGATTTCCCCAGAGAGGTCTTGCCGACGCCCGGAGGCCCCACGAGGCACAGGATCGGCCCCTTGAGCTTCTTCGAGCGCTGCTGCACCGCGAGATACTCGACGATCCGCTCCTTGACCTTTTCCAGCCCGTAGTGATCCGCGTCGAGCACGTCTTGTGCCTTGTTCAGATCCTTCTTCACCCGGGATTTGGTGCCCCAGGGGATCGACAGCATCCAGTCGAGATAGTTCCGCACCACCGTGGCTTCGGCGGACATCGGGCTCATGTTCTTGAGCTTCTTTATCTCGGCATCGGCCTTTTCGCGGGCTTCCTTGCTCAGCTTGGTCTCAGAGATCCGTCCTTCGAGTTCGGCCACCTCATTGGCACCGTCCTCTCCATCGCCGAGCTCCTTCTGAATGGCCTTCATCTGCTCATTCAGATAATACTCGCGCTGGGTCCGCTCCATCTGGCTCTTGACCCGGGACTTGATCTTCTTCTCGACCTGCAGAACGCTCATCTCGCCCTGCATCAGGCCATAGACCTTCTCCAGACGCTCGGCGACGCTCAGGGTCTCAAGCAGATCCTGTTTCTGCCCAACCTCGATGCCGAGATGGCCGGACACCATATCCGCCAGCTTGGCCGGCTCTGTGCTGTCGGCGACGGCAGTCAGGGCTTCTTCGGGGACGTTCTTCTTGATCTTGGCATAGCGCTCGAACTCGGCACTGACCGAACCGACCAGCGCGCGCAAGGTCTCGGCATCGCCCGCATCTTCTTCCAGAAGGATGGCGTTGGCCTCGAAGAAGTCCTCGTTGTCGGTGTAATCGGTGATCTCGACCCGCTGGCGGCCCTCGACCAGCACCTTCACGGTGCCATCGGGCAGTTTCAGCAGCTGCAGCACATTGGCGAGCACGCCAAAGGTGAAGATCCCGTCAGGGGTCGGATCATCCACGCTGGGATCGATCTGGCTCGACAGCAGGATCTGCTTGTCGTCCTTCATGACCTCTTCGAGCGCACGCACGGATTTCTCGCGGCCAACAAAGAGCGGAACAATCATGTGGGGGAAGACCACGATATCACGCAGCGGCAATACCGGGTAACTTTGGTTGAGTGTCTCAGACATGCTCGGTCCTTATATTGGGCAGACAGCCCGGGTCCCTGACGGCAACCAAGGGGCGTCTCCTGATCTGGGTTCCTTACGTGGGGCAGTCCGCGCGGCTTTTCAATGCACGCCTGTCCCGACGAAGGTCTTCTGCCAAGGCTGAGGGGGGATACCGCCCGGGCGACTCAGGTCGTCTGCCAGAGCATGCCTCCCCCTGTCCGCACCTGCAAGCCGCAGGCCCGGGCCGATCGCACAGAAGCTGTGGATATCCCCCGAATTTTAGCGAAACCGGCCTCTGAGCGGGCAAAATCGAGCGCTTTGTTAAGATTTGCCCCATTTCCGCCCGGTTTGCGCCCGTTCCGTGACAGGCGGTGGCCTTTCTCTGGCGGACAGAGGGTATTCGCATGATCCAGACGCTCTACCGGCAGCGCAGGCGCATTCTCGTCTGCGCGACACTCTTTACCTTAACGGCGATGGTCGGAGCCATGACAGATGGCCGGGCCCTCGCCCATGTGCCGTTCTGGGCGCCCCCAGTGGCGACACTGCTGTTCTTTGCCCTGTCTGCGGCGGGGATTGCGGGGCTGATTGCGCTAGCGCCGCAGCTTCGTCGCCTGTGCGAGGTGATTGCGCTGTTCACGCTGATCGAGACGCTGTTCATCTGGATCCAGCCGGAGGCCAATGCCGCCCTGTCCAACCCCGTACTCCGGCTGGCCATAGCGGCGGCGGTGATCGCATTGCTCTACCTGATCCTCTACGGGCGTCTGCTCGACCAGGTTCCGGCCCTCTTTGCCTTTGGCGCGCGCCACAAGACCCTGATCGCCGCGCCGCCCGAGCAGGTCTGGCCCGCCGTCGCGCCAAGCCCGGTTGCCCCGGCCGACCCCGATGAAAAGGACGGCGCGGGTCCCCGCCCCACCGAGCCCCCGTATCTGTGGAGCCATACCCCCGAGGCAGTGACCGTGATCCTGCTGGAGCGGCCCTGGCGCTGCCGCTTTGCGGTCAAGCCCGAGGCGACGGGCCCGCGACGCGCGGCGGGGATCTTCGACATCCGCTTGCGGCCTTGCACGCAGGGTGTGCATCTCGAGATCGGGCTTTATCAGACCGGGATCCCTCTCGGAGAGGTGCTCCGGCTCTGGCTCGACGATGTTCTGGGCAGCGAGGGCGACCGGCTACGCGCTTGCCACAGGCGCAGGATCAGCGGTAGGTTTGATCCTTGTTAAAACCCGGAGTTATTTACCATGTTCTTTCGCATTTGCGCCACCGTACTGACCCTCGGCCTCGCGACCCCGGCTTTCGCCGCCGTCACCCCCTATTCAGACTACACTGACTTCGCCTCGCTCGCGACCATCGGCGCGACCGGATTCGACATCGATACGTCCACGGATTTCCCTGGAAATACCACATTAGCGTCAAATACTGGCGAGGAAGGCGTCAGAAGCGATCCGAACGGTGGTCCCTTGGAGTTCACCGGTATTAACGGCTTCGAGGTCGGCATGACCTTCGGCAATGACCAGATGGGCAATCCCGGAACCTCCGGGATCTTCGATGTGATGCTGGAGGCCTATTCCGGCGCAATCCTGCTCGGCAGCGTGACCGTAACCTCGAACGGAAATGACCTGTCGGACCAGTTCATCGGCTTCGGCACCACGACAGCATTCGACCGTGTGGTTCTGGACTACAAGACACCGGCGGACCCAAGACTGGCCCGCTTCATCACCGAGGTCCGCTTCGGTCTCGACGCACCTGCCCCGATCCCACTGCCCGCGGCCCTGCCGCTCCTGCTTCTGGGTCTTGGCGGACTGGGCCTCGCCCGCGCGCGCAAAGCCGCCTGAGGCTCAATCCCGGCGCCTGCGGCGGAAAATCTTTCGCGGCAGGCTCGTGCTGCGCAACAAAACACCGCGAAAAGCCGTCCGCACGTCACTTTCTTGGCCGTTTGTCTGTTGACGCCCGTCAAACAGGCACCTAATGTCCCGCGCACGGACGGAAAGGACGCAGGAAATGCCCGCTATTGTCGTACTTGTTGGAATTTGGCGCATGGGCCGGTAACGGAAACCCTACCGATCCCCTTGCGCCCCCGAGTAAGACCGGGGGTTTTTTTATGCCCGACCGCACGAATCCAAGGCCCTGAGGCCCGCGTGAAGCAAAGGAAAAGACGATGAGCACGCAGATGACCGGCGCACAGATGGTGGTTCAAGCCCTGAGAGATCAGGGCGTCGACACGGTATTCGGCTATCCGGGCGGGGCTGTCCTTCCGATTTATGACGAGCTTTTCCAGCAGTCCGACATCAAGCATATTCTGGTGCGCCACGAACAGGCCGCGACCCATGCCGCCGAGGGCTATGCCCGCGCAACCGGCAAGCCGGGCGTTGTTCTGGTGACTTCCGGCCCTGGTGCCACCAATGCGGTGACCGGGATCACGGACGCCCTGATGGACAGCATCCCCATGGTGGTGCTGTCGGGTCAGGTGCCGACCTTCATGATCGGCAATGACGCCTTTCAGGAAGCCGACACCGTGGGCATCACCCGCCCCTGCACCAAGCATAACTGGCTGGTCAAAGAGACCGACATGCTGGCCGATACCATCCATCAGGCCTTCCACGTGGCGACCCATGGCCGCCCGGGCCCGGTGCTGGTGGACATCCCCAAGGATGTGCAGTTCGCCGAAGGCAACTACACGCCGCCCGCCAAGGCGGACACCCGGCATTACCAGCCGCGCGTGAAGGGCGATATCGAGGCGATCACCGCCATGGTCGAGCTGATGGAGACGGCAGAGCGCCCGATCTTCTATACCGGCGGCGGCGTGATCAATTCCGGCCCGGCGGCGAGCCAGCTTCTGCGGGAATTCGTGGCCGAGACCGGCTTTCCGATCACCTCGACCCTGATGGGGCTTGGCTCCTACCCGGCTTCGGGCGAGAACTGGGTCGGCATGCTGGGGATGCACGGGCTTTATGAGGCCAACCTGGCCATGCATGGCTGTGACCTGATGCTGAATATCGGCGCACGGTTCGACGACCGGATCACCGGGCGTGTGGCTGATTTCTCTCCCAATTCCAAGAAGGTGCATGTCGACATTGATCCATCCTCAATCAACAAGGTGATCCGGACCGACGTGCCGATCATCGGCGATATCGGCCATGTGCTCGAAGACGCTCTGAGGATCTGGAAGGCGCGTGGTCGCAAGACCAACAAGGCCGGCCTGCAGAAATGGTGGGCGCAGATCGAGGAATGGCGCAAGGTCCGCTGCCTCGATTTCAAGAACTCCGAGACGACGATCAAGCCGCAATATGCCCTGCAGCGGCTCGAGGCCCTGACCAAGGACCACCCCAAGCGCTACATCGCAACCGAGGTGGGCCAGCATCAGATGTGGGCCGCGCAGTATCTGGGCTTTGACGAGCCGAACCGCTGGATGACCTCAGGCGGGCTGGGCACGATGGGCTATGGCTTCCCGGCCTCGATCGGGGTGCAGGTCGCCCATCCGGACGCGTTGGTGATCAATGTGGCGGGCGAGGCCAGCTGGCTGATGAACATGCAGGAGATGGGCACCGCGATCCAGTATCGCCTGCCGGTCAAGCAGTTCATCCTGAACAACGAGCGTCTGGGCATGGTGCGCCAGTGGCAGGAGCTGCTCCATGGCGAGCGCTACAGCCATTCCTGGTCCGACGCCCTGCCCGACTTCGTGAAGCTGGCCGAAGCCTTCGGTGCCAAGGGCATCCTCTGCAAGGATCCCAAGGATCTGGACGACGCGATCATGGAGATGCTGGACTATGACGGCCCGGTTCTCTTCGACTGTCTGGTCGAGAAGCACGAGAACTGCTTCCCGATGATCCCGTCGGGTGCCCCCCATAACGAGATGCTGCTGGGCGAAGCCGAGACCCAAGGCGTTATCGGCACCAAGGGCGCCGTTCTGGTGTGATCCTTTGGCTGCGGGGGCGCAGTGCTCCCGCGGCCCCACCCAATTTTACGTTTCAAAGAAAAGATCAGCGCCACGCGCTGCAATGAAAGCGAACAGATGTCCCCGCTGAAGATTGAACAAGGCTCCTCGAAGCATTCCGCCTATGACCTGCGCTCCACCTTTGGGGACCATCAGGAGACCCACACGCTGGCCGTCGTTGTCGACAACGAGGCGGGGGTTCTTGCGCGGGTGATCGGGCTGTTTTCCGGGCGGGGCTACAACATCGAAAGCCTCACCGTGGCCGAGATCGACCATGAGGGGCACCGCTCGCGCATCACCATCGTGACCACGGGCACGCCGCAGGTGATCGAACAGATCAAGGCGCAGCTGGCGCGTATGGTGCCGGTGCATGAGGTCCATGACCTGACCGTCGAGGGCGCGAGCGTCGAGCGCGAATTGGCGCTCTTCAAGGTTGCAGGCACGGGCGACAAGCGGATCGAGGCCCTGCGTCTGGCAGAGATCTTTCGCGCCAATGTGGTCGACAGCACCCTCGAAAGCTTCGTCTTCGAGATCACCGGGACCCCGGCCAAGGTGGACGCCTTTGGCGATCTGATGCGCCCGCTCGGCCTGACCGAGATCGCCCGGACCGGCGTTGCCGCCCTGTCCCGCGGCCCCGGCATCCCTGACTGATCACGCCTGAGCGCGGACGCGCTTGGGCCCGGAACATGTCGCTGTGAGAAAACCCTGGTCGGGAATTCACGCGAATTCCGCCCTTTTGAGGTTCTAAGCTTCTCCCAATCCTTGGGAGGAGCCTCTGATGACCGATTCTCTGAGCGCCGTGTGCCAGCCGATCACCTCGGCCCGTGGCCTGCCCAACGCCCATTACACCGATACGGCGCTTTATGCGCGCGAAACCGAGATCCTGCTGGCCGGACATTGGGCCGGGCTCGCCGTGGCCTCGGATGTCCCGACCCCCGGCGATGCGGTCCCGCTGAGCTTTTGCGGTCAGCCGCTGTTGCTGATCCGGGACAAGGCCGGGCGCGTGCGCGTTTTTCAGAATGTCTGCCGCCACCGGGGCATGATCCTCGTGGATCAGCCGCGCAGGATCGAGGGCGCGATCCGCTGCCCCTATCACTCCTGGTGCTACGGCACGGATGGCCGGCTGGTCACAACGCCCCATGTGGGCGGCCCCGGTCAGAACACCCATGATGCCATCGACCGCAGCCTGCTGGGTCTGATCGAGGTGCCCAGCCATATCTGGATGGATGTGGTATTCGTCAATCTCAGCGGCACCGCCCCGCCCTTCGAAGAGGTCCATGCCGATCTGATCGCCCGCTGGCGCGCGTTCGACCAGCCCCTCGCCCCCGGCGGGGCCGAGAGCCGCTTCGCGCTCCAGGTGAACTGCAACTGGAAGCTGGCCGTCGAGAATTATTGCGAAAGCTATCACCTGCCTTGGGTCCATCCCGGGCTGAACGCGATCTCGCGACTGGAAGATCACTACAATATCGAGGCGCCCGGGGCCTATTCCGGACAGGGCACCGAGGTCTATCAGCAGTTCCGTGCCCCCGATGGCACCCCCGCCTTCCCGGATTTCGAGGGTCTGTCGACGGCCTGGGACACGGCGGCGGAATACATCGCGGTCTATCCAAATGTCCTGCTGGGTGTGCACCGGGATCATGTGTTCTCGATCCTGCTGATCCCCGAGGATTGCGCGACAACCACCGAACGCGTGGCCCTGTCCTATGCGCGCCCGGATACGGCCCCGGAAATGCGGGCCGGGAATGCCGCCCAATGGAAGGCCGTCTTCGAAGAGGACATCTTCGTGGTGGAGGGGATGCAGCGCGGGCGCATGGCCAGCGGATTTGACGGCGGCGCCTTTTCTCCGGCGATGGATGGGCCCACCCATTGCTTCCACGCCTGGGCGGCTTCGGCCCTGCAGGAAGGATCGCGCCATGCTGCAGAATAAGCCCGCCTATCGTGAAGACCGCGCGCTCGACCTGGCGTTGCAGGCGGCCCATGCCCGCTCGGACAAGAAGATGCTGATCGCGCTTTATGCGGCGGCGGCTACGCGGCGGCCCGAAGCGGCGGCGTTCTTTCTGACACATGCCTATGTCTATGCGCTGGAAAGTGGCGCGGGCGATGCCGGGCCCCTGCGGGCACGGCTCGTGGCAATGGGGGCCGAGGTCTGAACCCCGGCCCCCTGTGCCCCGTATGTGTGAAGTCCCGTGAGTGAGGGTGCCTTAGCCGCCTGCGGGATAGAGACCGCCATCCTGAGCCACCGCCAGCTCTTCGGCGTCGATCGCGCCATCGGCATTGGTGTCCATGGTGGTGTAGGTCTCTTCCGTCAGCGTCGGGAAACCGACGAGCAGTTCGGCGAAGGAATACATGCCGTCGCCATCCGTATCCATCTCTGTGCTCGCGCTCACGGCGGTTGCCGTTGCAATCAGAGCCGACGACGCGATCAGTCCGAGGATCATGGATTTCATTGTGTGTGTCTCCTTGAGATCAGTTTTCGAAGACCGCGTTCACCGCGCCCTTCACGCCCCTAGAGCCATTTGAGCCGCCCTTTATCCGGGCCCGGACCGCGCGCGGCCGGTGTCAGCATGGCACCGCCCAATCCCGTAGGGCGCGCGCGCAGATCTCTGCCGATCAAGCCCTGCAGAAACCCGCTCGGCAGGTTTCCTCGTATTGAGAGCCGCCCGGACAATGCGCAGCTTTGACCCATGACACAGTTCACCGCCCCTCCCCCCGCCACCACCGAGGCCGCGCTTGTGGCCCTGATCCCCGGCCTGACCCGGGCCGCCCGGGCGCTGGTCCCGTCCCAGAGCGATGCCGAGGACCTCGTGCAGGAAGCCCTGTTGCAAGTCTGGAGCCAGCAGCGCGCCGGGGCCGAGATCGAGGCCCTGCCCGCCTATGCCCGCGCCACCCTGCGCAACGCGACGCGCCGGCGCGGACGCCTGCCCGCGACCGATGCCCTGATCGAAACCGACTGGGTGAATGAGGCCGCTGAAACCGGACCGCGCCGCGTCGCCTTTGCGGATGTCATGCAGGCGATCGCCACCCTGCCGCCGGAGCAACGCACTGCGCTCACCGCCGTGGTGATCGAAGGACAGGAACCCGAGGATGTGGCGCGCCAAATGGGCGTGGCCCATGGCACGGTGCTGTCACGGCTCGCCCGGGCGCGGGCCAAGCTGCGCACCTTGTGCGAGCTCTCGGACGGCGCAGAGGCCAGCAGCCTTCTGCCGCGGCAAAGCGATGGGGATTTCTAGACGGGTCTTAGCCGTGCGCGACGACAGGCGGCTCTGCCAACCCATACCCTGAAACGAAAAACGCACCGCTCTGGGTTAACCCCAGTGCGATGCGCCTTTGTCACTTGTGGTCCTTGGATCACGCCAGCGCTTGTTGTCTCCGGCGGCGTGCCAATGTCAAACCACCTACAGCGACCGCAAGCAGCGGGAGCGACGCAGGCAGAGGAACCGGGGCGACGGTGAGAGCTTCGCCGACTAGGTAGTAGTCGTTCTCGCCGTCAGACAGGTCCGCGAAAGGTGCGGGCGTGCCATCGTTGGGTGCCGCGATAAAAATCGCGTCCTCGGTATAGAGGAAAGTCGTGTCGCCGAACACAGCCGCGACAGCGCTGCTGTCAAAGCTGAGGCCGGGACCCGCGGGCTGACCAAAGAAGACGAACCCCACCGTAAATTCTTCGACGGAGTCTGTCGCTTTCGCGAGCCCAATCGTTCCGTCGGACGTGATAGTCCCGCCGACGCCGACGGTCGCGCCGCCGACAAAAAACGAATAGGTTTTGGCAAGTGCAGGTTGCGACAACAACAACCCGACCACCGTTGCGAGTACAGAGAGTAGTTTCATGGTAGTCCTACTGGATAGTAACACATGCGACCGCCATGGTCCCCCACAACGCCCGCACACACACCTTTCATTAACCAAAGCGGCAGCTCAACGAAAGCTTTTATTTTATTGGGAAACCCCGAGCCTGAGAGCGGTAAACGCCTTATATTTAAGCGCCTTGCGGGCAAATCCAGCCTCGGTTTCATCGCCCGTCCCCGGCGGCGAGTTCGATTGTTTCTCAGGGAATTCCCGTCCAAGGAGTGCACCTGCTACAACAGTACCGTCTAAGTTGTGTCGGCCGCCCCAACGCATTGGGCCCCGCTTGCCCCGACTCGCTGTCCCATCATGCGCCGCAAGACGGTGCATGATGGCTGATTTCGGACAGCCCTTACTTGCTGATAGTGATCCGGCGCGCGGTCATTTCGATCCGTTCCCCGGTCATCGCCTCGGTCCATGCCACCCGCGTGGCGATACAGGGCACCTCCGTATCGCGGGCCGCGTCGACCCCTTTGACATAAGCGAATTTCACCGTGGAAAAACGCAGGCTTTTTCCGGCGAGGGAATAGCTGATCTTCCGCGTAATTTCCCGCAAGTCAGACATGACGGAACTGCTATAGCCGCCATTTTCAAAGGGCTCGACCCAGGCAATTCCGCAGACCGCAACCCGGCCCTGGTAATTCATTGCCTTTGTACCAACGACGAGCGATCCAAGATGCCCACCGTTCAACCCCATGTAAGTGAAGGTATCATCGATCTTTTCTGCGAGCGCGGGCGCAGACAGCGAAACGGACACAGCGAGCGCAGCAGAGAGTTTTGTGAGACAGTGTTTCATGGGCATCCTCAAGGAAATCTGAATTACGCAATTTCCCATCAGACCGGGGATATATTCCGACGGGATTCCATATTGAGCGCAATTCAGAATTGAAACACCTGCCCTATTGCCGCAGGTCAAGAAAAAAGGCGGCCCGAAGGCCGCCCATTAAGTTTCGCAAGTCAGGCTCGTCGTTATTACCGCCCGTGTTTTCTGCCTGCGGCCTGACCGCGTCAAAGGCGAGCGCACCCGCCTTGGATCTTTTGTGACCCATGGGGGTGGGTCACAGAGCGCGCCATGCCAGAGGTCGAACAGTCTCCGACCGGCGCACCCAAGCGGACCGAGGGTCTCCCCCCGGCCCGAATTCTCTTAGCTGCAGCCCGAGGTGGCGCCGCAGGTGTTGCACTTCATGCAGGTGCCATTGCGGACCAGCGTGTAGTTGCCGCATTCGCCGCAAGCTTCGCCCTCATAGCCCTGCATCTTGGCCTTGGCCCGAGCATCCATCCCGGTGGAGACCGAGGTTTCCGCGCGCACGGCCGTCATGGTGGCCACTTCGCCGCCGCCAATCGTGCCGGTCACCGGGATCTCGGCGACCGCAGGCTGTCCACCGCCCTGCAACACGACCAGTTCCTGGGGCATGCGCTTGCGCAGATAGCCGGTCGAACTGATCTGCTTGAGCACTTCGAGCGACTTGCTCGCCGCATTGTCGGACATCTGCTTGACGTTGGAGACGCCCTCTTCCTCGCCGCGCCCGAGATCGTCGAAGCTGGCACCGGTGGGCTGGACATGGGCCAGATCGGTCCGGTCGAGATAGCTCACCGCCAGTTCGCGGAAGATATAGTCCAGGATCGAGGTCGCATTCTTGATGCTGTCATTGCCCTGAACCATGCCGGCCGGCTCGAACTTGGTGAAGGTGAAGGCGTCCACGAACTCCTCCAGCGGCACCCCGTATTGCAGGCCCACCGAGACCGCGATGGCGAAGTTGTTCATCATCGCCCGGAAGCCCGCGCCTTCCTTGTGCATGTCGATGAAGATCTCACCGAGATTGCCGTCGGAATACTCGCCCGTCCGCAGATAAACCTTGTGGCCCCCGACAACCGCCTTCTGGGTGTACCCCTTGCGGCGCTCGGGCATCTTCTCGCGGTGCGAGCGGATGATCTCCTTCACGACAACCTTCTCGATGATCTTCTCGGCGACCACCTGGGCTTTCTCCATGGTGTTGCCGGTTTCGAGGATCTCGGCGGCCTCTTCATCATCCTCGACCAGGGCCGCGGCGAGCGGCTGGCTGAGCTTGGAGCCATCGCGGTAGAGCGCGTTGGCCTTGGTGCCGAGCGACCAGCTCAGCTCGTAGGCCTTCTGGCAATCCTCGATGGTGGCGTCATTGGGCATGTTGATCGTCTTGGAGATCGCGCCCGAGATGAAGGACTGGGCCGCCGCCATCATGCGGATATGGCTGTCCACGCTGAGGAACCGCTTGCCGGTCTTGCCGCAGGGATTGGCGCAGTCAAAGACCTTGTAGTGCTCGGTCTTCAGGAAGGGCGCGCCCTCCAGCGTCATGGTCCCGCAGACATGGTTGTTGGCCGCATCGATATCCGCCCGGGGGAAGCCCAGATGGCGCAGCAGGTCAAAGGTCGGATCGTTCAGCTTCTCGGCGGGAATGCCGAGGGTCTGGGTGCAGAACTCTTCGCCCAGGGTCCATTGGTTGAACACGAAGCGAATGTCGAAGGCCGATGGCAGGGCCGCCTCGATCTTCTCGATCTGCGCCGGGCCGAAGCCGTGGCCGATCAGTGCCGTGTGGTTCACACCGGGCGCATTGCCGAGGGTGCCGTGGCCCACTGCATAGGCGATGATCTCTTCGATCTGGGCCGAGCTGTAGCCGAGCGTTTCGAGCGCTGCGGGCACAGACCGGTTGATGATCTTGAAATAGCCGCCGCCTGCGAGCTTCTTGAACTTCACCAGCGCAAAGTCCGGCTCGATCCCGGTCGTGTCGCAATCCATCACGAGACCGATGGTCCCGGTCGGGGCGATCACCGTGGCCTGCGCGTTGCGGTAGCCATGCTGCTCGCCCAGCTCCAGCGCCTCATCCCAGGCGGATTTCGCGAGCTCAACCAGGGTCTGGTCCGGGCAGCTTGCATGGTCCAGCGCCACCGGCTTGGTCGCCAGCGTGTCATAGCCCTCGGTCTTGCCATAGGCCGCCGTGCGGTGATTCCGGATCACGCGGAGCATGTGATCGGCGTTCTTGGCATAGCCCGGGAAGGTCCCGACTTCGGAGGCGATCTCGGCGGAGGTGGCATAGCTCACCCCGGTCATGATCGCGGTCAGCGCCCCGCAAAGTGCGCGGCCCTCATCGCTGTCATAGCCGTAGCCCATGTTCATCAGCAGGCCGCCAATATTGGCGTAGCCGAGGCCAAGGGTCCGGAAGTCATAGGAGCGCTGCGCGATTTCCTTGGAGGGGAACTGCGCCATCAGCACCGAGATTTCCAGCGTCAGGGTCCAGAGACGCGCCGCATGCATGTAGCCTTCGGCGTCGAACTTGCCGTTCTTGTAGAAGGTCAGCAGGTTCATCGACGCGAGGTTACAGGCCGTATCGTCCAGGAACATGTATTCCGAGCACGGGTTGGAGCCGCGGATCGCGCCGTCTTCGGGGCAGGTATGCCAGTCATTCACCGTGTCGTGGAACTGGATGCCGGGATCGGCACAGGCCCAGGCTGCGTGGCCGATCTTCTCCCACAGCTCGCGGGCCTTGATCGTCTTGGCCACCTTGCCATCCGTACGGCGCAGCAATTCCCAATCGGCATCGTCCTTGACCGCCTTGAGGAAGGCGTCCGTAACGCGGACCGAGTTGTTGGAGTTCTGGCCGGAGACCGAGTTATACGCCTCGCTGTCCCAATCCGTGTCATAGGTCGGGAACTCGATCGCGGCGTAGCCTTGCTTGGCATAGTCCAGCACGCGCTTGATATAGGTCTCGGGGATCGACACCTTTTTGGCACCGCGGATCGCCGTCTTGAGCGCCGCGTTCTTGGTCGGATCCACGGCGTCCTCGCCCAGACCGTCCCATTCGCCGATGGCGGCAAAGATCTCGTTCAGCTTGGCTTCGTGCATCTTGGAGCCGGCGACGATGGAGGCAACCTTCTGCTCCTCTTTCACCTTCCAGTTCACGAATTCTTCGATATCCGGGTGGTCCGCATCGCAGATCACCATCTTGGCAGCGCGGCGCGTGGTGCCGCCCGACTTGATCGCGCCCGCAGCCCGATCGCCAATTTTGAGGAAGCCCATCAGGCCCGACGACTTGCCGCCGCCTGACAGGGCTTCCCCTTCGGCACGGAGGGAGGAGAAGTTGGTGCCCGTGCCGGAACCGTATTTGAAGAGCCGCGCCTCGCGGACCCAAAGGTCCATGATGCCGCCGTCATTCACCAGATCGTCGGCGACGGACTGGATGAAGCAGGCATGGGGCTGCGGATGCTCGTAGGACGAGGTGGATTTGGTCAGCTTGCCCGTGGCGTGGTCGACATAATAGTGACCCTGCGCCGGACCATCGATGCCGTAGGCCCAGTGCAGGCCCGTGTTGAACCACTGGGGCGAGTTCGGGGCGGCCATCTGCTTGGCCAGCATCAGCTGCATTTCCTCGAAATAGGCGCGCGCATCGGCCTCGGAGGTGAAGTATCCCCCCTTCCAGCCCCAATAGGCCCAGGCACCAGCCAGACGGCGGAACACCTGTTTGGCCGAAGTCTCGCCTCCATAGCGCTTGTCCTCAGGCATTTTGGCGAGCGCCTTGTCATCGGCCACGGACCGCCACAGGAAGGACGGCACGCCCTTCTCACGGACGGGCTTCAACGCCGCCGGAACCCCGGCCTTGCGGAAATACTTCTGCGCGATCACGTCGGAAGCCACCTGGCTCCAGGCGCTTGGCACCTCTACTTCGTCGAGCCGAAAGACGACCGTGCCGTCAGGATTGCGGATCTCCGAAGCGGTAATCGCGAAGTCGATGCCCGCGTATGCGTCTTGTCCGTCTTTGGTGAAATGGCGTTCGATTTTCATGTCTGCCCCATGCTGGCCATTTGAGTGTCGGCCATGCGGTTGTTCCGCCGTGCCGGTGATGTGTTCGTGCGAAGGAGGTCCAAGCAAATCTGTCCCTGGCCCTGAAACCGCTATGCGCCTGCAGGATCGTATGTTGGATCTTTGGTCTGTCTTGGAAGTGACACCAGATGTGGTGTTCGCCCCCTCCGCATACACAAACTGGCGTAGGTGGAGGGGGCCGGTCAACTACATTTTGTGACGTTTCCACGACAAAACACTATTGACGGTGGATTAACCTAGATTCGTTTGGGGCTGTGTTTGAGGGGGCAAAAACCGTTAACCGGAACACAGGGAGAATATTCATATATTCTTCACACAGGTTAACCAAAACACCCGGTTTATCCACAGGTTGAGACCGAATCCTGGGGGCGACTCGCCCGTGCCGCGCTCGATTCGTGTGCCGATGGCGCAAGCGCCCTGAGATCCAAGATCCAGCGGCTTAACCACGCTTGTTAACGAAACGCCCAAAAAAAACGCAACGTCACGGGAGTTGTGTGAACTAGTACCTTAAAAAAAACACAAAGTTTTACTAAATCCTGTATCCAGAGCGCCGTGTATTGGTTCGCACGGTCTCAGTTTTGTAACGAGTGAGACTGTTTGATGACTCTTAACCCTCTCCGCCCCCTGGCGGTCATGGCGATGTGCGCCCTGACAAGTCCAGCCTCTGCCGTGGTGGTCGCCCATGACGCGCAGGGGGCTTATCTCGCGGTGACCAAGGACGCCTATATCGGGGGCAAGTATGCCTTTCCGGTTGCGGCGCGGGCTCCGGCCCCTGTCCCCGTGGCAACGCCATTGACACCCGCGCCCGCTGTGCCGGCCATCGACCCCGTGGTCGTGGCCGTTCTGGCCGGCATCCTGATCGCCATTCTCGTGCTGAATGGTGGGGATGACGATGGCTCCACCAGCGTGGCCGACACGATCATGCCCGATCCGACGCCGCCCGCCGAGGAGCCGCCCTTTTTTCCGCCCTTCGAAGAGCCCCCCACGCCCCCGAGCCAGGAAGAACGCCCGACGCCCGACGTGCCCCCGGTGCCGCTGCCGCCTGCGCTGCTGCTGCTGCTCTCGGCACTTGGCGGCTTGGCCTTGCGCAAACGCTTGTCCGCCTGATCCCGCGGGGTGGCATATGCCGCCTCGGATCAGGCCGTCGCACAAAACGTCGAAGGACCACCATCGCGTGAGAGGCGCACGTGCCGAGGCCCGGTCCATCCATATTACCGGATGTGCCGTTAGAAAGGCCGTTGCGGTGGGTTTTGCTGATGGTCGGGACGGCAAGATTCGAACTTGCGACCTACGGTACCCAAAACCGTCGCGCTACCAGGCTGCGCTACGCCCCGACGAGGCAGTGCTTAGCTTCCTTGACCGGGATTGAAAAGCGCGATTTCGCCGGGATGCAGCGGGATCAGTCGTCGCATGGCCAGGCGGCCGTGCTCTGGTCAAAGGACGGATGCTGCAGGAGCGTGCCCGCCGCGATGCCGTATTGCAGCGCGAGCCCGCCATTGATCTCAAGCACCGCAAGGATATTGTCGCCACCAAAGATCGGGGTTTCATCCAGCGGCACGGCGTTGGAATGCACCCGCTGCACGATCCCGGTTTTGTCGACAAAGATCATGTCGAGCGGGATCAGAGTGTTGCGCATCCAGAAAGACACCGATTGCGGCCGCTCATAGACAAAGAGCATGCCAGCGCGCTGAGGCATACTTTCGCGGAACATCAGGCCCCGGCCCCGTTCCGCATCGTCATCGGCCAGCTCGATCGTGAACTGCGCCTGCCCCCAAGGCCCCTGCAGGGTCACACGGTCCGGCGCACAGGCCGCATGGGCAGCCCCGCCCAGACACAGCGCGGCACAGATCGCCACATACCGCAAAGCCCGCGCGCCAAAGGCACCCAGGTCCGGCATTGTCAGATACGAGTTCATTCGGATTGCGCGGCGTCCCAGCTCAGCACCTCGAGCGCGAGGCTCCCGCGCTCGCTTTCGCCGATGCGCACGGCCACGGCTTCGCCCGCCTGCAGGTCCGAGAAACCGCACCGGCGCAGCACGTCCATATGCACGAAGATGTCTTCATCCCCGCCAAAGACGTTCAGAAAGCCGAAGCCCTTGACCTTGTCGAACCATTTCACCCGGCCCGGCACCATGGGAACATCATCGAAGTTCTGCGCAGCGCCCAGCGGGCCCGAGACATCCTCGTCGAGTTCCGGCGGGGTGATTGCAACCACTTCCACGGCCTGAACGCCGCGGGGGGTCTCCTGCACACGGATCTGGATCTGCGCACCATCGGCGACCGAGCTTTGCCCGAAATTCCGCAAGACATTGGCATGCAGCAAAATATCGGGGCCATCCGCCTCGCCAACCACAAAGCCGAAGCCCTTTTTAGGGTCAAACCATTTGACGGTCCCGTAAACAACTGGACTGCTAGTCATAGGCTTCTGCACGGCAGTGATCCGGGTTACGCAAGGTTAAGTCAGGGAGTGGTCCTGATTTGTTAATGGTCACATGTGTTAACGGTGCGTGCAACAAAAACTTTGTCTTTCAAAGGGGTTGCGCGGGGTGCGCCGCCAGGTCACGGGTTCAACCGGTTGATTTTCCAAGTTTTTTCATCATTCTCGCGGACCCACCGAAAACGATCATGTAACCGGAAATCGCCATCGGCCCAAAACTCCATTTCGACCGGGCGCAACCGATACCCGCCCCAGAAGGGAGGCCGTTCCGGCGAAAGCCCCTTTTCCAGACCGATTTTCGCAACCTTCGCCATCAGACTGCCGCGGCTCTCGAGGGGCTTGGATTGCTCGGAGGCCCAGGCGCCGATGCGGCTCTGCAGCGAACGACTGTTATAATAGGCGTCGGCCTTAGGCCCGTCCTCGCGGGTGATCGGTCCGCGGACGCGGATCTGCCGGTGCAGGGACTTCCAATGCATGACAAAGGCCGCCTGCCCCGCGCTATCGATCTCCTGCGCCTTGGCCGAGCCGTAATTGGTGTAGAACACGAAGGCATCCGCCTCGATCTCTTTCAGAAGAACCATGCGCACATTGGGCAGACCGGCGGCGTCGACCGTGGCCAGCGCGATGGCGTTGGGATCGTTGGGCTCGCTCGCCTCGGCCTCGGTCAGCCAGGCGCGCGCCAGAGCAAACGGATCCTCTCCTGCAAATATCCCGGTGCGTTCCGCCATCTCAGCCTCTGTTGCCTTGCTGCAGTGTTCCGCTGGTATGTGGCACAGCGTTCCCTTGAAGCAAAGAACTTGATCGCCTAAACGGTGCCGAATTGCATGCGGCGGACAAGGGACGACAGATGTCAACGGGATTGATGCACGGAAAACGCGGCCTGATCATGGGGCTCGCCAACGACAAGTCGATCGCCTGGGGCATCGCAAAGGCCCTGGCCGACCAGGGCGCCGAAATGGCCTTCACCTATCAGGGCGAAGCGTTTCGTAAGCGGGCCGAGCCTTTGGCGGCCGAGCTGGGGGTGACCGAGCTCTTTGACTGCGATGTGAGCGATCCGGCCTCGCTGGACGCGGTGTTCGACGGTCTGGCCGAGCGTTGGGGCAAGCTGGACTTCGTGGTCCATGCCATCGGGTTCTCGGACAAGTCCGAGCTGCGCGGGCGCTATGTCGACACCAGCGCGGACAATTTCCGCATGACCATGGATATCTCGGTCTATTCCTTCACCGCCGTGTGCCAGCGCGCCGAGAAGCTGATGACCGATGGGGGCTCGCTCCTGACGCTGACCTATTACGGCGCCGAGAAGGTGATGCCGCATTATAATGTGATGGGCATTGCGAAATCCGCACTGGAGACCAGCGTGCAGTATCTGGCCGAGGATCTCGGCAAGCAGAACATCCGCGTCAACGCCATCAGCGCGGGCACGATCAAGACCCTGGCCGCCTCGGGCATCGGCGATTTCCGCTACATCATGAAGTGGAACGAGCTCAACGCCCCCCTGCGCCGGACGGTGACACAGGATGAGGTCGGCAAATCGGCGCTCTATTTCCTGTCGGATCTGTCGAGCGCGGTGACCGGCGAGGTGCATCACGTGGATGCAGGCTATCACGTCGTCGGCATGAAGGCGGTGGACGCCCCGGATATCGACGCGGTGACAGGCCGGAAGTAAGCGATGGAGCTGTCCCAGATCCTCGCTTTCAACGCCGCTTTGCTGGTGGCGATGGCGAGCCCGGGGCCGGCCCTTCTGGTGCTGACGCAGACCGCCATCTCGGTGGACCGGCGCAGCGCGATCTGGACAGGCATCGGGCTGGGCAGCATGGCAGCGCTCTGGACGCTGGCGGCGCTTCTGGGGCTCGACCTTCTCTTTGCGCTCTTTCCGGCCTCCTATCTGGTAATGAAGACCCTCGGGGCGCTCTACCTGATCTGGATCGCCTGGGGGACCTGGAAGACCGCCAAGGCCCCACTCGGCGCCGTGCCCCGCGTGACGCCGCGCCGGGCCTTTCGCCGGGGGGTTACGGTGAATTTCGCCAATCCGAAATCCGTGCTCTTTGCGGCAGGCGTTCTGGTGGTGATCTTCCCGCCCGACCTCGGCGCAGCCCAGATCGCCTTTGTCGCGCTCAACCACCTCATGATGGAGATCGCGGTCTATAGCCTGCTGGCGGTCGCGCTCAGCCGACCGCGGGCGCGCCGCGCCTATCAGGCGGCGAAAACCCATCTCGACCGGCTGACGGCGGCTGTGCTGGGCGGGCTTGGTCTGCGCCTCTTGCTGGACCGGACGCCATGACACTGGCGGCCTTTGCCTCCATCGCATTGATCCATCTGATGGCCGCAATCAGTCCCGGCCTCTCTTTCGTGGTGATCACACGCGTGGCCGCCGCCGAGGGTTTGAAGTCTGCCCTTGCCCTTGCTGTCGCCTTTGGTGCGGGTGCGATGATTTGGGCGGGTACCGCGCTCTTCGGTCTGGCACTCGTGTTTCAGGTCATGCCCGTCCTCCTGACTGTTCTGAAACTCGCCGGCGCGGGGTTCCTCCTTTTTGTGGCCTTCATGATGTGGCGCCACGCGCCCGACCCGCTGCCGACGCTGTCGAGCGGGCGCACCCGCTCCCTCTGGTCGGTGTTTCGCTTCGGGCTCGTGACCCAGTTGTCGAACCCCAAGGTGCCGGTTTTCTTCGGCGCCGTGTTCATCGGCATCCTGCCTGCCGATGCGACCGGGCTCGAGATGGCCATCGTCTTGGCCTCGGTCTTCGTGGTCGAAACCGGCTGGTACGTCATCGTGGCGCGGCTCTTTTCCTTGCCTGCGCCCCGGGCGCTCTATCTGCGAATGAAATGCGTCTCGGACCGGGTGCTGAGCGTGGCGCTGGCCACGGTGGGCGCGCGCATCGCCCTGACCTGAGGCCGGACCGCGCCAAGAGCAGTGGCAACTTCACGCAACCTGTCATAGAGACACAACAAGAGCACTGGGGACGGAGAGGGATATGACCGACCAACTGCCGCATGAAAAAGGGTTTCACGTCAGCTGGGACCAGATCCACCGGGACAGCCGGGCGCTGGCCTGGCGGCTGGACAAGCGCGGCCCGGGCGAGGATGGCGCCTGGCGCATGATTCTCGCGATCACCCGTGGCGGCATGGCTCCGGCGATGATCGTGGCGCGTGAGTTGGACATCCGGCAGGTCGGCACGATCTCGGTGCAGTCCTATCACCACCAGACCCAGGGCCAGACCACCGTACTCAACGAGCCCGATGCCGGGCTCATGGGCGATGGCACCGGCGTGCTGGTCATCGATGATCTGGTCGATAGCGGCCGCACCCTCGAAGTGGTGCGCGCCAAGTATCCCAAGGCGCATTTTGCCACCGTCTACGCCAAGCCCAAGGGCGAGCCCATGGTGGACACCTTCATTACAGGCGTGAGCCAGGATACGTGGATTTTCTTTCCCTGGGACATGGCCCTGCAATATGTTGAGCCCTATCGCGGCGCATAGCGCCGCAGACCAGAGGAGCTTGCAACACCCATGGCCCCCTATACGCGACGCCAGATGATCCAGGCCACTGCGGCTGCCTCCGTGGCGGGGCCCGCCATGGGGGCCGAGACGGTCTATCCGGATTGCAGCGATCTTTACGTGATCATGGCGCGGCTGCACCCCAGCCTGCCTGCGGACACTCCGGATACGATTGCCGAGTTCTCGGTCACTGGGGACAAGGATGACGAGGATATCCTGCGCAACACGCGCCTGTCCCATTACACCCTGCGCCGGAGCAGTGTCTCGCGCGACCTGCTGTTTGAGGGGCAACGCCCGAATGTCGATGTCTCGCAGGCCTCGCTGTCCTACGAGTTTCAGCCCGATGCCGCAACGCCCGAGATGATGGTGATCGGCTGGCCCTCCGCAGGATCCGAGGCGCTGTCTAAAAAACGGGCCGCGCTGCGGGGAGAATTCCCCGTGACAGTCAGGGTCGATGACGGAGCGGTGCAGACGATCACGGCGGCCACCCGGAGCGGGAGGAGCCACATTCCCCTGCCTCGCGACGGGACGCACCTGATGGATGGCCGAAAGCTTGAGGTGCGGATCGCGGCCATGGGCTTCGAGATGACTGCTCTGTTCGACACGCGCCACCTGTCACCGACCATTCCCATCGCCCGCCAGAAGGCCAATGCCCACGCGGTGCAGGCCGCAACCGCCGGGGGCTGCAAGCCCGCCTGCGTGATGACCTCGGCCGCTGTGGACCTGCTCGGGCGCCCGGATGACTGCTTCGAGCTGAGCCAGATGCGCGAACTGCGCGCGCGCTTTCCGGAGCGTTCGGATGTGGTCGAGGCCTATATCCATGCCTCCAACGATCTTCTGGCGCGCGGTCAGGGCGTCGCGCTGCGCAGCGCCATCCTGATATTCTACGCGCTGATCGTCTGGCCCACAGCCCTGCTCGTGGCCGCGCGCCTCTATCGCGGTGCCGGGCTCTACTATCTGGCGGGCTTCTCATGTCTCTGCCGCCTCTTCCGCATCGCGCCGCCCCCACCCCCCGGGTCACTGCCATGACCCACGCGCATCTCGCCCCCAGCATGACCGCCACCCAGTCCCCGCCTGTGATGGAGGCGCGGCGCTGGCTCGCCGCTGCCAGCCTGCCTGCAGGTCTGGCACTGCTCAATGTCAGCCAGGCCGCCCCGGTGGCACCGCCGCCCGCCCCCCTGCGCGCCGCCATGATCGCGGCCATCGAGGACGATGATGGCAGCCACCTCTACGGCCCCGTCCTCGGTCTGCCCGCGCTGCGCGACACCCTCGCCGCGTCGATGACACGGCGCTATGGCGGCCCCGTCTCGGACCAGCAGATCGGCATCACCTCGGGCTGCAATCAGGCTTTCGCCGCCGTGATCTCCACCCTGGCCGGGCCAGGTGATAACGTGATCCTGCCGGTGCCATGGTATTTCAACCATCAGATGTGGCTGCAGATGACCGGGTTGGAGCCTCGGGCGCTCGATACCGGGCCGAGCCTTCTGCCGGACCCCAAGGCCGCTGCCGCGCTCATCGATGCGCGCACCCGGGCCATCGTGCTCGTCAGCCCGAACAATCCCTGCGGCACCGAATATCCCGACATCCTGCTCGCAGCCTTCCGCGACCTCGCCGCCGCCCATGGGCTGGCCCTGATCGTGGACGAAACCTATCGCGACTTCGACAGCCGCGCGGGCGCGCCCCATAGCCTGTTGCAGGATCCCGACTGGGACGAGACGGTGATCTCGCTCTACTCCTTCTCCAAGGCCTACCG
Organism: Dinoroseobacter sp. S375; assembly: GCF_049800775.1. NCBI lineage: Bacteria > Pseudomonadati > Pseudomonadota > Alphaproteobacteria > Rhodobacterales > Roseobacteraceae > Dinoroseobacter > Dinoroseobacter sp. S375. The sequence goes on along the minus strand of NZ_JBNAFR010000007.1, from coordinate 49,658 downwards.
GCTGACCGGCCACCGCGTCGGGGCCATCGCCACCTCCCCCGCGCGCCTCGCCCAGGTCGAGAAATTCCTGGATACGGTGCAGATCTGCGCCCCGCAGTTGGGACAGCGCGCCGCCCTCTGGGGGCTGCAGCATCTCGATGATTGGCTCGCCGGGGAACGGGCGGAAATCCTGGCCCGCCGCACCGCGATGGAAGCCGCCTTCCGGGACTTGCCGGATTGGGACCTGCTCGGCTGCGGCGCCTATTTCGGCTATGCCCGCCACCGGCTGGGGATCGCTTCGGATGCGCTGGCGGAACGCATGGTCTCGGATATCGGCGTGCTGGCCCTGCCGGGCACCATGTTCTCCCCCCAAGGCGCCGCGCGCGGCCGGGACGAGATGCGCTTTGCCTTCGCCAATATCGATGCCCAAGGGATTTCCGCCCTCGCCGACCGGCTTGCCGGTTACGCGCCCGTCTCCCGATCTTAAGTCCGGAAATATCCCGGGGGTTTGGGGGCTGGCCCCCAATCCGCCCGTCCCACGCGTCTTTGCCGCGGAATTGACGCGCCGCGCCCGCCATCCGCTTGCCGCCATCGGCGCAACCCCCTAAACACATCGCACCACGTTATCTGCGCCGACCCAACGCCGGATCCGCTCGAGGAGAGACCAACGCCATGAAGGGTAAAACCTCCAACATCTTCATGTTCATTCTGATGGGCCTTCTGATCCTCGGGCTTGCGGGCTTCGGTGTCTCCAGCTTCGGCGGCTCCAACTCGCAAGTGGCCAGCGTGGGCGATACGGAGATCACCGTCACCGATTACGGCCGCGCCCTGCAGAACCAGCTCCGCTCGGCGGCGCAGCAGTCGGGCCGCGCGGTGCCCATGGCCGAGGCGCGGCAGATCGGGCTCGATCGACAGGTTCTCGCCCAGCTCGTGAACACCGCCGCCATCGACAACGAAGCCGCCAAGATGGGAATCTCCGTCGGGGATGAACGGGTGGCCGAACGGATCCAGCAGATTCCGGCCTTTTCCGGGCTGAACGGCGCCTTTGACCGCGAGGCCTATACCTTCACCCTGCAATCGAGCGGCCTGACGCCCGAACAGTTCGAGGCCCGCATCCGCAACGAGGCCGCCCGCAACCTGCTGCAGAATGCCGTGGCGGGGGCGCTGCGCGTGCCCGAAACCTATACCGAGACCCTGTTCGACTTCATTGGCGCGCGGCGCGATTTCACCTGGGCCGTGCTCGCGGCCGGGGACGCCACGCTCGACATTCCCGAACCGACCGACAGCGACTTGCAGGCCCATCACGAGGCCAATGCGGCGGAGTTCACCCTGCCTGAAACCCGCGAGATCACCTATGTGCTGCTCAGCCCCGAGATGATGCTCGACGAGGTTGCCCCCAGCGAGGCAGACCTGCGGCAGGCCTATGACGCGGCCGCCAGCATCTACCAGCGCCCGGAACGGCGCCTGATCGACCGGCTCGTTTTCAACTCCGACAGCGAGGCGGCCGAGGCGCTTGCCGCGATCACCGATGGCAGTCAGGATTTCGATGCCCTGCTCGCCGCGCGCGGTCTGAGCCTCGATGATGTGGATCAGGGCGAAGTGACCCGCGCCGATCTGGAGGACGAGGTCGCCGAGGCCGTGTTCGGTCTGACCCAGACCGGCGTTGTCGGCCCCCTGCCCTCGCCCCTCGGTCCCGCGCTCTACCGCGTCAATGCCCTGCTCGCCGCCCAGATCACCAGCTTCGAAGAGGCCCGCGAAGAGCTGACCGCGACCCTTGCGGGGGATGCGGCTCGCCGCGCCGTGGCCGATGAGATCGAAGCGCTCGATGATCTGCTGGCCGGTGGGGCCACCCTCGAAGAGCTTGCTGCCGATACCCCGGCGGAGCTGGGCTCTCTCTCGCTGGCCGCGGGCAGCACCGAAGGCATCGCCGCCTATCCGGAGGTCCAGGAGGCGGTTCAATCCCTGCGCGATGGCGACTTCCCGGAGATCTCGATCCTCGATGACGGGGGTGTCTTCGCCCTTCGCCTCGATGGGATCACTGCACCCCGACTCCAGCCACTTGAAGAGATCCGCGATACCGTCGCCGAGCATTGGCGCGCCGCGCAAATCGACGCCGCCCTGATGACCGAGGCCGAAGGCCTGGCCGAGCGGTTGCGCGCGGGCGAGAGCTTTGCCGCGCTGGGTCTCACCCCCCGGGTAGAGGACGCCCTTACCCGCGAGGCCTTCATCGAGGAGACGCCGCCCAGCCTCGTGACCGAGGTCTTCGCGCTCGACGCTACCGATGCGGTCGCCCTCGTGCCCGGTAATGGCGCGGTCTATCTGGCCCAGCTCGATGGCATCCTGCCCCCGGATGACGCGGATCCCGATGCGGAGTTCCTGCAAGGCGTGCTCGGCCAGAGCATCAACCGAGGCCTCGTCGAGGACATCTTCACCGCCTATGCCACCGCGCTTCAGATCGAGGCGGGCATCACCATCAATCAAGCCGCCATCGACGCGGTGCAGGCCCAGTTCCCCTGACCCTGCTGCGGCGAGCCCGGCCCGCCGACCGCCCGAGCCCCTGCCAGAACGAGACCGCGCCATGGCCCTGATCCCAGATTACGACGCCTTCGAGGCCGCCTATGCCGAGGGCCGCAACCAGGTGGTCTATACCCGGCTGGCCGCTGATCTCGACACGCCGGTCTCGCTGATGCTCAAGCTTGCCGGGGCCCGCAAGGACAGCTTCATGCTGGAATCCGTGACCGGCGGCGAGGTGCGCGGACGCTACTCGGTGGTAGGGCTGAAGCCGGATGTGATCTGGGAATGCCGGGGCGAGACCACGCGGATCAACCGCTCGGCCCGGTTTGACGCCGACGCCTTCGAGACGCTGGAGGCCGATCCGCTGACTGCCCTGCGCAGCCTGATCGCTGAGAGCCGGATCGACATGCCCGATGACCTGCCCCCGATCGCTGCCGGGCTGTTTGGCTATCTCGGCTATGACATGATCCGGCTGGTGGAGCATCTGCCCAATGTGAACCCCGACCCGCTCGGCCTGCCCGATGCGGTGCTGGTGCGCCCCTCGGTCGTCGCCGTGCTGGATGGGGTGAAGGGTGAGGTCACCGTGGTCTCGCCGGTCTGGGCGAGCTCCGGTCAATCGGCCCGCGCCGCCTATGCCCAGGCCGCGGAGCGGGTGATGGACGCGGTACGCGACCTCGAACGGGCCGCCAGCAGCGAGAGCCGCGATCTGGGTGAGACCGCCGAGCTGGGCGCGCCCGTGTCGAACTTCACCCATCAGGGCTATCTGGACGCGGTCGAGACAGCCAAAGACTATATCCGCGCGGGCGATATTTTTCAGGTCGTGCCATCCCAGCGCTGGACGCAGGACTTCCCCCTGCCGCCCTTCGCGCTCTATCGCAGCTTGCGGCGCACCAATCCGTCGCCGTTCATGTTCTACTTCAATTTCGGCGGGTTCCAGATCGTTGGTGCCTCGCCCGAGATCCTCGTCCGGGTCTTTGGGCGCGAGGTCACGATCCGGCCCATCGCGGGCACCCGTCCGCGTGGCAAGACACCCGCCGAAGACAAGGCCCTGGAAGAGGATCTGCTGGCCGATGCCAAGGAGCTGGCCGAGCACCTGATGCTGCTCGATCTGGGGCGCAACGATACGGGCCGGGTCAGCAAGATCGGCACCGTGCGCCCGACTGAAGAGTTCATCATCGAGCGGTACTCCCACGTGATGCACATCGTCTCGAACGTGGTCGGAGAGCTGAGCGAGGATCACGACGCGCTCTCGGCGTTGCTGGCCGGTCTGCCCGCCGGGACCGTTTCCGGCGCCCCCAAGGTCCGCGCGATGGAGATCATCGACGAGCTGGAGCCGGAAAAGCGCGGCGTCTATGGCGGCGGCTGCGGGTATTTCGCGGCCAATGGCGACATGGATATGTGCATCGCTCTGCGCACAGCGGTGGTGAAGGACGACAAGCTCTATATCCAGGCTGGCGGCGGCGTTGTGTTTGACAGCGACCCCGAGGCCGAGTTCCAGGAAACCGTCAACAAGTCCAAGGCGATCCGAACGGCGGCCGAACAGGCCGGGCTCTTCGCCAACGGGGCGCAGGGCAACGGCTAGGCCGCCCGGTCGGCCCGCGCGGCTAGGGCGTGGCCGCCCGCTGAAGGAAGGCCGAGACCGGCGCGACCGCGACCTCGTTTGCGGGCAAGCCCGCGCTCCATCCCGCCAGCATCCGCAGCACATCCGGGCCGCTAAGCGCCTGCACCACGCCGCCCTGTCCCGTCCGCGCCCGCAAGGCAATGCGGTCCAGCGTGCGGCGCAGGGCAAGCGCGTCCTGTGCCGCGACTTCGGCAAAGCTGGCAGCCGCCGGGACCCCGGCACGCCGTGCTTCCTGCACCGCCGCATCGAGCCCGCCGCCCGGCGTGATCAGGCCATGGCCTGTCTCGGCCAGAACCTCGGAAAGGTGGCGCAGCAACACCCGGTCCGACAGGACCGGGCTCGTGCGCGGCACCCACACCCCGACCGCTTCGGGCAGACGTGCGATATGCGCCGAGAGCGCCACGTCGATATCGCGCGGCTCGGGGCGGCTTGGCAGGCCCGTCAGAGTGATCAGAACATCATGCCCGGCGGCCCGCATCCCGGCGGCAAGGCGGGCCGCCTCGGGCAGGCTCGGATCGATTGCCACAGACAGCGGAAGGCGCCGCGCGGTCAGGTCATCGGGATCGAGCCCGCCATCCGACGACGCCTCCACCAGAATCGACAGAAGAGATGCAGTGTTCGGCGCCGCGAAGTCCTGACCATTGCGGGTCAACGCCCCGACCGGCGCCCCCGCTTCGGCGCGAGACGTGTCGGGGAGAGCGCTCGGAGTGGTCCCCGCATCGCCGATCCGTGGGATCCGGCCGGAGATCCCCGGCCCGGCCATGGCAAACCGCTCACTGTCCAGCACAAGACGCCGGGGCAAGACCCCGCTGGGCGGCGCGACCTCCTCCGTTGCCGGGACGGCGAGGTCAGGCTCCGGCGCGGGCGGTTGCGGCGGGGGTGCGGGGCGGCTCACGGCGCGCGGCGCGACCGGCGGCAGGGGCAGATCCGCGGGGGCAAGATCCGGGCTGGGCGCGGCGATGCCCTGCTCCGCGATTTGCGGCGCTGCCTGCACGGGTGCCGCAAGGCGCGGCGTCTCCGGCGCGGCACTGACCTCCGGCGCAGCGCGCATCGGGGCGTCAGGCGCGCGCGGAGCGGCCGCGTCTTCAACGGGCGTTGCCATGGCCATCGGTGACAGGGGCGCTGTTTCGGCCTGCTGCGCCATCGGAAGACGCGGCGCTGCCGCGCCCGTAACCTCGGGGGCAGTGGCAACCGGCGCGGCACTTGCCACCACCGGCACGTCCGTGGCCGGCGCGGGCAACGCGGTCGGAACCCGGTCGCCGCCCGTGTCGGGCATGGCCAGAGCCGGGGCAGCGCCGCCGGGCATGGCAGTTGCCGGAGACGGACGCGCAAGCGTCAGATCAGGTCCCGGCGCCGGTGCGGTCACGGCCTTCGGCTCTGCCGGGGCGGCACTGGCCACGGCCACATCACGCTCTGCAGCGGCCACGGGCGGCAGCGGATCGAGCCCTGCGGGCGGCGCGTCGACCACCTGCCGCAGGCCGGGGGCTTGCGGCGCGGTGCTCTGCGGCACGGATCCCGATGCGCGCTGGGACAGTCCCGCATCATCCGCCCCGGCCTCCGGGGCGGCTGCCTGATCCGGTGCGGTTTCCTGCAGTTCGGCCCCGGGCAACGCCTCGGGCGGGTCGGCAAGCAGGCTGCGCTCCCCCGAGACAGGCCCGCGGGTCATGGCATCATTGAGGTCGCGCAGCGGAAAATAGAGCGATGCCGCCACGAGCAGGATCATGCTCGCCGCGCCGCCCCAGAACAGCCCTGATAAAAGCCCCTTGCCCATGCCATCCGCTCTTGCTTTGCCAAACCGACGTCTGCGCCGCCTGTGGCGCGATGCGTCTTGTCCCGATCATCGCGCCCCCCGCCGTGATTGCAAGCGGATCCCGCAGCCCTGCCCCAGGATCAAGCCCGGTTCAGGCCCGGATCGCGCCCGGATGGTCCCCGTCGCGCATCATTGCAGCAGGACCGGGCCTTGACCCTCCTTCCACGCTGGGGGATCAAGGGGCAGTTCCGATGAAGCGGCCCGTGGCCGGGAAACAAAGGCTCGAGACATGCTGCTCCTGATCGATAACTACGACAGTTTCACCTATAACCTTGTCCATTATCTGGGCGAGCTGGGCGCAGATGTGCAGGTGCACCGCAATGACGCGCTGAATGTGCAGGAGGCCATGGCCCTGCGCCCGGATGCGATCATGCTGAGCCCCGGCCCGGCGGATCCGGATCAGGCGGGGATCTGCCTTGCCCTGACCGAAGCGGCCGCCGAGACCGGTACACCGCTCATCGGGGTGTGCCTGGGGCACCAGACCATCGGGCAGAGCTTTGGCGGCAAGGTCCAGCGCCATTCGGATATCGTCCATGGCAAGATGGGCGTGATGCACCATTCGGGCACAGGGCTCTTTGCCGGGCTGCCCTCGCCGTTCAAGGCGACGCGCTACCATTCGCTGGTCGTGGATCGCGACAGCCTTCCGCCCGAGCTGGAGGTGACGGCCTGGCTTGAGGATGGCACGATCATGGGCCTGCAGCATCGCAGTCTGCCGATCCACGGCGTGCAGTTCCACCCGGAATCCATCGCCTCGGAGCATGGCCACAAGATGCTGCAGAACTTCCTCGAGACCGTACCGGTGCCCGCATGAGTGACGCGCTCAAACCCCTGATCGGGGCAGCCGCCGACCGCGCCCTGACCCGCGCCGAGGCCGAAGCCGCCTTCGAGATCCTGTTCGAGGGCGAAGCGACCCCGTCTCAGATGGGTGGGCTCTTGATGGCCCTGCGCACCCGGGGCGAAACGGTCGAGGAATATGCCGCCGCCGCCGCGGTGATGCGCGCCAAGTGCAATGCCGTGACCGCGCCCCAAGGGGCGATGGACATCGTCGGCACCGGCGGCGATGGGAAAGGCACCCTGAACATCTCGACTGCCACGGCCTTTGTCGTGGCAGGCGCGGGCGTGCCCGTGGCGAAACACGGCAACCGCAATCTCAGCTCGAAATCCGGCGCGGCGGATGCGCTCGGCCAGATGGGCGTGAATGTCATGGTCGGCCCCGAGGTCGTCGAGCGCGCCCTGTCGGAGATCGGCATCGCCTTCATGATGGCCCCGATGCACCACCCGGCGATCCGCCATGTGATGCCGACCCGGGCCGAGCTGGGCACTCGCACCATGTTCAACATTCTGGGCCCGCTGACGAACCCGGCCGGGGTTGCGCGCCAGCTGACCGGTGCCTTCTCGCGCGACCTGATCCGGCCCATGGCCGAGACGCTCGCGGCGCTTGGCAGTGACGCGGCATGGCTTGTCCACGGCTCGGACGGCACCGATGAGCTGACGATCACCGGCACCTCCTGGGTGGCCGGTCTGGAAAACGGCACGGTGACCGAGTTCGAAATCCATCCCGAGGAGGCCGGCCTGCCGGTCCACCCGTTCGAGGCCATTCTCGGCGGCACGCCCGAGGAAAACGGCGTGGCCTTCCGCGCCCTGCTGGCCGGAGAGCCCTCAGCCTATCGCGACGCGGTTCTGCTGAACGCGGCGGCGGCGCTCAAGGTCGCAGGCAAGGTCACCGCCCTGCCCGAGGGCGCGGCGCTGGCAGCCGAGAGCCTCGATAGCGGGGCGGCACTGGCCAAGGTTCAGGGCCTTGCACAGATCACATCGGAGGCGGCATGAGCACCACCATTCTCGACAAGATCAAAGCCTATAAGCTGGAAGAGGTCGCCGCCCGCAAGGCCGCGCGCGCCCTTGCAGAGGTCGAGGCCGCTGCCAAGGCCGCCAGCCCCCTGCGCCCCTTCGCCGGAGCCTTGCAGGAGGCCGCGCGCACGGGCTACGCCCTTATTGCCGAGGTCAAGAAAGCCAGCCCATCCAAAGGGCTGATCCGGCCCGATTTCGACCCGCCCGCCATTGCGCGCGCCTATGCCGAGGGTGGTGCGACCTGTCTGTCGGTGTTGACCGATGCGCCCAGCTTTCAGGGGCATGAGGACTACCTTGTCGCCGCCCGCGCGGCCTGCGACCTGCCAGTGCTGCGCAAGGATTTCATGTATGACACCTACCAGGTGGCCGAGGCCCGGGCCATGGGCGCAGATTGCATCCTGATCATCATGGCCAGCGTCTCGGACGCGCAAGCCGCCGAGCTGGAGGATGCCGCCTTTGGATGGGGGATGGACGCGCTGATCGAGGTCCATGACGGGCCCGAGCTGGACCGCGCCTTGCGGCTGAAATCCCCGCTGATGGGGATCAACAACCGCAACCTCAAGACCTTCGAGACGACGCTCGACACCACCCGGACCCTCGCCCCGCGCATCCCCGAGGACCGGCTGATCGTCGCGGAATCCGGTCTGAGCGGCCCGGCAGAGCTGGCCGATCTCGCAGGCTATGGCGCGCGCACCTTCCTGATCGGCGAGAGCCTGATGCGGAAGGACAACGTTGCCGCCGCCACGCGCGACTTGCTCGCCAACCCCGTCCCGATGGAGGGCGCAGCATGAGTGGTCTGACCCATTTCGACGCCCAGGGCGCGGCCCATATGGTCGATGTCTCCGACAAGGAGGTCACGGACCGCATGGCGATCGCCCAGGGCGCCGTCCGCATGGCGCCCGAGACGCTGGCCATGATCACCGAAGGCACCGCCAAGAAGGGCGATGTGCTCGCCGTGGCCCGGCTCGCCGGGATCATGGGGGCCAAGAAGACCGCCGATCTGATCCCGCTCTGCCACCCGCTGCCAATCACCAAGGTTGCGCTGGAGCTGACCCCCGATGCGGATCTGCCCGGCGTGCGGATCGAGGCGACGGTCAAGACCTCGGGCCAGACCGGCGTCGAGATGGAGGCGCTCACGGCGGTCTCCGTCGCGGGGCTGACGATCTACGACATGGTCAAGGCCGTGGATAAGCGCATGCAGATCACCGACACGCGGTTGGTCTTCAAGGATGGTGGCAAATCGGGGCGGTTCACAGCCGATGAGTAACCTCGTGCCCGTGGCGGAGGCGCTTGATGCGCTCTTCGCCCTTGTTGCACCGCTGGAGACCGAAGAGGTCCCGCTGATCGCCGCCGCCGGGCGCGTGCTGGCCCATGACGCGGTGGCCGCGCGGACCCAACCGCCCTTCGCCGCTTCGGCCATGGATGGCTACGCTGTCCGGGCAGAGGACGGCGCGGCGGGTCTGACACTCGATGTGGTGGGCGAGAGCGCTGCGGGCCATGGCTGGGACGGGATTGTCCATCCGGGTCAGGCCGTGCGGATCTTTACCGGCGCGCCGGTGCCCGAGGGCGCCGGAACCGTCGTGATCCAGGAGGATGTGACCCGCAGCGGCGACCGCATCACCCTTGTCGAGACGACAGCGCCCGGCGCGAATATCCGACCCGAAGGCAATGACTTCAAGATCGGCGATCGGATGTCCGCGCCCCGCGTGCTGAGCCCGGCGGATGTGGCCCTCGCCGCCTCGATGAACCTGCCAAAGCTCAGCGTGTATCGCCGCCCCCGTGTGGCGCTGATCGCTACCGGTGATGAGCTTGTGATGCCGGGCGAGACCCCGGCCCCGGACCAAATCATCGCGTCCAACAGCTTTGGCCTGAAGGCGCTCTTCGAGGCTGCCGGAGCGGAGGTTCGTCTTCTCCCCATTGCGCCCGACACATCCGAGGGGCTGGCCGCCGTGCTCGACCTCGCCGGGGATGCGGACATGGTGGTGACCATCGGCGGCGCATCTGTCGGCGATCATGATCTCGTGGCGCGCGTCGCGGGGAATCTGGGGCTGGAGCGTGCCTTCTACAAGATCGCCATGCGCCCAGGCAAACCGCTCATGTGCGGGCGCTTCGGAGCTGCGCTGCTGATCGGGCTGCCCGGCAATCCGGTCTCGTCCATGGTCTGCGGCACGCTATTCGTGGTCCCGGCCTTGAGGGCCCTGCAGGGCCTGCCTGCCGAAGCGCGCGCCCAACGGGCCGGCAAACTCGCCCGCGCGCTCGGCCAGAACGGCCCGCGCGAGCACTATATGCGCGCGCAGCTCACGTGGCGCGACGGCATCGCCTGGATCGACCCGGCCCCGCGTCAGGATAGCGGGCTAATGTCCGTGCTCGCCTCGGCCGATTGCCTGCTGGTGCGCGCGCCCCATGCCGATCCCGCCACCGAAGGCGCGGATGTTGCCTATATTCCCCTCTGACATCCTCTGCGCGCCCCTGTTTCGCAGCATGATTGACACAAATCAGGAACAGGTTTAGAACACTACAGGAACTCGCAGCAGGTTAAGACCTTGTTTACCGGTTTTAGCAACTCTGCGAGCGGTGCCGGGCGACAGGTGCCCGAAGAGGGAGAGCAGATATGCTGACCAAGAAGCAAATCGAGTTGCTGGAATTCATCCACAAGCGTCTGCAGCGCGACGGTGTACCGCCTTCGTTCGACGAGATGAAGGATGCGCTCGACCTGCGGTCGAAATCCGGGATTCACCGTTTGATCACGGCGCTGGAGGAGCGCGGCTTCATCCGCCGTCTCGCGCACAAGGCCCGCGCCATCGAGATCGTCAAATTGCCGGAGGCGCTGGTGTCGCAATCCACCGGGTTCGCCCCGCAAGTCATCGATGGCGATCGCGCGGATCCGCCCCGAGGCGCGATGCCCGTGGCCGAGATCCATGCGGTCGAACTGCCGGTGATGGGCAAGATCGCCGCCGGTACGCCGATCGAGGCGATCAGCGAAGTGTCCCATACGGTGGCCGTCCCGGGCCAGATGATGCGCCAGGATGCCGAGCATTACGCGTTGGAGGTCAAGGGCGACTCGATGATCAATGCCGGCATCAACAGCGGCGATATCGTGGTGATCCGCGAGACCAACGCCGCCGAGAGCGGGGATATCGTGGTCGCGCTGGTCGATGGGCATGAGGCAACGCTCAAGACCCTGCGCAAGCGCGGCAACGCCATCGCGCTGGAGGCGGCGAACCCGGCCTATGAGACCCGTGTCTACCCGGCCGAGATGGTCCGGGTGCAGGGCAAACTGGTCGGGCTGATCCGCTCCTACTAAGCACGCGCCGAGGCGCAGAGATTTCGAGGGGCCGTGCAGAACTTGCGCGGCCTTTTGCGTTGCAAACTCGGGTTATTCCCCCAGCAGGCGCGCCAAAAGCCGGGGCTCGGATCGCGGTTTCGCCCCCTGCCAGGGCCGCGCGGGATCAGCCTCCTGCGCGGTGGTGATCTCGAGACCACCCTCCCCCACCGTGACTGCCAGCGCCCCGGTCCGCCGAAAGGCCCGGGCATCGATGACCTCGCAGGCGGTGCTGCGCGGCAGGTCCACATTCCCCACGATCAGATCCGCTGCCGCGCAGGCCTCGTTGAACTGTGCCGCGCCGGTCTTGCCACGCAGCTGCGTAACCGCATAAGCACCCAACGTGACATCGACCCGGCCCTTGCCATGGACGATCCCCTCCCGGGCATAGGCGGTGTACTGCGCCACGCCGTCCCCGTCATTCTCCAGCCAGCTCCGCGCCGCGAAACCATCGCCCCTCGACTTGCTGAGGCTCCGACCCTCCGGCGTCAAAACGCCCAGCAACCCGCCACTGCCCGAGACCAGCAACACGGGCCGCTCGGTCTGCGTCCAGAGCAGCAGCGCCACGAGACAGGGAGCCACCCCGATCCAGCGCGCCCGGAACGGTGTCAGCGCTACAATCAACGCGCCAGCCACCACCAAGGGCAGCACTACGGGCATGGGGCGCACCACATGGCCCACGGCCCCTTCGAGCCCCGAGACCGTGCCCGCGACCCAGAGGATCCAGCGGATCCCGATCTCCATCGCGAAGAGCCCGATCCATTCGAGCCCCAGCGGCGCGCCCGCCAGCGCCACCAGCGCACCGGGCATCACGAGCGTGCCCATAACCGGCACCGAGGCAAGGTTCGCGATCAGCCCGTAATGGGCGATGATGTTGAAATGGGCCGCCGCGATGGGCGCGGTCGCCGCCCCTGCCACGAACGAAGACAGCAAGAGCGAGGCCGGCCCCTTGGACCAGCGCGGCAGGGCGTACCACCATTTGACGTCGCGGAGCGCGGCATAGGTGATCACCAACGCGGTCGTCGCCGCAAAGGACATCTGGAAGCCCGGGCCCATCACCGCCTCGGGCCTGAGCGCCAGCACGATCAGCGCAGCCCAGGCCACAGAGCGCAGGGACAAGGCCCGCCTGTCGAAACAGACCCCGAGCAGGATCATCGCAACCATGATGAAGGCGCGTTCGGTGGCCACGCTCATGCCCGAGATCACCAGATACACCGCCGCCGCGATAAGGGCCGCGACGGCCGCGACCTTCTTGACCGGCACCCGCAGCGCCAGCCACGGCCAGAGCGCAAAGAGCGAGCGCAACCCGAGAAACACCGTCCCGGTCAGAAGCCCCATATGCAGGCCGGAAATGGCGAGGAGATGGGCGAGGTTGGAGCCGCGCAGATCCTCGACATAGGCCCGGTCGATGGCCGCGCGGTCGCCGGTGATGATCGCCGCCGCAAAGGCTCCGGGCTGACCCGGGATGCGGTCACGGATGGCCTGGGACAGGTCAAGGCGCAGGCTGTAGACCCGTTCGCGCCATGTCAGCGCCTGAGGTTCGGACCACAACAGCACCGGCACCCGCGTATAGCCCACCGCCCCGAGCCCCTTGAACCAGGCGTGGCGGCGGAAATCGAAGCCGCCCGGCTCGGTCGGCGAGGATGGTGGCGACAGATGTCCGGTGGTCATGACGATCTGGCCCGGGGTCGGCGCGATCTCAGGGGGCGGGCCATGGAGCGAAAGGCGCACGCGCTCGGGCCGCTTTTCGGGCGCAATGCCCCGCAACCTCACCTGATCCAGCGTCAGCCGTGTTGCCCCCGCATAGGAAGCATCGATCGCAACCACCCGCCCCTCGATGGGGCCGTAGTAGCGAAAGGACAGGACCGGCGCGGCCACATCCGCCGTGCGAAACGCCGCCAGCGCATAGCCCCCTGCGGCGAAGGCCAGCAGCCAACCCAACGGGCGCCAGGCCCAAGGCGCACAGAGCCCGCCCACGAGCCCCAGCCCCGTCAGCGCCCAGACCGCAAACAGCACCTGTTCCGACGGTTCCTGATCCGCCAGAAAATAGGCAAGTGCCCCGCAGCCGAACACGACCGGGGCCCAGGGAAAGAGGGCGTGGCGTGCCTCTGCGAAGTCGGTCACTTGTCCTGCCTTGCCGCGTTGGGTAAGTCCTGCGCAACCTTATCGAAACCTTGGTTGCCAATTGGTTAATCCCGCGGGATCCCGCGCCGGAGGCCTGGCACAGGAGACCACCCTCATGACCTCGACCCCGACCGCCCCCGTCGTCACCCGCTTTGCCCCCTCGCCCACCGGGTTCCTCCATATCGGCGGGGCGCGCACGGCGCTGTTCAACTGGCTCTATGCCCGGGGGCGCGGCGGCAAGTTCCTGCTGCGGATCGAGGATACGGACCGGGCACGCTCGACCCAGGAGGCGACGGACGCGATCTTTGCCGGGCTGCGCTGGCTGGGTCTCGACTGGGATGGTGACGCCACCAGCCAGTTCGAAGCTGCGGCGCGCCACGCGGAGGTGGCCCGGCAGCTTCTGTCCGAGGGCAAGGCCTATAAGTGTTTCTCGACCCAGGACGAGATCGCCGCCTTCCGCGAGGCCGCCAAGGCCGAAGGCCGCTCGACCCTCTTCCGCTCGCCTTGGCGCGATGCGGATGCGGCGACCCACCCGGACGCGCCCTTCGTGGTGCGGATCAAGGCCCCGCAAGAGGGCGAGACGGTGATCCGCGACCAGGTGCAGGGCGATGTGACCATCCGCAACGGCCAGCTCGATGACATGATCCTGCTGCGCTCGGATGGCACGCCGGTCTATATGCTCGCCGTGGTGGTGGATGACCATGATATGGGCGTGACCCATGTGATCCGCGGGGATGATCACCTCAACAACGCCGCGCGGCAGATGATGATCTACGAGGCGATGGGCTGGGACGTTCCGGTCTGGGCGCATATCCCGCTGATCCATGGGCCCGACGGCAAGAAGCTGAGCAAGCGTCACGGCGCGCTCGGGGTCGAGGAATACGAGGCCATGGGCTATCCGGCGGCGGCGATGCGGAACTATCTCGCCCGTCTGGGCTGGTCGCACGGGGATGACGAATTCTTCGACGATGCCCAGGCGCAGGCCTGGTTCGACTTCGGCGGCATCGGCAAATCCCCGGCCCGTCTGGACCTGAAAAAGCTCGACAACCTATCCGGGCAGCACATCGCCGCAATGGCGGATGACGCGATTGTCGCAGGTGCACAAGGATACCGCAGTGCAACCGGGGCCGACCCCCTGTCCGAGGCGCAATCCGAGGGTTTGTCGCGTGCGATGTATTGCCTCAAGGACCGGGCCAAGAAATTCCCGGATCTTCTTGATAAAGCGCATTTTATTCTGGCGTCGCGGCCGATTGTCCCGGATGAAAAGGTTGCGAAAAACCTCGATACGGTATCCCGTGGTATACTGGCTGAATTGACGCCGCAGCTGCAAAATGTTAGCTGGACCCGCGACATGCTGGAGGGCGCCGTGGGAGGCGTGGCAGAGGCTCATGGACTGGGTCTTGGCAAAATTGCCGCCCCCTTGCGAAGCGCGCTGGCCGGGCGATCTGCAACGCCCAGCGTTTTTGACATGATGCTCGTTCTGGGCCGCGAGGAAACCCTTGCGCGCCTGTCGGACGCAGCAGCGTGAGGGGGACCAAGCCGTAAGGTCGTTCTGCTCGCGCACCCGACACGCCGGTCGCAAGACCGACCATGCCACGACCGCGCCGGACCCCGGACACGGACGTTATAAAGAGGGACAGACATGGCTGAACAGAAAACCGCGACCCTGAGCTTTGATGACAAGACCATCGAGCTGCCGATCTACTCACCGACGGCGGGCCCGGATGTGCTCGATATCCGCAAGCTCTATGCTCAGGGCGACGTGTTCACCTACGACCCGGGCTTCACGTCCACCGCTGCCTGTGACAGCACCATTACCTTCATCGACGGCGCCAAGGGCGAGCTGCTGCACCGCGGCTATCCGATCGATCAGCTGGCCTCCCAGTCGCATTACCTCGAGGTGTGCTACCTGCTGCTTTACGGGGAGCTGCCGACCGCAGCCCAGCTCGAAGATTTCGAAAGCCGTGTGACCAACCACACGATGCTGCACGAGCAGATGATGAACTTCTTCCGCGGCTTCCGTCGTGACGCTCATCCGATGGCGATCATGACCGGCGTCGTGGGCGCGATGTCTGCCTTCTACCATGACAGCACGGATATCTCGGACCCGTGGCAGCGCGAGGTGGCCTCGATCCGCCTGATCGCCAAGATGCCGACGATTGCCGCCTGGGCGTACAAGTATTCGATCGGCCAGCCCTTCGTGTATCCGCGTAACGATCTGGACTACGCGTCGAACTTCCTGCGCATGTGCTTTGCCGTGCCCACCGAGGATTACGTGGTCGACCCGGTGCTCAGCCGCGCCATGGACCGGATCTTCACCCTGCATGCGGATCACGAGCAGAACGCCTCGACCTCGACCGTGCGTCTGGCCTCGTCCTCGGGGGCCAACCCCTTCGCCTGTATCGCAGCCGGCATTGCCTGCCTCTGGGGCCCGGCCCATGGCGGAGCGAACCAGGCCTGCCTCGAAATGCTGCGCGAGATCGGCTCCGTTGACCGGATCCCCGAATTTATCGCCCGCGCCAAGGACAAGGACGATCCCTTCCGTCTGATGGGCTTCGGCCACCGGGTATACAAGAACTTCGACCCGCGCGCGAAGGTGATGAAGCAATCCGCCGACGAGGTGCTGGAACTGCTGGGCGTCGAGAACAACCCGGTTCTGCAGGTCGCCAAGGAGCTCGAGGCCGCCGCGCTGGCCGATCCGTATTTCGCCGACAAGAAGCTCTTCCCGAATGTGGACTTCTACTCCGGCATCATCCTCGAGGCGATGGGCTTCCCGACATCGATGTTCACGCCGATCTTCGCCCTGTCGCGGACCGTGGGCTGGATCGCCCAGTGGAAAGAGATGATCACCGACCCAGCCTTCAAGATCGGCCGCCCGCGTCAGCTCTACAAAGGGGAAACGATGCGCGACTATGTGGATGTGGAAAACCGCTGATCCCTCCACAAATCGACTGTTTTCAGGGCCGTCCTTCGGGGCGGCCCTTGTTTTTTGTGACCGCAGCCCAGCCTCGGCGGCGGAAACGTAAAAAAACGGTTAAAAAATGGGCCACAGAGATCGAATTTGGTGCTACGGCTTAGGGAGTCGGGATCAAAAGTCAACTCCAAACCCAAAGACTTGACCCGACGCAATTCCAAGGACGGGATTGCTCGTGGAGACAAGCGCGCTTGTTTTCGGCCCCCAATAACAAAAACGGAGTCACAGGGACTTACCATGACCAGTAAAATCGTCGTCGGATTGGACGGCAGCAGCTCTGGGGAGCGCGCACTCGCGTATGCCCAGAGTCTGGCGAGCCGTTTGGAAAGCTGCGAAATTATCGTCGCCTTCATCATCGAATGGTCACCTTACACCTTCCAGACCGCAGAAGAGAACGCGCAGCGCCATAAGCGCCGCGAAGAAGAAATCACGACAGCACAGACCCGGGTCGTGGACCCGGCCGTCTCTACGCTCTGCGATGCGGGCTTTGCCGCACGGGGCATCGTGAAACACGGGGATGTCGCAGATCTTCTGGACAAGATCGCAAAGACCGAGAGCGCCGACCAGATCGTGGTCGCCCGCAGCTCCGAAGGCGGGTTCGTCAACCGGGTGTTCGGCACCTCGACCGTGAACCTTGTCCTGCATGCCTCCGTCCCTGTCACAGTCGTCCCGTGAGGAGCCCCATCATGAAGACACCCATTCTTGCCACTTTGGCCCTCGCGCTCTGCTCGACAGCCGCCCTTGCGCAAGACGCAAAATCCATTGACCAGACGGTGAACGAGGCCTTCGCCGCCGTCACCGGTCCCTTTGTCAGCTTGATCTTCGCGCCCTTCCCGGGCACCAGTTTCCCCTGGATCGTGATGTGGCTGGTGGTCGCCGCCACAATCTTCACTGTCTATTTCGGCTTCATCCAGCTGCGCGGCTTCGTGCACTCGATCAAGCTGGTCAAAGGCGACTACTCGGACCCCGATGACGCGGGTGAGGTCAGCCACTTCCAGGCCCTGGCCACGGCCCTCTCGGGCACCGTGGGCCTCGGCAACATCGCCGGTGTGGCGGTCGCCGTGGGCATCGGCGGCCCAGGTGCCACCTTCTGGATGATCATGGCAGGCCTTCTGGGCATGGCCTCGAAATTCACCGAATGTACGCTCGGCGTGAAGTACCGGAACGAGTATCCGGACGGCACGGTCTCCGGCGGTCCGATGTACTACATCTCCAAGGGCTTTGCGGAAAAGGGCGTGCCAGGCGGCAAGTTCATGGCCGTGCTGTTCTCGATCTTCTGTATCCTCGGCGCCCTGGGCGGCGGCAACATGTTCCAGGCCAACCAGGCCCATGCGCAGATCTCCGGCATCGTCGGCGATTATCCGGGCTGGATCACCGGCATAATCTTCGCGGGCGTCGTCTTCGCGGTGATCGTGGGCGGGATCAAATCCATCGCCAAGGTGACCGAGAAGGTCGTGCCCTTCATGGGCATCATGTATGTGGCCGTGGCTCTGATCATCCTGCTGGTGAATTTTGACCAGATCGGCTGGGCCTTCGGCCAGATCTTCGAAGGTGCCTTTACCGGGCTCGGCGTGGCCGGCGGCATGGTCGGCGCCCTGATCCAGGGCTTCAAGCGCGCCGCCTTCTCGAACGAGGCGGGCGTGGGCTCCGCAGCGATCGCACACTCGGCGGTGAAAACCAAAGAGCCGATCACCGAGGGCTATGTCTCCCTGCTTGAGCCCTTCATCGACACGGTGGTGATCTGCACCATGACAGCGCTCGTCATCACCATCTCCGGTCAGCTGATGATCAACCCCGAAACCGGCCTCTACATGGTCGAGAACGGCACGATCATGACCGTGGACGGCAATTCCGGTGTCGCCCTGACCTCGGCGGCCTTCGCCACGGGCTTCTCCTGGTTCCCCTATATCCTCGCGATTGCGGTGATCCTCTTTGCCTTCTCGACCATGATCTCCTGGTCCTATTACGGCCTCAAGGCCTGGACCTACCTCTTCGGCGAGGGCGAAACCAAGGAACTGGTCTTCAAGATCATCTTCTGCGTCTTCGTGGTGATCGGTGCGGCCGCCAGCCTTGGCCCGGTGATCGACTTCTCCGACGCGGCGATCTTCGCCATGGCGGTGGTCAATATCGCCGCGCTCTATGTGCTGATGCCGATTGTGAAAGCGGAGCTGGCCTCCTACCTCGCGCGCCTCGCCTCCGGCGAGATCAAAGAGCACAAGGGCTGAGCCCAGAACAGATCAGAGGGCCGGTCTCCGGATCGGCCCCCTTCCCCCTTCATTGTTCCGACAATACTCCGGGGAGTCGCCATGGGCGACGGGGGCAGAGCCCCCTTTTTCGTGAAAATCGCATGCGCCGCAGGCGCGCAATCGGATCCCCGCGCGCCCGGTTACTCCGCCGCGACCCGTTTGGGGTTGAGCATCGGCTTGAGGTAATGACCCGTATGGCTCTCGGCCACCTCGGCCACCTTCTCGGGCGTGCCGGTGGCCACGACTGTCCCGCCGCCATCCCCGCCTTCGGGACCGATGTCGATGATCCAGTCGGCGGTCTTCACCACATCGAGATTATGCTCGATCACCACCACGGTATTGCCCTGCTCCACCAGCTCGTGGAGCACTTCGAGCAGTTTGCGCACATCCTCGAAATGCAGACCCGTGGTCGGCTCGTCCAGAATATAGAGCGTGCGGCCCGTGGACCGCTTGGCCAGCTCCTTGCTGAGCTTGACCCGTTGCGCTTCTCCGCCCGAAAGCGTGGTCGCCTGCTGGCCCACCTTGATATAGCCGAGCCCGACCCGCATCAGGGCATCCATCTTCTCGCGAATGCTCGGCACCGCCTTGAAGAACTCCTGCGCGTCCTCGACCGTCATGTCGAGCACATCGGCGATGGACTTGCCCTTGAACAGCACCTCCAGCGTCTCGCGGTTGTACCGCGCGCCCTTGCAGGTCTCGCATTCCACATAGACATCCGGCAGGAAGTGCATCTCGATCTTGATGACCCCGTCGCCCTGGCATGCCTCACAACGCCCGCCCTTGACGTTGAACGAGAACCGCCCGGGCTTGTAGCCCCGGGTCTTGGCCTCGGGCAGGCCCGCGAACCAGTCGCGGATCGGGGTGAAGGCCCCGGTATAGGTCGCCGGGTTCGAGCGTGGTGTGCGCCCGATGGGCCGTTGGTCGATATCGATGACCTTGTCCAGATGCTCCAACCCCTTGATCGTCTCGCAGGGCGCTGGTGTCTGGCGCGCCCCGTTCAGGCGCATGGAGGCGGTCTTGAACAGAGTCTCGATGGTCAGGGTCGATTTGCCCCCGCCGGACACGCCCGTCACACAGACAAACTTGCCCAACGGGAAGTCCACGGTGATGTTCTGCAGGTTGTTGCCCGTGGCCTGGCGGACCGTGACCTTCTTCTTGTTGCCCTTGCGACGGGTCGCCGGGACGGCGATCTCGCGCCGCCCGGCGAGGTAGTCGCCGGTCACGGAATTGGGGTTCGCCATGATCTCGGCCGGGGTGCCATGGGCTACGACCTGCCCCCCGTGCACCCCTGCCCCGGGACCGATATCGAAGACGTAATCGGCCTCGCGCACGGCTTCCTCGTCATGCTCGACCACGATCACCGTATTGCCCTGATCGCGCAGGTTCTTGAGCGTGGTCAGCAACCGGTCATTGTCGCGTTGGTGCAGCCCGATGGAGGGTTCGTCGAGCACGTAGAGCACGCCTGTCAGGCCCGAGCCGATCTGGCTGGCCAGACGGATCCGCTGGCTTTCGCCGCCCGACAGGGTGCCCGCATTGCGGCTGAGGGTCAGGTATTCGAGCCCGACATTGTTCAGGAACCCAAGCCGCTCGCGGATCTCCTTGAGGATGGCGCGGGCGATCTCGTTCTTCTGATCCGTCAGGCTCTCGGGCACCGTCTGGCACCACTCATAGGCCTCGCGGATCGACATCTGCACCACCTGCCCCACATGGAGCCCGGCGATCTTGACCGCCAGCGCTTCGGGCCGCAGGCGGTAGCCGCCGCAATCCCCGCAGGAGCGGTTGTTCTGGTAGCGCTCGAATTCCTCGCGGATCCAGCTCGAATCCGTCTCGCGGTAGCGCCGCTCCATGTTGGGGATCACGCCCTCAAACGCGCGCGAGACCTGATAGACGCGCCCGCCCTCGTCATAGCGGAACGCGATTTCCTCATCGCCGGAGCCCCGCAGGAAGACCGACTGCACCTTGGCGGGCAGATCCTTCCACGGGGTTTTCGGGTCAAAGCCGTAATGCTTGGCGATAGAATCGATGGTCTGCAGGAAATAGGGCGACTTGCCCTTGCGCCAGGGCGCCAGCGCCCCATCGGCGAGCTTGAGGGTGGCATCGGGCACCACGAGGCGTTCGTCAAAGAACAGCTCGACCCCGAGACCGTCACAGGACGGGCAGGCCCCGAAGGGCGCGTTGAACGAGAACAGGCGCGGCTCGATCTCGGGGATCGTGAAGCCAGAGACCGGACAGGCGAACTTTTCCGAGAAGGTATAGCGCTCGGGCTCAGGCGTGGCGCCGTCTGCCGAGGCAGACGGCGCGGTCTCGAGGATCGCGATGCCATCCGCCAGATCCAGCGCCGTGCGCAGACTGTCGGCGAGACGGGTTTCCATCCCTTCGCGCACCACGATGCGGTCGACGACCACATCGATGTCATGGCGGAACTTCTTGTCCAATGTGGGCGGCGTGTCGAGTTCGTGGAAGTCCCCGTCCACCTTCACGCGTTGAAACCCCTGCTTGCGCAGCTCGAGAAATTCCTTGCGGTACTCGCCCTTGCGGTCGCGCACGATGGGGGCCAGCAGATAGGCGCGCGTCCCCGCCTCCAGCGTCATGACCCGGTCGACCATATCCTGCACCTGCTGCGCTTCGATGGGCAGTCCGGTCGCGGGGCTATAGGGCGTGCCAACCCGCGCAAAGAGCAGACGCATGTAGTCGTAGATCTCGGTCACGGTGCCGACGGTCGAACGCGGGTTCTTCGAGGTCGTCTTCTGCTCGATCGAGATCGCCGGGGAGAGCCCCGAGATATGATCCACATCCGGCTTTTCCATCATGTCGAGGAACTGGCGGGCATAGGCGCTCAGGCTCTCCACATAGCGGCGCTGCCCCTCGGCATAGATCGTGTCAAAGGCCAGGCTCGACTTGCCCGAGCCCGACAGGCCGGTGATCACCACCAGCTCATCCCGGGGGATATCCACATCGATGGATTTCAGATTGTGCTCGCGCGCGCCGCGCACCTCGATCTTCTTCAGCTCGGGCATGGGGGCCTCTTGTTAACCGCTCCGTAAGAGATAGGCGGTCGGGACCGAGTCTCCAACCGAAAAAAGCGAACGAAGCGGGAACAGGCAGATGCGCGGGCGATCAGCCCTCTGCGCGCCGTCGCAGAGCGAGCACCCCGTGGGCCATTGCCCCGAGACAGAGCACGAAACCGAGCGTGATCAGCATCGCCGAATAGCCCAGCCCGACCGAGATCGCAAAGAGGACCGGCGTGCCCAGCGTGTTGCCGATATTGCCGGTCTGCGCCATGGCCCCGTTGGACAGGATCCGCCCCTCGGCGGTCGGGTTCAGGTCGGGCACCGAGGCAAAACTGGCCCCCTGCACCAGCCCGAGACAGGCCGCAAAAATCAGGCAGAGCACGGCGTCCCCGGGCCAGATGATCAGCGCGACTGCGCAGACCGCCGAGCTGAGAAACCCGACCTGGATCACGGTCACCGACGAGACCCTGCGCAGCAGCCAGACGCCGAGGGTCAGGGAGGCCGTGATGCTCACCAGGGGCATCGCGCCGATCAGGAAGGTCTGCTGCGCCGGGTCGAGATATGGCGGCAGCAAGGTCAGGAGGCTGACAAAGCAGAAGGTGTAGAAAAGCCAGCCCGCCGCAGGGGCCCCGAGCCGGGGCGAGCGGTAGATCTCGACATGTTTCGCCCAGAGCGCGCCCAGATCCGGTTTTGTCCAGAGCGGACCGGTCGGCGCGGGCTCCTTCGGCAGGGCAGCCCCGATGGCCAGGGCCGCAGCGGCCATGAAGACCCCGTGCGCCCCGAACAGGGCGGGCACCCCGAGCCAAGCCGCAAGGGGCAGACCGAGCCAAGTCAGGATCGCGAAGGCCACACCGAAGAACGTGCCCCACAGGGTCAGGGTCACGCCCCGGTCCCGGGTCGCACTAAGGCTCGCGATCAGGGTTGGCGCCGCCACGACGATCGCCAGATGGGACAAACCTTCGAGCAGACGGGAGAGCAGGAACAGCCAGAGCGGCGGGGCCAGCCCCTGCAGGAGCGACACCGCCGCCCCCAGCCACAGCCCCCAGACCAGCGCGCGCCGCACGGTCAGCCGCGCGACCACGACCCCTGCGGTGACTCCGAGCAGGATACCGACCCCGCCCACAAGCGAGACCACCCAGCCCAGAAGCGTGCCCGCCTCGGGGAAGAGCTGCGGCAGTTGGTCGAAGACCACGCTGACCTTGCCATATTGCGCCGCAGCGCCCAGCCCGGCGCCCCAGAGCAGAAAGACCAGTGGCCAGGGGGTATGTGAGGGGGCCTGTGTCATGCCTGCGCGCTACCGCGCGGTGACGGCCATCGCAAGCCTCAATGCCCCCTGGTTCGGGCGCGCCCAAAGAAAAGGGCGCGAGTGGTTCGCGCCCATTCCGATCCGAATTGCCGTCGGTTTACGACCTGCGCTTGAAACCAAGGGCGACGAGCCCTGTCAAAAGCAGCAGCCCCCCGGCCGGCAGCGGGATCGGCGTCATGCCGCCCAGATCCACGATCCGGATGTTGTCCAGCGCCGCCCCGGCGGCCCGGCCACCCGATGCGTCGGAAAACGACAGAAGCAGGCTTTCAGCCTCCGCCGTGAATGTCAGGGACTTTTCTTCCCACGTGAAATTGCTCGCGGTATCGCCGGGCACTGGAGTGTATCCGAATGTCTCCGTGGTCTGCCCGACAGAGACCACTGCCGTGGTGCTTGGGAGGCCAGAGAAGAAGTTGCCGCCCATATCGAAGAGCAGCTCGTAATCGCTGCCGATCGTGAACCCGCTCACGGTTTGCTGGATCGTGCCGGGCAGGACGCCGTTGAGGTCGAGGCTCTGCTCCCCTTCCGACGGGGCCCAGGTCGGCAGGCGAATGATCTCGACATTCCCTGCTGCAACGGTCCATCCCGGCATTGGATTGGCGGGAACCGAATAAACATTGGTGTTCGTCTTGGGGTCCTCAAACCCTCCATTTACGACCGTAATGGCCTGCGCCTGAAGCGCGGTGAGCGGCAAAAGCAGCGCAGCGAAAGCGTATTTGGAAAGGGACACGTGACAACCTCCATAATTCAAAAACTGATTAATTTTTGAACAAGTGTCGGATTTCGTCAAGTAAAGCAGGCACAGCCCGCCGGGACGCGCCCGCGTGAAAACAGTGTCCGTCTCCGCGCCCCAGCGATCACGCCGCGGAACCAATCCTCAGAAATGCACGGCGCGCCCATAAGCGTCGAGCACCGATTCGTGCATCATTTCGCTGAGCGTCGGATGGGGAAAGACCGTCGCCATCAGGTCCGCCTCGGTCGTCTCCAGCTGTCGCCCGACCACGTAGCCCTGGATGAGCTCGGTGACCTCTGCCCCGACCATATGCGCCCCCAGAAGCTCGCCGGTCTTGGCATCGAACACGGTCTTGATCATGCCCTCCGGCTCGCCAAGCGCGATGGCCTTACCGTTGCCGATGAAAGGGAAGCGCCCGACCTTGATGTCATGCCCGGCCTCGCGGGCCTTGGCCTCGGTCAGGCCCACACTGGCGATCTGCGGATGGCAATAGGTGCAGCCGGCGATGCTCTCGGGGCTGACCGGATGGACCTCTGCCTCCCCCGCGATGAGCTCGGCCACCATCACGCCTTCATGGCTGGCCTTATGGGCCAGCCAAGGCGCGCCCGCCAGATCGCCGATGGCATAGACGCCCTCGACCCCGGTCCGGCAATAGGCATCGGTCACCACATGGCTGCGGTCGATCTGCACGCCGAGCGCCTCGAGCCCCAGATCCTCGGTATTGCCGACGATGCCCACGGCAGAGATCACCGTGTCGAACTGGCTCTGGCTGGTCTTGCCGCCCTGCTCGATATGCGCGGTGACGCTGCCCTTGGCCCGGTCGAGCTTGGCGACCTTGGCCTTCTCGAGAATGGTCATGCCCTGGGCCTTGAACTGCTTTTTCGCAAAGGCGCTGATCTCGGCATCCTCGACCGGCAGGATCCGGTCCATCACCTCGACCACGGTCGTCTCGCAGCCGAGCGTGTTGTAAAAGCTCGCAAATTCGATCCCGATCGCGCCGGATCCGATCACCAGCAGCTTCTTGGGCATGCGCGGCGGGGTGAGCGCGTGCTTGTAGGTCCAGACGAGATCGCCATCGGCCTCCAGCCCCGGCAACTCGCGCGCCCGCGCTCCGGTCGCCAGCACGATATTCGGGGCGTTGAGGATGCGCGAGCCGCCCTCACCCGTCACCTCGACCCGGCCCTTCCCGGCCAGCTTGGCCGCGCCCATCACCACGGTGATCTTGTTCTTCTTCATCAGGTGGCTGACACCGGAATTGAGCTGTTTCGCGATGCCCCGGCTCCGCTTGACCACGGCGGCGAGGTCGTAGCCGATCCCGTCTGCCTTGAGCCCGAACTCCTTGGCCCGGTGCATCAGGTGAAAGACCTCGGAGGAGCGCAGCATGGCCTTGGTCGGGATGCAGCCCCAGTTGAGGCAGATCCCGCCCATATGCTCCCGCTCGACAATCGCCGTGCGCAGGCCAAGCTGGGCCGCGCGGATCGCGGCCACATAGCCGCCCGGTCCGGCGCCGATCACCACTAGGTCGAATGCATCATCTGCCATGTTATCCCCCAAGCGCCTTGCCGCTGTTCTGCGACGGCGCTGTGTTAGTCATTATGTCTTGGCTGTTACTGGGCCGCCGCCGCATCCTCGGCCTCGATCGCGCGCACGGTGCTGCCATAGCCGCCCTCGTCGAGATACTTGGCCTCGCGCCGCGTGGTTTCACGCCCGAGCGCCTCGTTGCGATAGGGAAAGCGGCCAAACTGGCGGATCACCCGGCGATGGGCCCGCGCATGAAGCAGGTTGGACGCGCCGCATTCGGGCATCCGCTCTGAAATCAGCCGCACGCTCCGCTCCTGATCCGGCAGGCTTTCCGCGTGCATCATCGGCAGATAGAAGAATTGCCGCTCGGGCTCCGGAATGCGCAGATCCCAGGAGCGCTCCACCGCCTTCTTGGCGGCCATGACCGCGATCTGGTCTGTCGCAAAGGCCCGCGCGTCGTTGCGAAACATGTTGCGCGGAAACTGGTCCGTCAGAAACAGGTAGGCCAGCGTGCCACGCGGGGTGACGCACCAATCCGTCAGACCGCCCGCGAGGGCCGCTTCCCAGGTCGTTTGGAACTTCGTTGCGATCTGCGCGTCCAGTTCCGGGTCGACCTTGTACCACCCGGCCTCGCCCA
This sequence comes from Dinoroseobacter sp. S375, assembly GCF_049800775.1. Lineage (NCBI taxonomy): Bacteria > Pseudomonadati > Pseudomonadota > Alphaproteobacteria > Rhodobacterales > Roseobacteraceae > Dinoroseobacter > Dinoroseobacter sp. S375. Next base: position 24,015 of record NZ_JBNAFR010000007.1, on the reverse strand, counting down.
CGGTTGTCAGCCAGAAATCCAATACCGCCTTCGGTGTCTGCATCGATCCCTCCCCCGACCGGACTGCGCCCCCTATTAGTGGGGGGAAACTCCAACGGATTCAATCCACATGCGCGGATCGGGGGTGAGTTTGCGCCCTAGGAGGCCGCGGCAGCCGCCTCCTCGGCGGCCTCCTCCGCTGCCTCTTCGGCCGCTTCGGCAGCGGCCTCCTGGAAGACCGCCACCGAAACCGGGGATGCCGCCGGGACCGCTGCCAGGTAGACACCGGAATCCTCGACCGAGCCCGCCGGGCGCCGCGTCATCCGCCAGCCCGCATAGACCGCGAGCGCCGCCATGAGGCCGAAGATGAACAGGAAGAAGCCCTCGGGCCCCACCTGCCCCATGAGCCAGCCGGTAAAGAGCGGCCCGGCCACGGCCCCGAGCCCGTTGGCAAAGACCAGCCGCCCGGCCGCCGCGGGCATGTCCGCCGCGTCGAGATAATCGTTCGTGTAAGCGATGAGCAGCGCATAGAGCGGGTTCGCCGTGCCTCCGATCACAAAACTCGCCGCCAGCAGCCCGTAATAGCCGCCGATCCCCAGCACCGCGAGCACGGCCCCCCCGGCCCCGAAGCCCGAGACCAGCAGGATCAGCAGACGCCGATCCGCCCGGTCCGAGATCCAGCCGATCGGGAATTGCAGGATCATCCCGCCGAGATAGACCGCCGCCACGAAGGTCGAGATCTGCCCGATGCTCAACCCGGCTTCGGTGCCATAGACCGAGGCCATGCCGAACAACGCCGAATAGATCCCGCCCATCATCACCATGCCCACCAGCCCCAGCGGCGAGGCCCGGAAGACCTCGACGAAGCTCATGGGCTTGGCGGTCTCGAAGGCCGGCGCCGGCGTCACCGTCAGCAGGATCGGCGCGAAGGAGATCGAGACGAGGATCGAGGGCAGGATGAAGAGCAGGAAGCCCGAGGGATCGCCGATGCTCACGAACCATTGGGCCGCCACGATCCCCGCGGTCAGGATGACCCCGTAGATCGCCATGGCACTGCCCCGGTTCTCGTTGCTCGAGGCGTTGTTCAGCCAGCTCTCGGCGGTCACGTAGACGCCGGCGAAGCAGAACCCGACGAGCACCCGCAGCGCGGTCCAGATCCAGGGGTCGGTGAAGACCGGAAACAGGATCAGTGCCGCCGAGATGAACGATCCAAGCGCCGCGAAGACCCGCACATGGCCCACGCGCCGGATCATCGCCGGGGTCATGTAGGACCCGCCCAGAAACCCGGCGAAATAGCCGGTCATGACCACGGACATCTGCAGGGCGGAAAAACCCTCCAGCGCGCCGCGCAGACCAAGCACGGTCGCAATGATCCCGTTGCCCCCCATCAGGAGGAAGATCCCGAACAAGAGCGCCCATGAAGAGCGGAAAACCTGTATCATAACTGAGCCTTAGAGCGTGTTTCTCATCACGTAGCGAATATCCCGAAACGACGCATGTCCGTCACCGACTTGGCCATGTCGCAGCCAGTCCTCGGCAAGAACCAGCGCGCAAAAAGACGGCCCAATCCAAGCGGATATCGGGGATCGAGGCAGACAGGGAAAGGGGAAAAGTGGCGCGGTTGACGGGGCTCGAACCCGCGACCCCCGGCGTGACAGGCCGGTACTCTAACCAACTGAGCTACAACCGCGCGTAGCGGCGGATCTAGGGGGTTTGGCGCGGGGCGTCAATGGCAAAAAACACCGATCTGCCCCCGTCTTTCCCCGGTCTGCCCCCTGTCGGCATGTCGTCGGACATCTGTCGGGCAAGTGTCGGGCACCTGCGCACGGTCCGTTAAGCTTTGGCGCGCTTTGCACAGCCAGAAGACCCTTGGCATCCACGCGGTTTTACGAGCACACTGCCCCCAAGCCTCTCCAAGGAACCGCAGTCCATGAGCGTAACAGACGCCGCCGCCCGCGCCTTCGCTGCAGCCGAAGCGGAGATCGAACGCGTCATCGCAGCCAAGTTGACGGAGTTCAATTTTAACAGAAAACCCTTCCGAGCTTTGCGAGACATCCCTGCTCAGATCTCCGAGGTGGTTGGCCTGCATTACGTGAATCTTAGTAACACGCAGGTCGTAGACATCGCACCCCTCGCCGCAGTTTCCGGACTGCGGACTCTAGATCTCAGTGCCTCGCAGGTCACGAATCTTGCCCCCCTTGCCGAGATCACCGGGCTTCAGAGCCTCTCCCTCAAAAACACGCAGGTCGCCGACATAGAGCCCCTCGCAGGTATCTCAGAGCTACGGGTCCTGCAGCTTGGCAACACGCGGGTCGCGGACACAAATCCGCTCGCCGGAATCGCCGGGCTTCAGAGCCTTTCCCTCAACACCACGCAGGTCGCCGACATCGCGCCCCTCGCAGGGACCAACGGGCTTCAGAACCTCTCCCTAAACAACACGCAGGTCACGGATATTGCGCCCCTTGCCGGGATGACTAGACTGCAAATCCTCGATCTGAACAATTCTCAGATCGCAGACCTGCGCAGTCTTGCAAAATTGCAGCCCTCGGCTAGCAGACGGAAACCATCGCCGATTTTAGACCTGCGTTTTATGAACACGCCCGCGACAGAGATGGACCCGGAGCTGCGACGTCTTGCGGCCGTGGAAAATGTGCGGGAACGGACGGCGGAGACCTTGGCCTATCTCCGCAGCTTGCCGCCACTGCCGGAGCCGTTGCCATGGCGGGCGACGGAGAAAGCCGCTCCGTCACCGCTGCCCGATCCGCCGGATGTGCCGGGCGTTCCCGAGGTCCGGGTCAGTCCGGAGGGTATCGATGTCGCGCCGGGCACGGCGACCGAAGCGGATCTGTCGGATCCGATCAAGGCGCAGCTTTATGCGCAGTTGGGCGGCTTTGCGGAGGCGTTGTTACAAAAGGGCAACCGGTATCCAGAACTCTCGCACCCGGCGCGGGCATTGCGGGAATTGACCTCTGGTCCTTTCGAGACGGCGAATATTCTCGGCATCCACCTGCAACTCTCCGCGCTGGAGGATATTCGCGCAGAAGATGCCAACCGCCCCAAGGCGGAGCAGATGGATCCCGATTGCCGCTTGGCCATCGGACAGGTGCTGCGCCATGGGCCGGGGATCACCATGGGGCATCCGACAGTCGTTTTGATGGAGGCCCGCAATGCCGAGTTTGCCGGCAAGCCTGTGCCGGAGGTGGAGGCGGAAAGTGAACGCCGTTTGGCCCGGACGGTTGCCGATGCGCAGGTTCCAGCGACGGAAGCTGCGAAACAGGTAGCTCAGGCTCTAGCGACCTCGCAGACAAAAGGGCGGCTGTCGCAGGCGCGGACAGTGTTTGTAACGGGATTGGTTTTGGGCGCCGGAGCTCTGGTGCAGGGAGGCCTGAACCAAGCGGGCGCGGACGGGTATCAATGGGCGGCCGATTGGATCAGCGCGAACAGGGATGCGATCTGGACCGCGGCGCAAGGCTGGGGCAGTGCATTCACGTCCTGGGTTCGGGATCTTCTGACGACGGTGTTGGGGCCCAAAGGGCCGGGCGGGACGTTGCTCTAGCGAGGGCAGGCAGGGCATAGCGGTCGCGCCGCTTTGTCCGGTCATGGGTCGGAGGGGGAAAGTGGCGCGGTTGACGGGGCTCGAACCCGCGACCCCCGGCGTGACAGGCCGGTACTCTAACCATCTGAGCTACAACCGCGCGTGGCGCTGTGTTTAGGCAGGCGCGTCGGGGACGTCAAGCGGATCTCGGGCGGATAATTGCAGATCACGCATTTTCCTGCGCCGGGCCTTGCCATGCCGCCTGCGCGGATCCGGCAGGCAGGGCCGTGGGCCCTGCCCTTCGGGCTTCGCGGCGGGGTTGGCAGCGCCTCGCTGGCCAGCAGGGCTCCGGGGCATGGGCCCGAGGCGGTCTGATGGCCCGCCCGCGGGACAGGCGCCCCTCCCCGAGGGGCGCCACCGCTCAGCCGGGTGTGCCGAAGCCGCCACCGCCCGGGGTGCACATGGTGAAGAGGTCGCCGGGCAGCAGCACGGCCTGATCATTGCCCGCCAGGGGCTCGCGGGTGCCATCGCCGCGCAGGACCGCGTTGCGCCCCACCTGCCCCGGTGCGCCGCCCCCGGCCCCGTGGGGCGGCGTCTCGCGATGGGAGGAGAGGACGGTGACCGTCGCCTCCTCGAGAAACCGCAGCTGACGGCAGATCCCGTCCCCGCCCCGATGGGCTCCTGCCCCGCCGGAGCCGCGGCGGATCGAGAACTCCTCCAGCCGGACCGGGAAGCGGGTTTCGAGCACCTCCGGATCCGTCATCCGCGTGTTGGTCATGTGGCTGTGCACCGCACTCGTGCCGTCAAAGCCCGCCCCGGCGCCGGTGCCGCCGCAGATCGTCTCGTAATTCTGGAAGCGCGCATTGCCGTAGACGAAATTGTTCATCGTCCCCTGACTGCCTGCCACCACGCCCAGCGCGCCGTAGAGCGCGTCGGCAATGGCCTGGCTGACCTCGGTATTGCCGGAGATCACGGCCGCGGGGGCGCGCGGATTGATCATGGAGCCTTCGGGCACGATGAGCTTCAGCGGCTTGAGGCAGCCCTCGTTCATCGGGATGTCGCTGCCGACAAGGGTTCGGAAGACATAGAGCACCACGGCCGCGCAGATCGCACGCGGGGCGTTGTAGTTGAGGGGCGATTGCCCGGAGGTGCCGGTGAAGTCGATCACCGCCGTGCGCGCCGCCCGGTCCACCGAGATCGCCACCTCGATCCGCGCCCCGCCATCCAGCGGATAGGAGAAGCGGCAGTCATGGAGCACGTCGAGCACCCGGCGCACGCTTTCCTCGGCGTTGTCCTGCACATGGCCCATATAGGCCTGCACGGTCTTCAGCCCGAACTGCGCGGTGATCTTGCGCAGCTCGGTCGCGCCGGTCTCGTTCGCGGCGATTTGCGCGGCGAGGTCGGCCATGTTCTGATCCACGTTGCGGCAGGGATAGGGGCCCGAGGCCAGCAGGGCACGCACGGCGTCTTCCTGCAGCACGCCCTGATCCACGAGGCGGACATTGTCGATCAGCACGCCCTCTTCAGAGATATGGCGGCTGTCGGGCGGGGCGGAGCCCGGGGTCATGCCGCCGATATCCGCGTGATGCCCACGCGAGGCGACCGTATAGAGGATCTCGGCCCCGTCCGCGTCAAAGACCGGGGTGATCACGGTCACGTCCGGCAGATGCGTCCCGCCATTATAGGGGTTGTTCATCATGAACACGTCCCCGGGCCGGATCCGCCCTGCATTCTGGCGCAGGATCGTGCGGACGCTTTCGGACATGGAGCCGAGATGCACGGGCACATGGGGGGCATTGGCCACGAGATCGCCGTTCTGATCGAAGATCGCGCAGGAGAAATCGAACCGCTCCTTGATGTTCACGGAATAGGCGGTGTTGGCGAGGGTCGCGCCCATCTGCTCGGCGATGGACATGAAAAGGTTGTTGAAGACCTCGAGCATCACGGGATCGACGGAGGTGCCGATCGCCTCGGCCCGCGCGAGCGGCACCTCGCGGGTCAGCACCAGATTGCCCCCGGCAAGACAGGTCGCGGTCCAGCCGGGCTCGACCATGTTGGTGCCCGTGGGCTCGGTGAGGATCGCGGGACCGGTCACGCTTTGCCCGGCCTGCAGGCGCGTACGGTCCACCAGCGGCACCGGCCGCTGCGCCCCGTCCGTATAGAGCCGCACTTGCGTCTCGTTCAGGGGCATGGGGGCGGCTTCGGGCAGGGTCACCTCCTCACCGGTCTTGCCCACGGCCTCGGCCACCAGCATCTCGATGATCAGGGCCGAGACGTCCGGGGCAAAGCCGAACCGCTGCTGGTGGGCCGCAACAAAGCCCGCGCGCATCTCCTCCGGCGTGCCGAAGGGCACGGAGAGGCTCTGCTGCGCGTCGGCGGGGCGGATATGGGCCGTGGCGATCACCTCGATCTCGGCCTCGGAGACGCCCTGCGCCGCAACCTCGGCCTGCGCAGCCCGGGCCAGCGCGTCAAGCCGGGTCACCGCCTCGGGATCGCCCAGCGCGCCCTGAAACTGATGCTCGCGAATGGCGGAGATATCCGCCAGCCCCATCCCGAAGGCCGAAAGCACCCCGGCGTAGGGGTGAATGAAGATCCGCTCCATCCCCAGCGCGTCGGCCACGAGGCAGGCATGCTGCCCCCCGGCCCCGCCAAAGCAGTTCATCGTATAGGTGGTGACGTCATAGCCGCGCTGCACGCTGATCTTCTTGATCGCATTGGCCATGTTTTCGACCGCGATGCGCAGGAAGCCTTCGGCAAGCTCCTCGATGCTCTTGTCGCTGCCGATCTCGGCGGCGAGAGCCGCAAATTTCTCGCGGACCACCTCCCGGTCGAGGGGTTGATCGCCATTCGGGCCAAAGACCGGGGGGAAATGATCGGGCTGCAGCTTGCCGAGCAGCACGTTGCAATCGGTCACGGTAAGCGGCCCGCCTCGGCGATAGGCGGCGGGTCCGGGATTGGCGCCCGCGCTTTCCGGGCCGACCTGCATCCTTCCATCCCGGTAGCTGAGGATGGACCCACCCCCGGCGGCGACCGTATGGATCGACATCATCGGCGCGCGCATCCGCACGCCCGCGACCTCGGTCTCGAACGAGCGTTCATAGGCCCCCGCATAATGGCAGACATCCGTGGAGGTCCCGCCCATGTCGAACCCGATCAGCTTGTCATAGCCGCAGGCCGCCGCCGTGCGCACCATGCCCACCACGCCCCCGGCAGGCCCGGACAGGATCGCGTCGCGCCCCTGAAAGAGCGCCGCATCGGTCAGACCTCCATTGGACTGCATGAACATCAGCTTGGCCGCCCCGCCCTGCCCCGCGCCCAGCGCGCCGGCGACCTGATCCACATAGCGGCGCAGGATCGGCGAGAGATAGGCATCGACCACCGCCGTATCGCCACGCCCGACAAGTTTGATCAGGGGGCTGACCTCATGGCTGAGGGAGACCTGCGGGAAGCCGATCTCGCGGGCGATCTCGCCGATGGCGCGCTCATGGTCCGGATGGCGATAGCTGTGCATCAGCGCCACCGCGACGGAGCGGTAGCCTTCGGCATGGGCCTGGGCCAGCGCGGCGCGGGTGGCGTCCGTATCCAGCGGGGTAATCACCTCCCCCTCGGCGCCAATGCGCTCGTCGACCTCGATCACGTCATCATAGAGCAGCTCGGGCAGCGTGATCTGCAGATCAAAGAGCCGGGGCCGGTTCTGATACCCGATCCGCAAGAGGTCGCGCAGCCCCTTGGTGATCAGCAGCAGCGTGCGCTCGCCCTTGCGCTCCAACAGGGCGTTGGTGGCCACGGTCGTGCCCATCTTCACCGCCTGAATGGCGCCCTCGGGGATCGGGGCGTCCCCCTCCAGCCCCATCAGCTCGCGCACCCCTTGGACGGCGGCATCCGCGTAGCGCTCCGGGTTCTCGGAGAGCAGCTTATGCGTGCGCAGTGTCCCATCCGGGCGGCGCGCCACGATGTCGGTGAAGGTTCCCCCCCGGTCCACCCAAAACTGCCACATGGCAAAGCTCCTTTATGTGCCGGCAGCGCCGGCAGTCATTCCGTGTTGACGTGTGAAAAGGGTTGCCGCGCGTCAGTAGACGAGTGACGGCAACCACAGGGCCAGTTGCGGGAAGAGCAGCAAGAGGGCCAGCATGACGAACATGGTCACCACGAAGGGCAGCGCCCCCCGGATCACATCGATCATCGGCCCGGCCTTGCGGATGCCCTGCACCACATAGAGGTTGATCCCGATGGGTGGCGTGATCAGCGCGGTCTCCAGCAGCACCATGAGCAGGATCCCGAACCAGACCGGGTCAAAGCCCAGCGCCACCACGATGGGCGTGATCAGCGGCGCCATGGTCAGCAGCATGGACAGTGTTTCCATGAAGCAGCCGATCAGGATCAGCACCGCGACGATCATCAGCATGGTCTGCATGGGCGTCCAGCCGAGGCCGGTGACGAAATCCGTCAGCGCCTGTGTCAGCCCGATGATCGACAGCACGAAGTTGAGAAACACCGCCGCGATGATGATCAGCATGATCATGGCCGTGGTCCGCATGGTCCCCTCGATGGCCTGGCGCATCATGTCGATGCTGAGCTTGCGGTTGAAGGCCGCGAGCACCATGGCCGCCACCACGCCCAGCGCCGCCGCCTCGGTCGGGGTGGCGAGCCCGGCATAGATCGAGCCGACCACCACCATGAAGATGCCCAGCGGCGGGATCAGTGCCGGGAGCGCCCGGAGCCGCTCGGCCCATGTATGGCGCAGGGTTTCGCCGCCCCATTCGGGCTTGATCATGCAGGCCACCACAACGGTCGCCATGAACAAGAGCGCCAGCAGGAAGCCCGGCAGGAACCCGGCAAGGTAGAGCTCGGGCACCGAGGTGTTGGTCAAGAGGCCATAGAGGATCAGGTTGATCGAGGGCGGGATCAGGATGCCCAGTGTGCCTCCGGCGGCGACGGTGCCGAGAAACAGGCTCTCGTTATAGCCGCGCTTCTTGATCTGCGGGACGGCGACCGTGCCGATCGTGGCCGCCGTGGCCACCGAGGAGCCGGAGGTCGCGGCAAAGAGTGCGGAGCTGCCGATATTGGAGTGCATCAGCCCCCCGGGCAGCCAGCCCAACCATTTGACGATGCCGTCATACATCCGTTCGGTGATGCCGGCGCGGAGCAGGATCTCCCCCATCATCACGAACATTGGGATCGCCACGAGCAGGAAGTCGGTCGAGGTCTGCCAGGCCATATCCGAGATCGCCCGGTGGAGCGGCATGGGACTGTCGGTCCATTGCAGGATCAGGCCGAGCCAGCCCAGAGAGGCCGCAATGGGGACGGCCAACCCGATGAGGGCCAGCAGGATAAGAAGCGTTTTGAGGAGCATGGATCAGACCGTTTCGTCTTCGATTTGTTCGTCGAGGGATTTCACGCCGATCAGTTCCTGCACCCCGGCCTCGTCGCCCATGATGTGCTGCCGGATGGCGACGATGGCGATCAGCAGGCCGGAGAAGACAAAGAACATCCAGCCGAGCATCCAGGGGATCTGCGGGATCGCGAGTGGTACGCGCATGGGCGTGATCGAGCGGGAGCCGTTCTCGAGCGTGTCGCCCACCATGCTCCAGACCATCACCACCACCACGAGCGCGAAGCCCGTCAGCAGGAGAAGCCCCAGCAGGTTGATCAGCGGATGCAGCACCTTGGGGATCACTCCCAGCAGGGCATCGACGCGGATATGGGCGCGCTCGAACAGGGCAAAGGACAGGGCGAGGGCCGTGGCGACGCCGAAGGCATAGCCCGAGATCTCGTCCGCGCCGCCCAGCGAGACATTGAAGATCTTGCGCAGGAAGACCTCCAGCGTGACCAGAAAGGCCGAGAGCACGATCAGCGTCCCGCCGATCCAGGTCAGCACGAGGCTGAGCCTGCGTGTGCCATTGAGGAGCGTATCAAGCATGGGGGGTCTCCTTCGGATCCGTCCCGGGGCGGTGCGACCCGCCCCGGGTGATGGGCTTACTTGGCCGCGGCGGTCAGGCCGAGGATCGGACCCACGGTCTCGTTCCAGTTGGCGGCACAGTCTTCGCCGCAGCGCTCGGCCCAGCGGGCCAGAACCACTTCCGTGGCGATCGTGTCGCGCAGGGCAAGATCCTCGGCCGAGGGCTCGACCAGGGTCATGGAACCCGGCTCGCCCACCTCGCAGGCCCCGCCGGTGATGCAGGAGATGGCCACGTCATCCTCGGTGGCGGTCTCGGCCCACATGGCCTCGGTCAGGGTGGCGATCTCGGTCTGCAGCAGGGACTGCTGATCCGCCGAGAGGCTGTTCCACTTGTCCATGTTCATCGCCCCGAAGGCGAGGCCCCAGCCCACACGCAGGGTATAGGCGTGGGTCGCGACCTGGTTCCACTTGGCCGTATAGGCGGACATGGTGCCGGTGATCGCGCAATCCACGACGCCCTTTTCCAGCGCCGGGATCACCTCGGAGAAGGCCACGGTCACGGAGGTCCCGCCGACACCCTCGACGAAATCGCCCAGCGTGGTGGAATAGACGCGGATCTTCTTGCCATCGAGATCGGCAATGCCGTTCACCTCGCCATTGCACCAGAGCGTCTGGCTCGGGAACGGGTAGAGCATCAGCAGCTTGGCGTTATAGATATCTGCGAAAGCCGCCTCAAGCGTCGGGAAGTAGGCGTCCGACACCTTGCGCTGGGTCTCGATGTCTTGGGTCAACGAGGACAGGTCCGCGCCCTCGAAGATCGCGTTCTCGGCGGCCACATAGCCCGGCAGACCAAAGGCGAAGTCGAAGACGCCGTTCTTGACCAGTCGCATGATCTCGAACCCCTTTAGGCCCAGACCGGATTGCGACTGGATCTTGCCGACGATGTTGCCGCCTGAGGCCTCGTTGAGACGCTGGTTGAAGAAGGGCTCTTCGTGTTTCTGGAAATTCGTCAGGCTGGACCATGTGCCCACGGCGTTCAGCACCACGGGGCTGTCGGCCATGGCGGAGGTCGCCGTCAGGGCGAGCGCGCCCAGCGTTGTTGCAAGTCTTTTCATGGGGTCTGTCTCCTGTTGGATCGGTTTTTTGTTTGGGTCAAAGGGTGAAAATCGGGGTTTCCGCATCATCGGCGATATCGGTGATGAGCATATGCCCGGGCTTGTGGGTGATGCAGATCTCGGGGCGGGCATGCATGATCGCGGCCTGAGGCGTGACCCCGCAGGCCCAGAAGACCGGCGTGGTGCCGGGGGCCTCCGGGGCGGGATCCCCCCAGTCGGGACGTCCCAGATCGGCGATGCCGATCTCGGCCGGATCGCCCATATGCACCGGGCCGCCATGGGCCAGCGGGAAGCGCCGCGAGATCGCCACGACCTCGTCCAGCCGGTCATTCGGGATCCGGCGCATGCTGACCACCATGGGGCCTTGGAACGGGCCCGCCGGGACGGTCGCGATATTGCTGGCATACATGGGCACGGTGGTGTTCTGCGCGATGTGCCACAGATCGAACCCCGCCTCCTGCAGCGCATGCTCGAAGGTGAAGGAACAGCCCAGGGCGAAGGTCACGAAATCGTCGCGCCAGAGCGCCCCCAGATCATGGACCGTCTCGCTCAGCGTGCCCTCGCGATAGACGTAATAGGCGGGCACATCCGTGCGCACATCGATATCCGCCCCCAGCGTGGTGAGCATCGGATTGCCTGTGTCCGACACCCCCACCAGCGGGCAGGGTTTCGGATTGCGCTGGCAGAACCGCATGAAGTCCAGCGCCAGCGCCTCGGGCAGGATCGCGAGGTTCGCCTGCAGCGTCTTGCCCCCCAGCCCCGCCGTATGTCCGCGATAGGCACAGGCCCGGATCTGGGCCCGCATCTGGGCAGTTGTCACCGATTTCAGGGGCTCAAAATCTTGGGGCACGGTCGAATCCTTTTGGTTCCGGCTACGATCCGCGCAGGCCTCCATAAAATCAAATCCAAAATTTTTGGCTCAATCCATAGATTTTTCTTATGCCTCTTGGAGCGAGATCTCCCGTGCGATCGTCGCCGCGGATTCGACCAGATGGTTGCGCGGCTCGCTCAGATAGGAGGCAGAAAACTGCAGGGGCGCAGGCACCCAGCCCGGGTCGAACTGCACCAGACGCCCCGCCGCCACCGACCGGTCCGCGAGCGACATGGGCAGTGCCCCGACACAGAGCCCCGCCTCTACCAGACGAAAGCAGGATGACAGCGAAGAGGAGGGAAAGAGCGAGACCTCGGGGCCGAAGCGTTCGAACATCGCGGCACGCAACTCCCTGTAGGGGCGGGTGTTTTTGGCATAGGTGGCGATCGGGATCCGGGACAGGTCCACCGGGGCGGCAGGGTCCGGATCCTCCCCCGGAGCGCGGAACCAGGCCAGTGGCACATCCGGCAGGACCGTGTTGTCCACCGTGTATTCCGAGATCGGGCCGAGCAGGATCGCGAGATCGATCTCGCGCCCCATGAGCTGCTGACGCAGGTTGAGCGAGATATCCACGGAAATCTCGATCTTCAGCCTCGGATAGGTGGCCCGCAGCGCCCCGACGAAATCCGGCAGCCAGCTTTGCGCGATGGTCTCGGAGACACCGAGGCGCAGGAGCTGCTCGACCGCATGGGCATCCACCACGCGTTCTTCGACCAGATTGCTGAGATGCTGGAACTGCTGGGCGTAATGCACCAGCAGGTCGCCGCGCTGGGTCAGGCGCATGCCCTTGGCGTTGCGCTCGAAGAGCGCGGTACCGAGAGTTTCCTCCAGCGCTTTGATGCGCGAGGTGACCGCGGGCTGGGTGAGGTTCAGCGCGTCGGCGGCCTTGCTGACCGTGCGGTACTGGGCGACCGCGAGGAAGGTCTGGAGATGGTCGAGCTTCAGGCGGCGCATGGGCGGATCCGGAGGGTCTGGCGTGAGCGGGGCTGTGGGGTTGGTCTACCTTGTCCGAAAGCCGGGCACAGTTCCAGCCGCGCCTAGGCCTGCCCCGGGGCGGGGCGGACCCGGGCGGTCTTGTTGAGCTCGAAGCCGAAGCCGAGCGGCACGACCAGCGCAAAGAGCCCGGCGGCCAGCCAGAGCGGGGCCTCGGGCGCGCCGGTCTTGTCCAGCAGGAGCCCCGCCACCGGCGGCGTGACCATCATCAGCGCGTAGTAGATCGTAAAGAACACGCCCATGCCGAAGGCGCGGGTCTCGGGGCGCAGGGCCTGTCCGGCCAGCGCCATGATCACCCCCGCCGGGGCCATGCCTACCAGCCCGAAGAGCAGGCTTGCGGCCAGCCCTCCGCCCGGCCCGCCCGCCGGCGCGCCGAGCAGGAGCACGGCGGCGATCGCCGCGACCATGCAACTGGTCAGCACGAGGCTGCGCCGCCCGAACCGGTCCACGAGCTGGCCGCAGGCGGCCCCGGAAAAGATCATCAGCCAGCTGGCGAGGCTGATCACCCCGGCGGCGGCCAGATCGGAATGCCCGTGGTGGCTCAGCATTTGCGGACCAAAAGAGAGGTAGACCACATAGGCCGCGTTGAAGGCGGCCCAGGCCCCTGCCGCGCAGAGGATCAGCCGCCATTCCATCGGCGACAGGCTCGGCGCTGCGCCGCCCTGCGCCGCCGGGAGCCCCGCGGGCGGGCGGTAGAGCCAGAACACCGCGAGCCCGGCCAACAGGGTGTAGCTTGAGGCCGCGAGGAACGGGACGCGCCAGCCCCACTGCGCCGCCAGCCAGGCGTGACCGAGCTGCCCCATGGCAATGCCCAGCGGCCAGGACATCACTAGAATGCTCATGGCCGTGGCGATCTCGCGCCCGTCGAACCAGTCGGCCACCATCTTGGTGAAATAGAGCGTGGTGAAGAGGAACCCGACCCCGCCCAGCACCCGGCCGAGACCGAGGCTCCATGGTCCTGCGGCCAGCGCGCAGAGGCCCCCGCCCAGTGCGAGCACGCCGAGCCCCGCGGCCACCATGATCCGGTCCGTCACAAACCGCCCCCAATAGCCCGCCGGCAGGGCCAGCACGAGGCCCGGCGCCATGAAGAGACCGATCAGAACGCCGATCCCCGCCCAGTCGAAGCCGAAGGCAACCGAGAGATCATCCCCCACCGATGCCATGGTCTGAAATTGCAGGCCGAGCCCGATCCGGGCCAGAAAAAGAAGCGCGAGGATCCGCCAGCGCATCACAGGGATGCGCGCATCCCCGCGCCTCCGCACCCGGTGGCCTGCCGCGTGGCACCGTCGCTCGGCACCGCGCCCAGAAGGGTCGGACCGGGCGTGACGGCGCCCCCGCGCAGGCCGCGCGCCCATTGCCGCTCGCTCTTTCGCACCGTGTGTCCGGTGCTGTCATGTGGGGCGAGGGTCATACTGGGCGCGTCTCCGTGGTGGTGGGGGCTCAGGCTAGGCGACCCGGCGGACCGGAACCATCGGGCAGATGCTGTAAATGCGTGGCACTTTTGCTGTATTTCCCTACTGCATTTGTAGGATAAACTGGCCCAACAGCATTCGTGACATTCACCCGCGCCCGGCGGCGCGCGACACAAGGCAGGACCGCGTGCAGTCTCATCCCCCTCTCAGCCCCCGGGAACGACAGATCGCCGAGGCCTATGCCGGGGGCGCGACCTATCAGCAGATCGCCGAGAGCCTGTGTCTGGCCCCCTCCACGGTCCGGACCCATCTGGCGGCGATCTATCGCAAGCTCGAAGTGTCGTCCAAGCTCGAGCTGATGGCGCGGCTCGACGGGCCTGCGCCCGAGCCCAGAACCCAACCAGAGCTGAGCTCGGCCCTGTCGGAGCTGGCCCTGAGCCTCGAAGAGGCGCTGGCCCGGGAGAAAGCGCTCAGCGAAGTGTTGCGCATCATCTCCGACGCTCAGGGCGATCTGGATCAGGTGGTGCCCCGGATCCTGAATTACGCGCTGGACCTGTGCGATGCGGAGTTCGGGATCCTGTTCGAGTACCATGGCGACCGGCGCTTCGGCGCGCGGTTCTCCAAGGGCATCCCCGAGCCGTTCAAGGCCTGGATGGAGGCGCGCGGGGTCTTTGCCGCCGGGCCCGAGACCGGGCTGGGGCGCATGGTGTATCAGCGCGATGTGGTCAACATCATCGACGTCAAAAGCGAGCCGCTCTACCAGAGCGATGACCCCCTGCGCTTTGCCACGGCTGATCTGGGGGGCGCGCGCAGTTTCGTGGCGATCCCGATGCTGGCGGCGGACCGGCTGGTCGGCGCGTTCACCATCTATCGCCAGACCGTGCGCCCGTTTTCCCAGCACAGCCTGCAACTGGCGCGGATCTTTGCGGATCAGAGCGTGATCGCGCTGGAAAACGCCCGGCTGGTCAGCGCGGCCCGGGCCCGCGACGGGTAATTCCGAGGCCGCCTCCCGGGGGGGTCATGCCGCGCGTTTCAGGCCGGGGGGCCGAACCGCGCCTGCCAATGGGGTACACGCGCCGCATCCCGTGCTGCCACCGCCGCGAGTGCAGCGGGCAAGTCAGCGGCGAAGCTGTCTTCGCGATCCGTCGCCAGCGCGGCCAAACGCCCGGTATACCATGCGGTGATCCCGCCCGGTGGCCGCGTGGCGAAGCGCGGAAAGGCCGGATCCCCGCCCTCGGGGCTCAGCCATTTGATGGGCAGCGCCGGGTCGAGCACCATGGCCCGGGCAAGCCCCACCGCCGCCGCCCCGCCAGCGCGCAGCGCGAGCGCTTCGGTGCGGGTCTTGACCCCGCCGGTCACCACCAGCGGGATCCGCGTGATCGCTTGCGCCTTTGCCGCGAACTCCGCGAAATAGGGGCCGTTCTGCGCCGTGCCGTCGGAGCTTGCGGGCGCGCCGGGCACATAGCTGCCGCCGCTGATATCAATCAGGTCTATGGAGGTTGCCGAGAGCAGCCGGATCGTCTCCAGCGCGTCGGCCTCGGTCACCCCGCCCCTGAGCTGATCCGTGGCGTTGATCCGCAGGCCGAGGGCGAATTGGGGCCCGACGGCCCGGCGCGTGGCCGCGATGATCTCGCCGATCAGGCGGAACCGCGCCGCCACCGAGCCGCCATAGCCGTCCCGGCGGTGATTGAAGAAGGGCGACAGGAATTGGCTCAGCAGAAACCCGTGCCCCGCATGGATCTGCACCCCGCGGAAGCCGAGCGCTTTGGCCCGCGCCGCCGCGGTCGCATAGGCCCCGGGCAGAGCTGCAATCTCATCCTCTGTCAGCGCCGCGACCTCGCGGCCCTTAAGTGTCAATGCTGATGGCCCTTTCGCCCGGGCCAGCGCGCCATGGGCCAGTGCCCCGGCATGGCCGAGCTGCGGCCAGATCTGCGCGCCCTGCGCTGCGCCGACCTGCGCCAGCGCCCGCCAGAGCGTCTCGGCCCCGCCCGGGGTCAGCACGAGATTGCCGGGGCTTTCCGGGGCATGGGGGCCGATCTGCACCTCGCCGATCAGGGACAGGGCCGCACCACCCTCGGCCCAGCGTTCATAGAGCCGGATCTGGTCGGGCGTCGGGTCGCCCGCCCCGTTTCCAAGACTGTCGGACATGGGCGACTTGATCAGACGGTTCTTGAGCCGCCCCCCGCCGGGCAGGTCCAGCGGGGTGGCCAGTTTCTCGGCGGGGGTATGGGACATGGTGGCATCCTTTCATCGCGATATTTCGATATATCGGTGCAAATTTTGAAAATGACGGAGGGGGAAAGCTAGGTGTTGCGCAACTCGCCGTCGAAGGCCGACAGGAAGGCCGCGATGGCCGCCTCGTCCCGGCGGTAGAAGGTCCACTGCCCGTGGCGCTCGGATGTGACGAAACCCGCCTTTCTGAGCGCGGCCATATAGGTCGAGATCGTGGATTGCGACAGCTGCGCCTTGTCCTGAATATAGGCCACGCAGACGCCTTCAAGCTCTGCATGTTCCGGCAGCGCGGGCGGGAAGTTGTCGCGATCCTTGAGCCATTCGAGGATCTTCCGACGGGTCGGGTTGTTCAGGGCGGCAAGGGCGGCATCAATGTCCATATATCGAGATATCTCGATTTACCTCGAACTTGTCAAGGGTCGACCGCCTCGTGAGATGACTTGGCGCGCTACATGCAGATCCGCCACTATCTGGCTGTCTTGATTGTGCTTTTTAATTTTTCAGCGCACCCGGGACAACCGGGTGCGCGGTTTTTGGTCCGGCCTGCGCCTAGCGATCCGGGGCCGGGATGAACTCCTGATCGTCCCCGGGGGGCAGTTGGAAGCGGCCATGCTGCCAGTCGCCAGCGCGCCAGGCCTCCTTGGCCTCATCGATCCGCTCCTGCGAGGAGGCGACGAAATTCCACCAGATGTAGCGCGAACCCTCCAGCGTCTCGCCCCCCAGCAGCATGAGACGGGCGCCCTGCCCGCCTGCGGTCACGGAAATCCGGTCTCCGGGACGAAAGACCATCATCTGGCCTGCTTCATAGGTGTCTCCGGCCACAGTGATGGCCCCTTCGACCACATAGATCCCGCGATCCTCGTGATCATCCGGCAGGGGCAGCTTGGCCCCGGGCTGCAGCACCGCATCGGCATAGAACATCTCAGAGGCGGTCTTCACCGGCGCGCGCTCGCCATAGGCGTGGCCGAGGATCAGGCGGACCTCCTTGCCCTCCCCTTCCATGAAGGGCAGCGCGTCCACCGGGGCGTGCTCGAATTCCGGCGCGCGGTCCTCGTGATCCTTGGGCAGCGCCACCCAGGTCTGGATGCCGAAAAACGGCATGGGCTCGGTCTGGGTCGCGTCGTCGGTGCGTTCGGAATGGGTGATGCCATGGCCCGCGACCATCCAGTTCACCGCTCCTGGCTCGATCCAGGCGTCGGTGCCAAGGCTGTCGCGATGATGCATCCGTCCGCGATAGAGATAGCTGATTGTCGCGAGACCGATATGAGGATGGGGCCGCACGTCGAGCCCCTTGGTCGGCAGGAACTCCGCCGGGCCCATCTGATCGAAGAAGATGAAGGGGCCCACCATCTGCCGTTTGGGCGCCGGCAAGGCGCGACGGACCTCCAGCGCACCGAGATCCCGGGCGCGGGGAATGATCAGGGTTTCGATGGCATCCACCTCGTCTCCGAGGGGGCAATGGGGATCAAGCGCGGGGTTCCAGCTCATGGCGGTCTCCTGTGTTGCGGTTCACGAGGAGCGTAGCGCGTGCGGCTGCGCAATGCAGCCCGCGCAGACAAGCAGATTCTGCGCAAGAATGCACAGAACCGGAGATGGGGATCGAGGGGACGGGGATGGGGATCCGGGCGCTGGCCCTGGCACATGCCGGGTCGCAGCCGCCCGGTCAGAGCTCCTGGCGCAGCTCCTGGCTTTCGCGGCGGTTGCGCTCGGAGAGGCTCGCCGCGCGCAGCTCGGACGCCGCCGAGAGCATGCGCAGGCTGGTGCTGGGCGGCAGGCTGGTCTCGACACTCGCATGGGCGAGCTCTGTCAGGGACGCGGCCAGATCAAAAGACAGCTCGGCCCGTTCGCTTTCGCTCAGCAGGGCGAGCGCATCCAGAGAGGCATCAATATGAAACCGTACAAAGTGACTTGTCGTAGGTGGTTGCATCGGTTGAACTCCTTTCAATGGCACCACAGGACGTTTCTTGAAAGGCGCGGTGGTGCCACAGAGTGCAGGCCGTGGCTGTCACGGGGTTACGTGACAAAAGCGGGCTGGATCAGGCGGAGCGTGAGGGCTGGATCAGGCCCGCCCCGATCCCGTGGATCGCGGCGGTGGTGCGGTCGGCCACTTCGAGCTTGCCGTAGATCCGGCGCACCAGTGTATCGACCGTATGGGGCGAGACGCCGAGGATGTCGGCGATGACCGAATTGCTCTTGCCGCGGGCGATCCAGGTCAGCACCTCCGCCTCGCGCGGGGTCAGCGCGGCGGGCGCGCCATCGGGCACCAATGTGCAGTAGCGCAGATGGGCGACCTGCGCGGCGGCCTGCAACTCGCGAATATCGGCAGCGCTGAGATCCGGGTTGGGCTTGGCGAACCCCACGCCCACATAGCCGTTGCGCATATTCGGCCCGAACACCTGCAGCGCGAGCCCGTCGCCCAGCCCTTCGGCCATCAGTCGCTTGAGAAACTCGGTCTCCGGCTGCTTGAGCGGGGTGAGCTTGCCGATATCGCTCCAGCGGAAGGGCTGGGTGGCATGGGCGGCATAGGCCGGGATCGGGTCCACCTCGTAGAGCTTTTCATCTACATAGGTGCAGACCCATTCATTGGGAAAGCCCCGGGTGAACACCGCCGTATCGGGCTGCTGGGCCGTGCCGAACCCGCGATTGTGGTGATAGCTCACCTTGTCGATGCCAAAAGATTGCGAAAAGGGCAGCACCGCATCCCAGATCCGTTCCGGGATCTCTGCCTCGGCCACGCCCTTCATATAGGTTTCCAGTCGGGTCATGATGCCGGCTTCCCCAAGGGCAATCTGTCATCCCCACGCTAGCCCGGCACAACCAGTGCGGGCAAGGGGGAAGGCGCCTCTCGCGATCGAAAGCGGCAGAAAAGCCGTCACACCCGCGGACGCAACCGCGCAGAATTCATTTGAAAATCAGAGGGATGGTGGGTGATGAGAGACTCGAACTCCCGACATCTTCGGTGTAAACGAAGCGCTCTACCAACTGAGCTAATCACCCATGGGCCGCGTCCTAGCGCAGTTCCCGACCCGATGGCAAGAGGCCGTGTGGACAGCGCCCGATCCTGCTGTCCCCACAAGGGGCCGCGCCCCTTTCGCCACATCCCGGGCGCGCGTCATCGGGGCCGGTTGGCAGCGCGACGCGCAGCCGATAACCAAGCCCCATGACCACGCCCGTCCCCTTGCTTGTCTTCACCGATCTCGACGGCACCCTTCTGGACCATGACAGCTACAGCTATGCTGCGGCGCAGCCCGCGCTGGATGCGCTGGCCGAGATCGGCGCACCGCTGGTGTTGGCCAGTTCCAAGACCGCCGCCGAGATCGCGCCTCTGCGCGCCGCCCTCGGGCGCGAGGACTGTCCGGCCATTGTCGAAAATGGCGCGGGGCTGCTGGCGCCCCATGCGGCCCCTGATCCTGATGCCCGAACCTATGCGCGCCTCAGAGGCGCGCTCGACGCGCTGCCCGCGGATCTGCGCGCACAATTCCGGGGCTTCGGAGATATGACTGACGGCGAGGTTGCGCGGGTCACCGGCCTCCGCATGTCGGAGGCCGCCATGGCACGGCAGCGCGCTTTTTCGGAACCCGGGCTCTGGGACGGGGACGCGGCCAGCGAGGCCGCCTTCGTGGCGGCCCTTGCGGATCAGGGGTTGCAGGCCCGGCGCGGCGGGCGGTTCCTCACCCTGTCCTTTGGCGGCACCAAGGCGGACCGCATGGCCGAGATCATCGCGACCTACCGCCCGGGCCTGACGCTCGCGCTCGGGGATGCGCCGAATGACGTGGAAATGCTGGAGACAGCGGATATCGGCATCGTGGTGGCCAATCCCCATAGCCGCCCCCTGCCCCCCCTGCGCGGAGAGGCGGGCCCCGATGGGCCCATCCGCCGCACGAAAAAACCTGGCCCTTCCGGTTGGAACATGGCGGTGCGCGCCGTAGTCTCTTCCCTGGGCGCGTAAACGACAAAGATAAAAGGGCTAGAGGCGTGGCAGACTTTCACCAGAACGGAAACATCGCAACGCTGCACAATCTGCGCACGCGGTCGGTTGATGAGATCACCTATGAGCTCTCGGTTTACGCCCAGACGCGCAAGATCAGCCTGATCCTGCCCTCGCTCTATTCCGAGCTTGAGGGCCCCGCCCTGCCTCATATCCTCAACGAGCTGGCGGAGGTGCCCTATCTGCACCGGATCATCATCGGGCTCGACCGCGCCGATGAGGCCCAGTACCGGCATGCGCGCGAGTTCTTCAGCCGCCTGCCCCAGGAACATATCGTCATCTGGAATGACAGCCCGCGGATGCTGGAGCTGGGCGCGCGGCTGGAGGCCATGGGCCTTTATCCGCAGGAGGCCGGCAAGGGCAAGAATGTCTGGTCCTGCCTCGGCTACCTCATGGCCTGTCAGGACAGTGCGGTCATGGCGATCCATGATTGCGATATCCTGACTTATGACCGCGATATGCTGGCCCGACTGGTCTATCCGGTGGTGAACCCGAACTTCCCCTATCAGGTGGCCAAAGGCTATTACCCGCGGATCGGCGAGGACAAGATGAACGGGCGGGTCACGCGCCTGCTGGTCTCGCCCCTGCTGATCGCGCTGAAACGGGTGATCGGGGATCGTGATTACCTCGATTACCTGCGCAGCTTCCGCTACCCGCTCTCGGGGGAGTTCGCCATGCGCACGGGCATCCTGCCGGACCTGCGGATCCCGTCGGATTGGGGGCTCGAGATCGGTGTGCTCTCGGAGGCCTGGCGCAACCTCGCGCCCAAGGCGGTCTGTCAGGTCGAGATCTCGGATGCCTATGACCACAAGCATCAGGATCTGAGCGAAGAAGACGCCTCCACCGGGCTCAGCCGCATGTCGACGGATATCTGCAAGTCGATCTTCCGCAAGCTGGCCGCCGATGGCACGGTCTTCACGACCCATGTCTTCCGCACCCTGAAGGCGACCTATTACCGTTCGGCCCTCGACCTGCTGGAGGCCTATTACTCGGACGCCAAGATGAACGGGCTGACCATCGACCGCCACCGGGAGGAGCAGTCGATCGAGCTCTTTGCCGAGAACATCATGCGGGCGGGTCAGGCGTTTCTGGACAACCCTTCGGAGACGCCCTTCATCCCGACCTGGAACCGGGTCCATGCCGCCGACCCCGCCTTCCTGCAGGATTTCCGCAAGGCCGCGGCCGCGGATGTGGCGGAATTCGGCGAGACATGAGCGAGACCGCCGCGGCGGCGCCCAACCCCATGGGCCGGTTCGAGCGGTTCCTGTCGGTCTGGGTCGCGCTGGCCATCGGGGCGGGACTGCTGCTGGGCAGCGTGATGCCCGGTGTCTTCGCCACGCTTGCCGCGCTGGAGGTGGCCTCGGTCAACCTGCCCGTGGCGGTGCTGATCTGGGCCATGGTGTTTCCCATGATGCTGGGCGTGGATTTCAGCGCGCTGGGCGGCGTGGCGACGCGGCCCAAGGGGCTGGTGATCACGCTGGTGGTGAACTGGCTGATCAAGCCCTTCTCCATGGCGGCCCTCGGGGTGCTGTTTTTCAACGTGATCTTCGCGCCCTTCATCCCGCCAGAGGATGCACAGGCCTATCTGGCGGGCGTGATCCTTCTGGGCGCTGCGCCCTGCACGGCGATGGTCTTTGTCTGGTCGACCATGACCCGGGGCGATCCGACCTATACGCTGGTGCAAGTGAGCGTGAATGACGTGGTGCTGGTTTTTGCCTTCGCCCCTATCGTCGCACTTTTGCTGGGGATGACGGATATCGTCGTGCCGTGGGAGACGCTGCTCCTGTCGGTCGCGCTCTATGTGGTGATCCCGCTGGCTGCGGGCGTGTTGGTGCGCAAGCGGATGCTGGATCAAGGCGGAGAACCCGCGCTCGCCGCGTTTCAGGCGCGGATCAAGCCCGCCTCCGTCGCAGGTCTGCTGCTGACCGTGGTGCTGCTCTTCGGGTTTCAGGGGCGCGTCATCCTCGAAACCCCGCTGGTCATCGCCATGATCGCCGCACCGCTTCTGATCCAGAGCTATGGCGTCTTCTTCATCGCCTATTACGCCGCCAAGGCCTGGCGCGTGCCCCACAAGGTCGCCGCCCCCTGCGCCCTGATCGGAACCTCAAACTTCTTCGAATTGGCCGTCGCCGTCGCGATCAGCGTCTTCGGCCTCGGCTCAGGCGCCGCCCTCGCCACAGTGGTCGGCGTGCTGGTGGAAGTGCCAGTGATGCTGTCCCTGGTCGCCTTCGCCAACCACACACGAGACAGGTTTCCGGAGACGTCCTGGGTTCAGGACTTTCAGCCAAAGAGCACCTCTAAAACTCGACTTGTAGCGGGCGGAGCTTGTTTGCAAAGTGCCCAAGCGTCTTCACCGCTTTCTTTTAAATTAAATCTTACCCAGACTTCTTCTGACACGTCGATACTCTGATTGTGAGCAGGCAACTGCGTTCTTGGGTTAATTGGAACACCCAATACACGCACCCCTTCACCAAACCTCACCCCAGCACCCCATGAAACACTCCCTGAGCCTGCACGAGTAACGCTCACTCTCCTCTGTTCCTGCCTTACTTGAGGTTCAAGTGAAGTGTGTTTCTTTGCAGACAAATCTCTAATTCGAGCGTAGATCTCATTTTTCCTAGCTGAAAAAGGCTGCAGTGATCGTAGTTTAGTGTCCGCCTCAGGGCATATATTGTTTAGATCTGCAGCGTTCCATCGGCCCATGCTGGATCGGTAGGATGAGCTACCCCCCGAAATTCGGACACTGACGTAAGCTACGAATTGCTGTCTGCTGATCTTCGACGAAGAGGAGATCAGAGATGTCGAAACGGAAGAACCATTCGCCTGAGTTCAAGGCCAAAGTTGCGCTTGAGGCATTGAAGGGCGAGCGGACGGTTGCTGAGTTGGCAAGCCAGTTTGGCGTTCACCCGACGATGATCCACAGCTGGAAGCGTGCGCTGCTTGAAGGCGCGTCTGGCGTGCTCGAGCGTGGTGGCCGAAAGACGCCGGAAGTGGACGAAGAACAGGTCAAGGACCTGCACGCCAAGATCGGGGAGCTGGCTGTGGCCAATGATTTTCTGTCACGAAAGCTCAAACCGTGGACCGGCAAGTGAGGCGGAAGATGGTTGAACCAGCCAATACCGATCTGTCGATTGGCAAACAGTGCAGGCTGCTGTCGATCTCGCGGTCATCATTCTACTACACGCCCAAGGGCGAGACGGCGATGAACCTGATGCTGATGCGTCAGATCGACGAGCAGTTCCTGGAAACACCGTTCTTCGGTGTCCGGCAGATGACTTGGCACCTGCGCAACGAGGGACATCTGGTCAACGAGAAGCGTATCCGCCGATTGATGCGGCTGATGGGGCTCATGCCGATCTACCAGAAGCCCAACACCAGCAAGGCGGCGAAGGGGCACAAGACGTATCCCTATCTGTTGCGCGGTTTGCGGGTGACCCGGCCCAACCAGGTCTGGGCCGCAGATATCACCTATCTGCCGATGCGGCGTGGGTTCCTGTATCTGGTGGCGGTCATGGACTGGTACACCCGCAAGGTGCTGGCCTGGCGCATATCCAACACGCTGGAAGCAGACTTCTGCGTCGAGGCGCTGAACGAGGCGATCCACCGCTTCGGCCCGCCCGAGATCATGAACACCGACCAGGGCAGCCAGTTCACGTCGTTTGCCTGGACCGACCGGCTGCGGCGATCCGGCGTGCGCATCTCGATGGATGGCAAGGGACGCTTCCTCGACAACATCTTCGTGGAACGGCTCTGGCGAAGCCTCAAATACGAATGCGTCTACCTGCACGCTTGGGAAACCGGATCAGAGGCGACGGCGGGTGTCGGAAAATGGATCGAGTTCTACAACCGCAAGCGCCCCCATTCCGCCCTTGGCGGCCAACCGCCAGCCATGGTCTATTGGCTGAGAAAAGACGAAACCCAACCCGATCAGCAGGAGCAGAGAGTAGCTTAGATCACGCCGGAAACTGTCCAAACATTGGGGAGTAGCTCA
>NZ_JBNAFR010000006.1:0-249865 GCF_049800775.1 Dinoroseobacter sp. S375 | reverse complement strand
GACAGCAAGGTGATCGTGGCGATCAACAAGGACGAGGAGGCCCCGATCTTTCAGGTCGCCGATTACGGCCTGGTCGCCGACCTCTTCGCCGCCGTCCCCGAACTCACCGAAAAACTCGGCTGAGGACGACGACGACCCGGAACAGCGGCCCAAACCCCGCCCCAAGACAGACCCGGACACAACCCGGACAAACCCGGGCCCAAACCAAACACAAAGGCCGGAGATAATCCTCCGGCCTTAAGTGTGGTGGGGGCAAACCTCCGCCTGGATCGGTCTCGCCACTAGACAAACGCGCTGCGACGACGCGCCCGGCCATGCTGCATAGCCAAGTGAGAAACCGAGTCTTATAGTCAGGCATAACCGCTCTCAGCGCCGGGTCTGATCCATGCAGATGCTTCTCCGCCTCATGTTCCTGCCGCTTCTTTGCGCGGCCGCACCGCTTGCGGCCGAGACCGAGGCCGTGCCAACGACGCTGGAAGAGCTCGGCGAGCAATTGTTCTTCGATGTCAACTTTTCGGCCAATCGCAGCCAGGCTTGCGCGACATGTCATGTGCCGGACTACGCCTTTGCTGACCCCCGGGGCATGGCGTCTCTGGGCGATGACGGGCAGTCCCTTGGCGACCGCAATGCGCCGACCCTGACCTATGCCGCGCTCACGCCGGGGTTTCACCGGGACCATGAGAACGCCTATCGCGGGGGACAGTTCTGGGATGGCCGGGCGTCGGAGCTTGCGGATCAGGCCGTGGGCCCGCCCCTGAACCCGATTGAAATGGGGCTGCCTGACGCAGCGGCAGTGGTCGCGCGGATCACAGAGAACCCGGGCTACGAGCAGGCCTTCGCCGCACTCTTTGGTCCCGACACCCTGTCGGACCCCGCGCGCGGTTTTCGCGCCTTTGCCGAAGCGCTGGCCGCGTTCGAGCGGACAGAGGCACTCAGCCCGTTCGATTCCAAATACGATCGGTTTCTGCGCGGGGAGGTGGCGTTGTCCAAGGAGGAGGAGCTTGGGCGACTGCTCTTTTTTTCCGAACAGTTCACCAATTGCAATCAGTGCCACCAGTTGAGCCGCAGCGCGATCGACCCGCGCGAGACGTTCACGGATTACCGCTATCACAATATCGGCGTGCCCGAGAATGGCGCCTTGCGGGCGCAGAACGGTGTCACGCCGGGGCATATCGATCCGGGGCTGTCTGCCAACCCGGCCGTGGATGACCCGATGGCGCGCGGCAAGTTCCGGACGCCCAGCCTGCGCAATGTGGCGGTGACGGGACCCTATATGCATAACGGTGTTTTCGCGGAGCTGCGCACGGTGGTGAAATTCTACAATCGCTACAACTCGCGGGCCGAGACGGCGCAGATCAACCCCGAAACCGATGCGCCCTATGGCAAGATGCCGGTTCCGGAAACCCTCGCCCACGAAGAACTCACCCATGGACCGGCTCTGGATGACCGCCGGATCGATGCGCTGGTCGCATTTCTGCGAACATTGACCGATCAACGCTACGAACACTTGCTTGAGTGACGAGGGCAGGGGGCTCAACCGCTCCGGACCGCGCTGATCCAGCCCATCAGACCCCGGTTTCGGGGTCTTTTTTGTGGGATTTTCCCGGGCCAAGGGGTCTTGTGCGTTTTTTTTGATGTTTTTTCTCTCACGCGCGGCGTGAGGTTTCGGGGGCTTGGGGGGCGGTGTTGGAAACATCACCGGGGCGTGAGGGGGTGTTTCGGGGTAAGTCTCTGGAATGGCTGCGTTTTCCCGAAAGACACCGGCGTCCCGCGCAGAAGACCTGATCGCGCGAGCGTGATGTGCGTCAGCGCGCAGCAGCCTCTCTCATCATCGCCATTTCATTCCCGGCCCAACCGCCCCAAATCCAACTCATCGGCAGCGACACACACCGCCGACACACACAACACCGCGGCTCGCAACGCACATTCAGGCCGCGTAAAACACTGAAAGGACTACTGAAATGAAACTCGCTCTGACATCCGCCCTCGTGATCGCCCTGACCGCTCCGGCCTTCGCCTCCTCCCAGCTCGAGCGTCAGCTCGGCGTCGAGCCCGGCGCCTACAGCTTCTCCGAACTGGCCGCGATCAAAGGCTCCTTCGACACCGACAATGGCTACAACATCCCGCCCCGCGGCGACGTGGTCTCGACCCAGTCGGTCGGCATCTCCCCGGCCCATGCACAGCTGGCCGCGACCCTGGGCCTGGACGCAAATGACTACAGCTTCGGCGAACTGGCCGCCATCAAGGGCAGCTTCGACACCGACACCGGCTATAACGTGGCCGAGCGCGGCGCAGTCGTCTCGACCCAATCCGTGGGCGTGACCGGCGCAAGCGCACAGCTCGCAGCCTCCCTCGGGCTGGACGCAAACGACTACAGCTTCGCCGAGCTGGCCGCGATCAAAGGCGCCAAGGGTTCGTCTAACGAGTAATCCTTAACATCCCCCAAACCCCGCCCGGCCTCCTCCCGCCGGGCGGGCGTTTCCCTCCCCCAGACCCATCCCGGCGCCCGGATCCCTCCCGACCGGCCGCCCCACGCGACACCGCACCCCGTCCCCGACAGCCTCCCCCTGAAACGGACAAAATCCCCAGGTGCGTCGCGAAAGACCGGTCCCCCGAAGTCCAGGGGGCCGGTCGTTTTCTGTCAGCAAAACCGAACAAGCTATGCGCGTTTCGCGGCCTTCAGGGCACGCCCTTCGGTTGTGTGGCTGTCCTGTGCGCTGATTTCTTGACAATAAAACTGCGCGCGTGTGGGACTGAGCCCATGAGCCGTATCTTCACCCTGACCTTGAACCCGGCGCTGGATCTGTCCACCGAAGCCCCTGAAGTTGTTCCCGATCTCAAACTGCGCTGCGCGCAACCTCGCGCGGACGCAGGCGGTGGCGGGGTGAATGTCTCGCGCGCCATCGCCTTTCTCGGCGGTGAAACCGTTGCGGCGCTGGCGCTCGGTGGAAGTACCGGCGCGCAGGTGCGCGCGCGGCTCGTGGCCGAGGGCATCCCGCTCTGGGAGCTGGGCGTGAGTGCGCAGACCCGTGAAAACCTGTCGGTGATATGCCAGGCTACCCATCGCCAGTTCCGCTTCATCATGCCGGGGGCGGTCTGGTCGAAGCAGGATCTCGCTGCGGCGATCGATGCGTTTTGCGACGGCTTGCGCCCGGGTGATATCGTCGTTCCGTCCGGTAGCCTGCCGCCCGGCGTCGAGAGCAGCGCATTGGTGGATCTGCAGGCGCGGCTGGGGCCCTTGAAGGTGCGGACGATCCTCGACACTTCCGGGCCCGCTTTGCGGGCGATGGCGGGGGCGCGGCAGCATCCGCTTGACCTGCTGCGGATGGATCTCGAGGAGGCCGAGAGCCTGTCTGGTGCGCGCCTGTCCAAGCTGCGCGATGTGGCGCGGGTGACCGAACATCTGGCCGCCCGTGGATGTGCCCGGGCTGTGGTCGTCGCAAAGGGGGCGGAGGGCAGTGTCCTGAGCCTGGATAGTGGTGAGACCTGGCATGTGCGCCCGCCGGTGGTTGAGGTCGTGAGCAAGACCGGGGCGGGGGACAGCTTCGTTGCGGGCTACACGCTGGCGAGCTCTCGCGGGGCCGACCCGCTCGAGGCCTGTATCCTCGGGGTGGGTGCGGCGTGTTCGACAGTGACCAGTGCGGACACGGATCTGTGCAACAAGCGCGACGCGGACCGCTACGCGGAGCAGTCGATCGTCACCGAGCTTTGAGCGTAAAAACGGGGGTCAGCGCCCCCAGACGCGCACCGGCCCGCAATCCATATGGACAAAGGAGGACCCGGAATATTTGCCGACACCACCCGCCTTGCAAGCTGCGGCGGCGGCCGCAATCTGGCGGACGCTGCGCGATCCGAGACGGAGATCGGCTGCCTGTCCCTGCATGTGCAAGGAGTTCTTGGCGACCCCGCGCGAGCGGCTGCGCAGCATGGCGTTTGTCTCGGGCGAGCGATAGCCAGAGAGCAGCAGATAGGGCTCATCCACGTCGAGCATGTTGTGGGCGGCGGCCATGATGTCGATGGTGCGCCGGTCGATGGTGCTGACCGCGTCGCGACGCCAATCGCGCATGAAGTAGTTGATTTCCTTCATGGCTTCTTTGACGTACTTGCCCTCGACCCAGTAGATGGTGTCGATCTTTTCGCCTGTTCGGCCTGAATGCATCTTGAGCCGACGAATGTCGCCGCCACCGCGCAGAAAGCCGAAAGTGTTCGAGTAAACTGGCGCTGCCGTGACCGCCGTGGCCGCAAATGCACCAAGCAAAGCACGCCGCGTAAAGCGGTCGCCTGTAGACTTGCTCATAGCTCGTATCGCCCCATAGCCCTGGGTCACTTGGCTGTGACCTCTGTCAAAGTACATCCCCAGATGTGTTAACCATGTGCCACAAACCGTCCGTTTCGCCAAGCTGGCGGGGCTGAATTGCGGCAAAATCACCTATCTTCGGCAGATTCTTGCCCAACTCACGCCGAACCCGCGTTGCAGATTGGTCGCGTCTGGGAAAAGAAACGCGTGTTTTGGTGAATATCTTCAAAATGTGAAGGTATTCATAAGATTTTGCATGGTTAGTCTGTTCAGGACTTCAAGGAGATTTTGCCAGTGTTCCAACGTGTTTTCGCCCCGATCGTCCCGCTTCATGCGCTGATCCTGGCCGCTCTTTTGCTGCTGTCCGGCTGGACCGGCGCCGCAGCGGCCCAATCCACCGCATTCAAGCTGGCTGTGGCCGAGGCGGCGGCGGATGATCCGGCCCTGGCCGCATTCTACAAGGCGCGAGATTACAAGGCGCTCTGGACCTCGAACCGGGATCGCAACCGGCGTTCGGCGCTCTTGAAGGCGCTCGACAAGGCCTGGGTGCATGGCCTCCCCGAGGCGCGCTATGACGCGACCGGCCTGCGGCAGGCTTTCGGTGCGGCCAAGGACCCGAGGGCGCGGGGGCTTCTCGATGTGCGCGCGAGCAAAGTGTTCCTGCAATATGCGCAGGATATTCAAAGCGGTGCGCTGACGCCGTCACGGGTGGATTCGGCGATAGTCAGAGCGCTGCCCCGGCGGGATCGCGGCGCGCAGATCAGCGCCTTTGCGCAGAGTAATCCGTCCCGGTTCATCAAGGCGCTTCCACCGAAATCAGGTGCTTACACGCGGCTTCTCAAGGCGAAGCTCGAGATGGAAAAGACCATCGGGGCTGGCGGATGGGGGCCTCAGGTCAAGGCCTCGAAGCTGGCGCCAGGCCAGACCGGTCCGGCCGTTATCGCGCTGCGCGACCGCTTGATCCGGATGGGGTATCTCAAGCGCACGGTTTCGGCGAGCTATGACGCATCGCTGCAGGTGGCGGTTCAGAAATTTCAGCGCGATCATGGGCTTGCGACCGATGGTGTCGCGGCGAAGATCACATTGGGCGAGCTGAATGTGGAGCCGCAGGAGCGTTTGCAGGCGATCCTTGTCGGGCTGGAGCGCGAGCGTTGGATGAATTTCGATCTGGGCAGGCGCCACATCATGGTGAACATCCCGGATTTCCACGCCCGCGTGCATGAGAATGGCAAAGAGGTGTTTTCGACCCGTGTCGTTGTGGGCAAGAACACTTCCGACCGTCGGACGCCGGAATTCTCGGATGAGATGGACCATATGGTCATCAACCCGACCTGGAATGTGCCGCGGTCTATCGCGACCAAGGAATATCTGCCGAAGTTTCAACAGGACCCTAATGCCCATAGCTATCTGCGTCTGATCGATGCCTCGGGGCGCGTGGTGGATCGGGCGTCTGTCGATTTCACGCAGATGACGGCGCGAAACTTTCCCTTTGATATCAAGCAACCGCCGTCGAACCGCAATGCGCTTGGGCTCGTGAAGTTCATGTTCCCGAATAAGTACAACATCTACCTGCATGACACGCCGGCGAAGTCCCTGTTCGGTCGGGCAAGCCGGGCGTATTCCCATGGCTGCGTGCGGGTCGCCGATCCGTTCGATTTCGCCTATGAACTTCTGTCGAAACAGGAAAATGACCCTGAGGGCTTCTTCAAGACGCAGCTCGCCAAGGGGAAAGAGACCTGGGTCTATCTCGACAAGGTGGTTCCGGTGCATCTGGTCTATCAGACCGCCTTTGCCCCGGCGAAGGGCAATGTGCAGTTCCGGCGCGATGTCTATGGCCGGGATGCCAAGCTCTGGTCCGCCCTCGCCAAGGCCGGGGTGGTGCCGCGCGCCGTTCAGAGCTAGGTCTTACGTCACAGGCGCGCGCGGGTTGCGCGCCCAGCGGACGGAGAGCGCGGCATGTATAGTCTTGGACAGATCGCAGAGGCGCTCGGCGCCGAGGTGGCGGGCAATGCCGAGCTGACCGTGACGGGCGCGTCAGAGCCCGGCAGCGCCGGGCCGACGGATCTCGCACTTGCCATGGACCCGAAATACGCGGATGGGCTGAGCCAAGGACAGGCGCGGGCCGCGATGCTCTGGGGCGATGCGCCGTGGAAGGATTACGGCCTCGACGGCGCGGTGCTTGTGCAGCGGGCGCGCTATGCCATGTCGGGTCTGACGACCCTGCTCGACCCCGGGCCCGAGATTGCGGCGGGCATTCATCCGATGGCCATCGTGGATCCCAGCGCCGAGATCGGGGCGAATGCCGCGATCGGTCCGTTCGTGGTGATCGGACGCGGTGCGCGGATCGGTGCAAATGCCCGGATCGCCCCGCATGTGATGATCGCCGAGGGGGCCGAGATCGGCGACGACGTTCTGATCCATGCAGGCGTCAAGATCGGGGCGCGGGTGCGGATCGGCCACCGCGTCTTCCTTCAGCCGGGCGCCTGCATCGGCGCGGACGGTTTTTCGTTCGTCACGCCGGAAACCTCCGCAGTGGAGGAGGTCCGCAAATCCGTCGGAGATCGCGGGGATGCAGCCGGCCAGAGCTGGACCCGCATCCACTCCCTCGGCGCGGTCGAGATCGGCGATGATGTGGAGATCGGTGCCAATGCCTGTCTCGACCGTGGCACGATCCGCGACACGAAAATCGGCCGGGGCACGAAGCTCGATAACCTCGTCCATATCGGCCACAACGTGCAGGTCGGCGAGGATTGCCTGCTCTGCGGCCAGGTGGGCATTGCCGGCTCCAGTCGGATCGGCAACCGCGTCGTGCTGGCCGGTCAGGTCGGCGTGAATGACAATATCTTCGTCGGAGATGACGTGATCGCCGGCGGCGCGACCAAGATTTTCACCAATGCGCCCGCGGGCCGCGTTCTGCTCGGCTACCCGGCGATGAAGATGCAATCCCATGTGGAAAGCTACAAGGCGATCCGCCGTCTGCCGCGTCTGATCCAACAGGTCGCAGACTTGCAGAAAGCAGTTTCAAAGCGCGGCGAGAATGACTAAATCAGCCTCAGATTGACCAGAGGCTGCGGCCGTCTCAGGGCCGCTGAGAGTGAGTAATTTGTCACAGACCGTCCGCGACCAAGTCATCTCGATCATTGCAGAACAGGCGGTTCTGCAGCCATCCGATATCCAGTCCAACGCGACGATGGAGGATCTGGGCATCGACAGCCTCGGCCTTGTCGAGGCGATTTTTGCGATCGAGGAAGCCTTTGATATTTCAGTGCCTTTCAATGCCAACGATCCTTCCGCGAGCGGCTTCGACATCTCGAATGTGGAAGCGATTATCGCGGCGGTGGAAGGTCTTGTCGCCGAGCAGAAGGTCGGTTGATCCATGCACCGCGTCGTGATCACCGGGCAGGGCACCATCAATGCCCTCGGGGTGAATGTCGCTGAAACGCTGGAGGCGTTCCGGGAGGGGCGCTGCGGGATTTCCGAGCTGGATATCCGCGACGTGGACCGTTTGTCGATCCGGATCGGCGGGCAGGTCAAAGAATACGATCCCGAGGCGGCTTTCAACCGCCAGCAGATCTCGCTTTACGACCGGTTCACTCAATTCACGCTGCTGGCCGCCGATGAGGCGATCCGTCAATCCGGGCTCAGTTTCTCAGGCGAGCTTGCGGCGCAGGCCGGTGTCGTGCTGGGCACGGCCGGGGGCGGCGTGAATACATGGGACGAGAATTACCGGACCGTCTATGAGGACGGCAAGAACCGGGTGCATCCCTTCGTGGTGCCCAAGCTGATGAACAACGCCGCCGCCAGCCATGTCTCCATGGCGCATAACCTCAAGGGGCCGAGCTTTACCGTCGCCACTGCCTGCGCGAGTTCAAACCACGCGATGGGGCAGGCGTTCCAGTTCATCCGTTCCGGGCTCAGCAAGGTGATGATCACCGGCGGGTCGGAATCCATGCTCTGTTTTGGCGGGGTGAAGGCCTGGGAGGGGCTGCGCGTGATGTCCCGCGATGCGTGCCGACCGTTCAGCGCGAACCGCAACGGCATGGTGCAGGGCGAAGGCGCGGCTGTGTTCGTTTTCGAAGACTACGCCCATGCCAAGGCACGGGGGGCCGAGATCCTCGCAGAGGTGATCGGCTTTGCCATGACCTCGGACGCCGCAGATATCGTCATGCCGTCGAAACAGGGGGCAGCCCGGGCGATCTCGGGGGCCATGAAGGACGCGCGGGTAAACCCGGATCAGGTCGGGTATATCAACGCCCATGGCACCGGCACGGCGGCCAATGACAAGACGGAATGCGCGGCAGTGGCCGATGCCTTTGGCCACCATGCGGATGATCTGATGATCTCGTCGACGAAGTCCATGCATGGCCACCTGATCGGTGGCACGGGCGCGGTGGAGCTTCTGGCCTGTGTCATGGCCCTGCGCGACGGGGTGATCGCCCCGACCATCGGCTATGAGGAGCCGGATCCCGAATGCGCGCTGGATGTGGTGCCGAACACTGCGCGAGAAACCGAGGTCGACGTGGTGCTCAGCAATGCTTTTGCGTTCGGGGGGCTGAACGCGGTTCTGGCCTTGCGCAAGGCGCCCTGACGCCGATGCGTCGGACGCCTTGATCGGGCGTTACTGCTGCGCAGCGGCCGCTGCAGCCGCCGCGGCCTCGGCTTCCGCCTCGAGCTTGTTGAAGGCGGCTGTGAAACCACGCAGCGAAGCCGTGACCTCGACGCGGGTGTCCGGCCGGGCCAGCGCCACAATCGACACGGTGGACACAGCGCCGGCCTTCATTGCGTCGATCTCGAGAGCCGAAAGGCCGAAGCGCGAGTAGCAGCCGGTCCGGTTGCACCAGATAAAGGGTTTCGGCGGCAAAGCCTCGCCATCGACGGCCAGGATCAGGCCTTCGGTCAAAACGGTTTCAAGCGGCGTGATGATCGTGATCAGCGCCGCGACACTGCTGTCGGACGGCGCGGGCAGCAGGGTGAACTCTGCCACGGGATTGTCCGATTGATCGCGCATCAGTTGATAGAGCTGACAGCTATCCGCCGCTTGCGGACCTTCGCCGCGGATGCAG
Source organism: Dinoroseobacter sp. S375 (assembly GCF_049800775.1). NCBI lineage: Bacteria > Pseudomonadati > Pseudomonadota > Alphaproteobacteria > Rhodobacterales > Roseobacteraceae > Dinoroseobacter > Dinoroseobacter sp. S375. The sequence goes on along the minus strand of NZ_JBNAFR010000006.1, from coordinate 240,505 downwards.
CGGATGCTCCAATCCGTGAGCGTTTCGCGGATATAGGTCTGTCCCGGTTGCGGCTCAGTCGTGGCGGCGTCCGCGGTGCCCTCGGCGGTTTGCGCGGCCACAGGGCCAGCCAGCATCACGGCAAGCACAACAGCGGAAAGACGGGACAAGGTGGAACGGATCATGAAGTGGGTCCTCTGAGATGGAACAGCGCCATTGCTGGGTTTGGCCAGGCGTTCGGCAAGCTGCATGCCCTGCCGCGCCGGGCCCGTCCATTGAAAAAGGGCCTGCAAGCAGACCCTTTTTTTATTCTTATCTCCCTGTCGGACTGGCCGACTTATGTGCGTGACGCTACGACCTTCCGTCGCAGGGGTCAACAGGTCGTGCCTCACATTTTTGCCAGATTTGGGTGACGTGGGGTCCGCTTTTTCGGGCCGCGCGGGCGGCAGGCCCCAAAGCGCTTGCAGCGGCGAAAAAAAGGCCGCACCGAAATCCAGCGCGGCCAGTCCAACAGGGAGGAGTGCAACCGGGAAAAGAGGAACACACCCGGCGCATCCCCATACTGGCATGAAATGGTTAACCCTGTATTATCGCGGGAAAACAACGCGGGAGGCGAGCATGCATCAGGACGACAGGATCTTTGTCGGGGGCGGGGGCGCAGGGTATGGCACGCCGCAGCACCTGCTGCTGAAGGCGGCCAACCGCCATGGCCTGATCGCCGGGGCGACGGGGACGGGCAAGACCGTGACGCTGCAGATTCTCGCCGAGGGGTTCTCGGCCATGGGGGTGCCGGTACTGCTCTCGGATGTCAAAGGTGACCTCTCGGGGCTTGCGAAATCCGGCAGTGCCGAGGCCAAGCTCCACGGGCCGTTCACCGAACGCGCCGAGACGATCGGCATCACGGACACCTATGCCTATGAGGCGTTTCCGGCTGTGTTCTGGGACCTTTACGGGGATCAGGGCCACCCGATCCGCACCACGGTGACCGAGATGGGGCCGCTGCTGCTGAGCCGGTTGCTGGAACTGAGCGAGGCGCAGGAAGGGGTTTTGAACATCGCCTTCCGCGTGGCAGATGAGCAGGGGCTCGGGCTCTATGACCTGAAGGATTTGCAAGCGCTTTTGGTCTGGGTGGGCGAGAACCGCGCGGGCCTGTCGCTGCGCTATGGCAACGTCTCGGTCCAGTCGATCGGCGCGATCCAGCGGCGCCTGATGGTGCTGGAGAACCAGGGGGGCGCGCAGCTCTTCGGGGAGCCCGCGCTGGAGCTGTCGGACCTGTTGCGCACGGCCCCGGACGGGCGTGGACAGATCAACATCCTCGCGGCGGACAAGCTGATGGCGGCGCCAAGGCTCTATGCGACCTTCCTGTTGTGGCTTCTGTCGGAGCTGTTCGAAACCCTGCCGGAGGTGGGCAATCCTGACAAACCGAAACTCGTCTTCTTCTTTGACGAGGCCCATCTGCTTTTTGAGGATGCGCCCAAGGCTCTGGTCGACAAGGTTGAGCAGGTCGCGCGTCTGATCCGGTCCAAGGGGGTCGGCGTCTATTTCGTCACGCAAAACCCCGATGACGTGCCCGAGGACGTGCTGGGCCAGCTTGGCAACCGGGTGCAGCATGCCCTGCGCGCCTTCACCGCCCGGGACCGCCGGGCGCTGCGCGCGGCGGCAGAGACCTATCGCGACAATCCCGCGCTCGATATCGAGACCGCGATCCAGGAGGTGGGGACGGGCGAGGCCGTCACCTCGATGCTCGACCGCAAGGGAATCCCGGGCATGGCCGAGCGCACGCTCATCCGGCCCCCCTGCAGCCAGCTCGGGCCGATCACTGCGGGCGAGCGGGCCGATATCATCGCGGCGTCCCCCGTGGCGGGCAAGTACGAGACGGTGCTGGACCGCAACTCCGCCTTCGAGATCCTGTCGAAACGGGCCGCCGAGGCTGCGGCGGAGGCTGAAGCAGCCGAGGCCAAGGAGGAAGAGGCCAGCGTGGCCGAGCGCGAGTACCGCACCGCCCGGCGCTATTCCGCGCCGAAGGTGGGGCGGTCTTCGTCGCGCAGCCGCAAAGCGAAACAGAGCGAAAGCCTCAGCCAGGCCATGGCGAATGTGGTGATCAAGGAACTCAAGGGCACCACCGGACGACGGCTCGTCCGGGGCATCATCGGCGGGCTTTTCAAGGGGCGCTGAGCCCGGTCAGAGCGGCCGGATCTTCAGCTTCGAGAGGCGGTTGTCCTTGCGGGCGGCCACCTCGAAACGGAAGCCGTGGAAGCTGAAGCATTGGCCGATATTCGGGATCATCTGCGCCTCGTGGATGACGAGCCCGGCCACGGTATTCGCCTCTTCGTCGGGCAGGTTCCACTCGGTCGCGCGATTGAGGTCGCGGATTGTCATGGCCCCGTCCACGAGGAAATTGCCGTCCTCGGATTTCCGCACCGGGTGGTCCGCATCCGGGTCGAACTCGTCGGTGATCTCGCCGACGATCTCTTCGAGAATGTCCTCCAGCGTGATCAAACCCTGCAGCGCCCCATATTCGTCCACCACGAGGGCGAAATGGGACCTGCGGCGCAGGAATTCCTTCATCTGCTCGTCGAGGGTTGTGGTTTCGGGCACGAAATAGGGCTTCATCGCCACATCCATCACCTCGAACGCCTCAAGCCCCTTTTCCGACGCTTCCGGCCCGCGGATCAGCCGGTCCATGGCGCGTAACAGGTCCTTGGCATGGATCATCCCGATGATGTTCTCGCGGTCCTCGCGATAGACCGGCAGGCGGGTATAGGGCGATTGCAGGCACTGGCTCAGGATCTGCTCGGGCGCGCTGTCCGCGTCGATCATCTCGATCTTGGATCGGTGCAGCATGATCTCTTCGACCGCGCGCTCGTTCAGGTCGAGCGCGCCGAGCAGGCGGTCGCGATGCTCTTTCTCGACCGCGCCCTCGGAATGGCCCATGCGCAGCGCGCCCTCGATCTCTTCACGGACCGAGAGCATGTTCGCCCCGGCCTCGATCCGCATGCCCAGCAGGCGCAGCACCCCGCGCACGATCAGGCGGACGGCGGCAACCATGGGGGCCAGAACGGTGATGACGATCTTCACCGGGCCCGCGGCGCGGGTCGACGCGCTCTCGGGATTGGTGATGGCATAGGTTTTGGGCAGGACCTCGGCAAAGATCAGCACCAGCGCTGTCATGACCAGCGTGGCCAGCGCCACACCGCTATCACCGAAGGCCTTGGTGAAGACCGCCGTGGCGAGCGAGGTGGCGAGGATGTTGGCGAGGTTGTTGCCCAACAGGATCCCGCCGATCAGCCGCTCGTTATCCTCCTTGAGGCCAAGGGCCCGGGCCGCGCCCTTGTCGCCCTTGTCGGCCATGGCGTGCAGCTTGCCGCGAGAGGCGGCGGTCAGGGCGGTCTCGCTGCCCGAGAAGAACCCCGAGCAGCAGAGCAGCAGCAGGATCACGCCGCAGGAGATCCAGAACGACGTGTCATAGAGGGCGGGGTCTAGGGCAGGGTCCATTTTGCAACTGCATCCTTGTGGGCTTTATGCTCTTATGGGCGCGGGCAGAGGCCGGTTCAAGGGAGAGACATGAACGTACGCGATCTGGGCACGTTGGAAGGCACGGTTGTGCTGTATGGGGGCCCCTATTCGAACCTGCAGGCCTCGCTGGCGCTGTTGTCGTATTGTGCGGACAATCACATTCCTGCATCGCAGCGGATCTGCACCGGCGATATCGTCGCCTATGGGGGCGAACCCAAGGCCACATGGTCGCTGATGCGCACCACGGGCGGGGCGATTGTGGCCGGGAATTGCGAGCGCAATCTGGCCGAGGATGCCGAGGATTGCGGCTGCGGCTTTGGGGCGGACACCATCTGCGATCTGCTCTCGCGGGCATGGTACGCCTTCGCGCAGCGCGAATTGCCCGCCGAGGCCAAGGCCTGGATGGCCGGGCTGCCGGATATGATCACTTTCACCTATGACGGCAAACGTTGCGCGGTGATCCATGGTGGGGTCTCGGATATCAGCCGCTTCATCTGGCCAAGCTCCGATGAGAGCGTCTTTGCGGAAGAAATCGCGCTGATCGAGGCGGAGATCGGCGCGGTCGACATCGTCTTTGCCGGTCATTGCGGGATCGCCTTTCAACGTCAGATCGGCAAAACGCTCTGGGTCAATGCGGGCGCAATCGGCCTGCCGCCCCATGATGGGCGTCCCGAAACGCGGTTCGCGGTGATGGAGGGCGAGACGATCATGATCGAGCGGCTGTCCTATAATGCCCGCCCCGCAATCTCGGCCATGACCCGCGCGGGCCTGACCCAGGGCTATCATGAAACACTTTCCACCGGCATCTGGCCCAGTGAGGATGTCCTCCCCGACGCGCTGCGGCGCAGCGCCTAGCGCGTGCTCGCCAGCGGGTGGTGGGTCAGGACCAGATCCTTCAGCCGCTCATCCAGAACATGCGTGTAAATCTCGGTGGTCGAGACATCCGCATGCCCCAGCAGCGCCTGGATCGAGATGAGATCCGCACCGCGCGCCAGCAGGTGCGTGGCAAAGGCATGGCGCAGGGTGTGGGGCGTGACCTTGGACGGATCCACCCCGCCCATCACGGCAATCTCCTTGATCAGCACGTAGAAGCGATGTCGGGTGAGATGCCCGAGCTTGCCCCGCGAGGGGAAGAGGAATTTCGACGGTACCGCGCCCTTGGCCACTTTCGCGGCATCCGTTGCATCGCGCAGCTCAAGCCAGGTCTGCAGGGCCTCGCGCGCCGAACTCGACAGGGGGACCATCCGTTCGACCCCGCCCTTGCCGCGGATCAGGATCAGATGCGGATCACCGCGCACCGCCGCAACCGGCAGGGCGCAAAGCTCGGTCACCCGCAGACCCGTGGCATAGAGCACTTCGAGCATGCAGGTGTTGCGCACCCGGTCTTCCTCGCGCTGCCCGGTCTCGCGCGCAGCGAGCAGCAGCCGGTCGATCTCGTCCTCGGACAGGGTCTTGGGCAGGCGTTTCGCACGGCCCGGGCCCTTGATCTGCTGGCTCGGATTGTCCGGGCGCAGCCCTTCCTCATAGGCGAAACGATAGAGCTGCCGGATCGCCGAAAGCCGCCGCGCGCGGGTGGCCTGGCTCAGTCCGGCATCACTGCAGGAGACGAGATAGCCTTCGATATCCGCCCGGCTGGCCGTGGCGAAAGATCCGCCGCCCGCGGCCAGATGCGCCTCGAAATCGAGCAGGTCACGGGCATAGGCGAGGCGGGTATTCTCAGCCGCGTTGAGTTCTGCGGCCTGCGCGTCGAGGAAAGCATCGATCCAGCGCCGTGTCATGCCCGTGCCTCCCGCAGAACGAGCGAGAGCGCGATTTCACGGGCGGTCTGCTCGAAGCCGAGGGTGCGCAACACGCCAAGGGCGGTGCCCGCGTCGTCCGGGTCGGGCAGGGCGCTGTCCCCGAGCAGCCGCAGGGCCCTCAGGGTCGCCGCCCCGTATTCGCCGCGCTGGAGCAGTCGGTCGAAGGATTGGGGCAGTGCGGGTGGGGTGGTCGAAAAGGCGGCGGTGACCGCGGCGGTCAGGGGCGTTGGCGCCGTGCTGTCGGTGCTCAGACCGCGCGCGATGGAGGCCAGGATGGGGTCTTCGATCCGCGCCGCGTAGCTTTCGGCATCGCGCGTCAGCAGCACCATGTGCTCTGCCATGTCGCGCGCCTCCTGGGTGACCGGCAAACGGGCGAGGCGACTGCCGTAGAACTCGGCAAAGACTTCTGTGAGGCCGACCGCCTCCATCTCGGCGATGGCGCGGGGCAGGGTTTGGGCCACGGCCTCGGCCTCACCCGATAGCAGCGCGAGGTCAAAGGCCTGGATCGCATCGACCCGGTCCCAGAGCCCGCCGGAGGCCGCCGGGTTCCGCTCGGTATAGAGCGCAAAGAGCTGCCCGCCCGTGATCCCGCCCGTGCGGGCGAGACGTTCGGCGGCCTCCAGCCGGGGCTTCCAGCCCTGGCTGGGCGCGAGCAGCGCGTGGTTGAAGGCGAGCGGCAGGGTGCGCGCCGGGGGCGCCTCACCCAGCGCGGCCAACATCCGATAGCTGAGCGGCGTGATCGGCTCGGGCGGCGCAGCGAGGGGCAGGCCCTCGAACAGCTCGGGGTCGAGGAACCGCGCCATGAGCAGATCCTCGGCCTCGGAGACATAGCCGAGGGCGCGCGCGGTCTCGAGGCTGAGGGCCGCGGCAGGCCAGTCATTGTTCCGCGCAAGGCAAAAGATCCGCGCCGAGAAGGTCGGGGCCACATCCGGCACCGCACGCAAGGTGGCGCAGGCCCGGGCCTCATCCCCGCGCAGCAGGCTGATATCGAACCAGCGGCGGAACACCTCCAGATCATCGCTGACCCCCGCACGCTCCACCAGCGCCTGCGCATCGGGCAGCGCACCGAAGGCCAGCAGCGCATCGAGCCGAGCAAGAAAGAGCGTATGGTCCGGCCCGGCATCTACCGGTGGGTCCAGCTCGGCCAGAAGGATCCGTTTCAAAAGGCGACGTGCCGGCAGCGGCAGCGAGATGCTCTGCGCCCGCAGGTCGCGCGCCAGGTCTGCCGCTGGCGTGATCCCCCAGAACTCCCGGGGCAGGCCCGAGACGCTGACAGGCAATAGCCCCACGCCGTCAATTGCCTGATCCTCGAGCGGGGCAACCTCGATCGCCTCGACGCTCGCCGAGGGCGCGATGTCGTCATCGGTCACCGGGGGCGGGGCAATGGGTTGGGCGATGATGTCGGACAACCAGTCGATGGCCGAGATCGGATCCTGCGCCTGTCCCGGTGCCGCGCCCAGCCAGATCAGCGCGCAGCCCGCCAACAGGCCCTGTCGCGCCTTATTGCCCATCCAACGTCACCGGAATGCGCACGGGCGCGCTCTCGGAGGGCAGATCGCCCACATAGCCATAGCCCAGCAGTCCCAAAGCGCCGAGCGCAACCAGAACCAATACAACCAAAAAGAGTTTTCCCAACACTGCTCGTACCTTTGCCTGCCTGCGTCTTATGCTTTTTGTCTATGGTATTTCGTGACGCTTCCCGCCATTCAAGCTCTATGCTAACACAAGCGTTCGAATTTTTGCAGGAGTGGCGATAAGTGGCCGAAGCCGCAACAGTGCAGCTGACCCGCCCGGTGGTTCTCGTCGGGATGATGGGCGCGGGCAAGACGGCGGTGGGCACGGCCGTGGCGGCACAGCTCGGGGTGCCCTTCATCGACAGCGACCACGAGATCGAGCGTGCCGCGAATGCCCGGATCGCCGAGATTTTCGAGCGCGATGGCGAGGCGTTCTTTCGCGATCGCGAGACCGAGGTGCTGGCCCGGCTTCTGACCGGAGCGCCCGCGATCCTATCGACCGGGGGCGGGGCCTTTCTGGCCGAACGCAACCGCGCCATCATTGCCGAGCTGGGCGTGTCGGTCTGGCTGGATGCGGATCTGGAGCTGCTGTGGAATCGGGTGCGTCACAAGACGACGCGGCCGCTCTTGCTGACGGACGATCCGCGCGCCACCCTGGCGGAAATTTTCGCAGCGCGGGTGCCGGTCTATCAAAAAGCCGCTGTCCATGTGAAAGCCGCGCCCGATCTGACCATCGAGGCCATGGCCGAGCGCGTGATTGCAGCGCTCGCGGCCCGCCCCGGGATCTTTGTCAGGGGGTGACCCCGTCGAAGGCAGAGCCTGCCGGGGGTGGAGCCTGCGCGACCGGACTGCTAGAGCACCCGGGCCGACCTCCTGCCTGAAAGGTGATCCATGTCTGAGCCCGTATCCAAGCCCGCATCCGACCTGCTTGAAACCGTCCATGTGCCTCTGGACAGCCGGGCCTATGATGTCGAGATCGGCCCGGGATTGCTGGAACAGGCTGGCCGCCGGATCGCGCCTTTTCTCGCGCGTCCGAAGGTCAGCATCGTCACCGACGAGACTGTCGGCGCTCTCCATCTGGCGACCCTGCAGGACAGCCTGCGTCGCGCGGGGATCGAGAGCACGGCCCTGAGCCTGCCCGCGGGCGAGGCCACCAAGGGCTGGCCCGAATTCAGCCGGACGGTCGATTGGCTGCTGGAACAGAAGGTCGAGCGCCGGGATCTCGTCATCGCCTTTGGCGGCGGGGTGATCGGCGATCTGGTGGGGTTTGCCGCGGCGGTTCTGCGGCGCGGGGTCGGTTTCATCCAGATCCCCACGAGCCTTCTGGCGCAAGTCGACAGTTCGGTCGGTGGCAAGACGGGGATCAATTCGGTCCATGGCAAGAACCTGATCGGGGCCTTTCATCAGCCGCGCCTCGTTCTGGCGGACACGGCCATTCTGGGCACGCTGACCGAGCGCGATTTCCTCGCAGGCTATGGCGAGGTGATGAAATACGGGCTCCTGGGGGATGCCGCGTTTTTCGAGTGGCTGGAAAGCATGGGTCCGAAACTGGCCGCGGGGGACATGGCCGCGCGGGTGTCTGCCGTGCGCCGCTCGGTCGAGATGAAGGCCGAGATCGTGGTGCGCGACGAGACCGAGCAGGGCGACCGCGCCCTTCTCAATCTAGGCCATACCTTCTGCCACGCCTTGGAAACGGCGACGGGCTATTCGGACCGGCTGCTCCATGGCGAAGGGGTGGCTATCGGCTGCGCCCTTGCCTTCGAGCTGTCTGCCCGACTGGGCCTCTGCGCGCAGGAAGATCCGAGCCGGGTCCGTGCGCATCTGGCGGAGATGGGCACGAAGCGCGATCTGCGTGACATTCCCGGCGATCTGCCATCTGCCGACGACCTGCTGACCTTGATGGGTCAGGACAAGAAAGTGCTCGATGGTCAGCTGCGCTTCATCCTTGCCCGGGGCATCGGTGACGCATTTGTGACTTCGGACGTGCCGCGCGATACCGTGCGCGCCGTGTTGCAGGATGCCCTTGACCAGCGCGGCGCCTGAGAGAGTTTTCCTCAGGAAATTGAGCTTTTTGCCCGATTTCCACGCTTTTCCAAGCTGCAAAAATGGGCAGATTTCAGCGAACCCGGCAAGATGGCGCGGTTTTCCTAACGAAGCCCTAACAGTGGTTTGGTGATCAATCCAACCTATGGTTAATCTTTGTTAACGGCCCGGAGCGGTCGGGCAATTTCGGCCCGACGCCGTCGCGGGGGGCCGTGGCGCGCTTTGCAAATTGAATTTCGAGGTGGGTTCGATGCTGTTGTCGCAATGGGTTGGTTTCTGGGGTTGGAACGCGAACGCGATCACCGTATCGCGCATGCAGGACAAGATCGTCGAGACGGCGGATGGGGCCATCCATGTTCTGCTCAATGAAGGGCAGTTCAAGGGTCTGACCCTGCGCACGAGCTATGACAACGGCGCGACCTGGGTCGAGACCTATGAATTCGATCAGACGGGACGCTTCTCGACCGGCCATCTTGAGATTATGGCCGACGGCGACACGTTGACCGTGTCATTTCAGGACGACAAGGGCGAGATCCGGTTCCAAACCCTCGACTACGATCCGTCGGCGCAGAACTGGTCCGCGATCATGGAACCGTCCACGGCCATCGCGGGGGTGGCCTCGGGGCGGATCAGCCTGCCGAACCACACGATGGATGCGGAGGGCACGCTCTATGCGGTGGCGCTCGAGGCAAATCTATTCGCGCCCAAGATCGCTCTGTCGACCTCTACCGATGGCGGGTTGACATGGTCCACCGAGGTCACGCGGTTCGGCGAGTACGAGGCGGCATCGGCCCGCCTCGTCACAACGCCGGAGGTGACCGGTGTTCTTCTGGCGACGGACACGAACATCTCGTGGCTCGACGGGGCCACGGGCGCGTTCGTTGAAGTCTCGGATTTGGGATCCTACCAACTGCTTGCGAGCCATTACAGCGTGACCGTTGTGGGCAATGACATCTACCTCGCCAATGTCACCGAGGAAGAGACCCCGCAGGTGGAGTTCTTTGTCTTCGATGGCGACACGCAGACCTGGAGTGAGCGGATCTCACCTCAGAACACCTTTGACTCCGAAGCCTATGTCCAGCTGAGTTCCAACGCGGAGGGGCATCTCTACATGACCATCGATGAGATCGGCACCGGGCTTGTGCGCGTGCTCGAAAGCGTCGATGGCGGCCAGAATTGGGAGATCGAGACCGATATCGTGGTGGAATCCCGGGTCGAGGCGGGCTTCACCCGGATGGTCGCGCCGGAATACTTCACCGAGGATCTGGTGATTTTCCAGATGGTCCTGCCTTACGAGGAATCGAGCCGGCGTGGTGTCAGTGTCACGGTGGTGGATGTGGATGACGATGGCAGCGCAGATGATGTGGCCCGCTTCGCGCGCGAGGACCCCGGGTTGCGCCGCGCGTGGATCATGGATCGCCTGAACGAACGGAACGCTGACGAGGACGACGCGCCCTCGTGGCGGGATCGGATCGACGCGGATCGCTGGGCCGACTGGGAGCCGGGATCGGGCCTTGCGGCCATGGTCGACAGTTTCGATTTGTGATCCGGTGCCCCGTCGGGGCACCGCGTTGGTCTGGTACGCCCCGGATCGGGGGGGCGGGTCTTAGAACGGAATTTCGTCGTCCAGATCGCTGTTGGACCGACCGCCGCCGCCGCCGCCGCCACCGCTGGGGGCCGGGCTGCCGCCACCATACCGGTCGTCGCCGCCATAGCCGCCACCGGATTGGTCGGACATGTAGCCGCCCCCTCCGCCGCCGCCGCCCATGCCGCCACCGCCACCTTCGCGCCCGTCGAGCATGGTCAACTCAGAGCGGTAGGGGCGCAGAACGACCTCGGTCGAGTAGCGGTCCTGACCGGACTGGTCCTGCCATTTGCGGGTTTCGAGCTGGCCTTCGATATAAACCTTGGAGCCCTTGCGCAGGTATTGTTCCGCGACGCGGGCGAGGGGTTCCGAGAAGATCGCGACCGAGTGCCACTCGGTCCGCTCGCGGCGCTCGCCGGTATTGCGGTCTTTCCAGTTTTCCGAGGTCGCGATCCGCAGGTTGCAGACCTTTCCGCCGTTCTGGAATGTGCGCACTTCGGGGTCGCGCCCGAGATTTCCGATCAAGATGACCTTGTTGACCGAGCCTGCCATGACCGCCTCCCTTCGAATCTGTGTTCGGATCTGCACTGCGTTGTGATGACGTTACACCATTGCGCGTGGGTAATGAAAAGTCGGAAGCAGCACCGGGTCACGGATGGTTGGCGTTTTTTAACATTCCGCCTATAAACCGGAACGAGATGAGGGAGAAACCCATGCGGAACCTTGGCAAGAACTGCCGGAACTGGACGCGCGCCTGCGCGGCACTGGTGGTCGTTGCGGTCGGCGGCACGACGGTCGGGGCCGGTTTTGCGGATACGTCCCGCTCCAGCTCGGCCCGGGCCTCGCTGTTTTCGTCCCAGACCAATGTGCTCGACCGCCGTGGTGCGACGCAATACGAGCATTCCACCCGGTTCCTGCCGCAGCGCACCGGGCGGGCGTCCGAGATCCCGTCCTTCGGCGGATCCTATGCGGGCCCGTACCTGTCCATGGCCAAGGCCGCCGCGCGACGCCATGGGATCCCTGAGGATCTGTTCCTGCGTCTGATCCAGCAAGAGAGTGCTTTCAACGCCAAGGCCGTCTCTCACAAAGGAGCAATCGGCCTTGCGCAGCTCATGCCGGGAACCGCACGGGATCTTGGCGTGAACCCCCATGATCCGCGTCAGAACCTCGATGGTGGGGCGCGGTACCTGCGCACGCAGTATCAGCGATTCCGCGACTGGAAGCTCGCGTTGGCAGCCTATAATGCGGGGCCCGAGGCCGTGGCCCGGCATAACGGGATCCCGCCCTATAAGGAGACGCGCAACTATGTGCGTCGGATCATGGGCACGCTCTAGGCGTCACTCCTCGGTCCAATTCGGCGGACGTTTGTCGAGAAACGCCGCAATGCCTTCCTCGGTGTTCCGGAAGGCCATGTTCTGCACCATGACGTCCCCGGTATAGGCATAGGCTTCTGCGAGGGGCATCTGAGCCTGCTCGTAAAAGGCACGCTTGCCGATGGCGACGACCTCACCGCGCTTCTCCGCCACCCGGGCGGCCAGTGCTGCAGTCTCGGAGGACAGATCTTCGGCGGGCACGACCTTGTTGATCAACCCGACCTCCTGAGCGCGTGTTGCATCGATCATCTCGCCGGTGGTCAGCATCTCGAAGGCCTGTTTGCGCGGGATGTTGCGGGACAGGGCCACCATGGGGGTCGAGCAGAAGAGCCCGATATTCACCCCGTTCACCCCGAACCGCGTGCCCTCGGCCGCCACGGCCATATCGGCCGTCGCCACAAGCTGGCAGCCCGCGGCGGTGGCAATTCCGTGCACCTCGGCGATGACCGGCTGGGGCAGGGCCTGCAGCCCCATCATCATTCGCGCGCAGCGGTCAAAAAGATCCTTGAAGGCCGCCGCCCCGCCATCGGCAGCCTGGCGCGAGGCGGTCATCTCCCGCAGGTCATGACCCGCGCAAAAAGCCCGCCCAGACCCGCGCAGCACAACGACCCGGGTCGCGCGGTCCTCGGACAACGCGTCGATCTGCGCCTGAAGGGCTGCTAGCATCGCGTCGGACAGCACGTTGAGGGTCTTCGGCGCATTCAGAGTCAATGTGGCGATGCCATCCTGATCCGCGCGTGTGAGTATTTCGTCGGCCATCTTGCCCTCCCGTCGGTTTGCCGCAACCTTAGGGGGCCAAAGGGCAGGGGGGCAAGATGACCGTTGAGATGGATGCGCAGGCGCTGGAGGCGTTTCTGGCAGAGGCTTTTCCTCAGGTGGCCGGGGATTTCCGGGTGGAGGAGGTTGCCGCCGGGCGGCTTGTCGTGCGGTTGATCACTCAGGACAAGCATCTGCGCCCGGGCGGTACAATTTCCGGACCGACCATGTTCGCACTGGCGGATGTGGGGATCTACCTTGCGATTTTGGCCCGCCTCGGCCCTGTGGCGCTGGCGGTGACCACGAATTGTGCCATCGACTTCATGCGCAAACCCGAGGCGGGCAGGGATCTGATCGCCGAGTCGCGGCTCTTGAAGCTCGGACGCGTCCTGGCTGTGGGCGATGTATTGATACGCTCCGAAGGTTCGGAGAAGGTCGTGGCCCGCGCCTCTCTCACCTATTCCATTCCCCCAAGCGCCACCTAGCCGCAAAAAAGCCGGCCCGAGGGGGCCGGCAGTCAGGGGAGATATCTCCTATGGGTTAAAAGAGACGGCGCAATTCGTGTTCGGCGTCATCGCGCGTCAGTCCAATATCCCGGAGATGATGGTCGCTGAGACCCTGAAGGCCGCGGCGTGTTCGACGTTGAGTGTCCCATTTCGTCAGTGCCACCGCGACACGCAGCGCAAACTGCGCCAGGGCGGGCAGGGCGGGAGCGGTCGACAACTGCGCGATCAAGGCAGCATTGGCAGAGCGTGTCATGGGTCTGTCTCCTAAATTGTATTGACACAAAACCTGATATCAGGCAGTATATTGATACAATCAAGTGGCGCGCCTGTCTAAGGAAACATTGTGATGGATACAATTTGGTTTGGTGATCTTTCGGACGCCTTGAGCGCTGGCACTGGACCAAAATACACGCGGCTGGCCGAGGCCTTGCGCCAGGCGATCGCATCTGGCGATCTTAAACCGGGGGAGAAATTGCCACCGGTGCGAGATCTGGCCTATCGCGTGTCCGTGACGCCGGGCACCGTGGCGCGGGCCTATACGCGCCTGACGGATGCGGGGCTTCTTGAGACGGGTGTGGGGCGCGGCACCTTTGTGGCGCAAAAGGCGATCTCGGCGCCGCCTCTGCGTGTGCCGGAAGTGGATTCCGTGCTGCACAATTCTGAAGCCGACCCTCATGAGGTCAATCTGATTTCGCCTCATTTGCCGAATGCCGGACAGGCGCGGTTGATCCGGGAAAGCCTGATGCAGATCGCCGCCGCGCCGCCCTCGGGCGTGATGCATTATCCCGGCCACCGGACCGGGCAGGCGGCGCGGGAGGCGGTCGTCTCCTACCTGTCCAATGTCACGCTTGGTCGCCTTGGCGCCGAGGATGTTGTGCTGTCCCACGGGGCACAGAGCGGGATCCTACTTGTAATGCAAGCTGTGCTCAGCGGGCGGCGTCCGGTCGTGCTTGTGGAGGAACTGGCCTATCCCGGATATCGCCGTGCCGCCGAATTGCTGCGTGCGGATGTGGTGCCGGTGCCCATGGACGAGCATGGGGTGCGCCCGGATGCGCTGGTGGAGATCGCGCGCCAAACGGATGCGCAATTGCTGTGTCTGTCCACAGAGGTGCAGAACCCGCTCCTGATTGCCATGACCCCGGCCCGTCGGCTCGAAATCGTCGAGGCGGCTCGGCGGGTGAACCTGCAACTCCTGGAGGACGACACCTATCGTCTTGGAGCCGTGAGTGGCCCCGGCCTCCGGGCGCTTGCACCGGAGCGGGGCTGGTTCGTCTCCTCCCTGTCGAAATCCCTGAGCCCGGCCTTGCGGTTCGGTTTCGTCGTGGCACCGGACGGGCAGGCGCAAGGTGCGCGCAGAGCAGCGGAGGCGGGGTTCTTCGGCCTTGCCACTCCGATCACCGACCTCGCCGCCACGCTGCTTACTCATCCCGCGCTGCCCAAGATGCAGGAGGATCTGCGCAAGGAAGTCGCCTGTTATGTCCGGTCGATGGTCAATAAGCTCGGGCGGTTCGATCTGCGCTGGCGCGAGGACGCGCTCTTCGTCTGGCTGAGCCTGCCGCCGGGTTGGCGCGCCAGCGCCTTCGCCCGGGCCGCCGAGGCCGAAGGGGTGCAGATCCGGACCGCCGAGGATTACGCCGATCGCAACGGGCGCGCGCCCCATGCGATCCGTCTGGCGGTGAATGGCGGGGTGAGCCGCAAGAGTTTTGACAACGCGCTGGAACGGCTGCGTGGCCTTCTGGACCACCCGCCGGAGCGGATTGCGGTCTAGAAAGTGGGGGTATTTTAATACCTTATTTTCAAGCACCTGTTTTCGCTTGGAAAACGCGAGGTAAAGGGCCTTGACCCCGACTGTAAAACCCTTAGAACGCGCCCATCAAACCGGGCAATGTCCCGGCTCACGTTCTGATAGGGCGAAGAAATGAAAACCTTTACCGCAAAACCGGCGGATATCGACAAGAAATGGATCCTGATCGACGCCGAAGGCATCGTTCTGGGCCGTCTTGCCTCGATCGTCGCCACCCGTCTTCGTGGCAAGCACAAGCCGAGCTTCACGCCGCATATGGACATGGGTGACAATGTCATCATCATCAATGCCGACAAGGTCCAGCTGACCGGCAAGAAGCGCGACAAGCCGAACTACTGGCACACGGGCTACCCGGGCGGCATCAAGTCCCGCACCACGGGTCAGATCCTCGAGGGCAAGTACCCCGAGCGCGTGGTCACACAGGCCGTGAAGCGCATGCTGCCCGGCGGTCCGCTGTCGCGTCAGCAGATGACCAATCTGCGCGTCTATGCCGGCGCCGAGCATCCGCATGAGGCCCAGAGCCCCGAGGTGCTGGATCTGGCGTCCAAGAATTCCAAGAACACCCGGAGCTGAGTGAATGGCTGAAGAGATCAAATCCTTCGACGACCTGAGTGCCGTCGCTGAGGGCTCCGTCGCCGACGTGGCGCCCGAAACTGTCATCTCCCGTGAGCCGGTCCGCGACGAGCTGGGCCGCTCTTATGCAACGGGCAAGCGGAAAGACGCGGTTGCCCGTGTCTGGATCAAGCCGGGCTCCGGCAAGGTCACCGTGAACGGCAAGGACCTGAACGTGTATTTCGCGCGTCCGGTTCTGCAGATGATCCTGCGCCAGCCCTTCCAGGTGGCCGGTGTCGAGGACCAGTTCGACGTGACCGCAACGGTCAAGGGCGGTGGCCTCTCTGGTCAGGCCGGTGCCGTACGGCACGGGATTTCCAAGGCGCTGCAGCTCTATGAGCCCTCTCTGCGGAGCGCGCTCAAGGCGGCTGGCTTCCTGACCCGCGACAGCCGTGTGGTCGAGCGGAAGAAATACGGTAAGGCCAAGGCGCGTAAGAGCTTCCAGTTCTCCAAGCGCTGATCCAGCCTGTTTCACCGATTGCGAAGGGCGTGCCGTTGGGCGCGCCCTTTTTGCATCTGCGGGCTTGACCCTCTGGCGGGGCTCGGCTTCTCTGCGCGGGACCCTGCGCCAGCCATCGCCCGCGCGTTCAACGCCGATCCACCGGAGCTTTGCAGATGTTTCTCACCATGAACCGTTTTCGCGTCAAAACCGACCACGAGGCCGCGTTTGAAGAGGTTTGGCAGTCCCGCGACAGCCATCTCAAGCAGGTTGGAGGGTTCGTATCCTTCCACCTTATGAAGGGCGATGCCGAGGACGGGATCCGGCTTTATGCGTCGCATACGCTCTGGCGCGACCGCGCGTCTTTTGAGGCATGGACCAAGTCCGAGGCTTTTCGGGCCGCCCATAAGGGCGCGAAATCCAGTGCCGAGATGTATGACGGACCGCCCGTGCTCGAAGTGTTTGACAGCATTCAGGAACTGAGCTGAGCCACCCGGACCAGCCGCAACGGGGCGAAACCGCCCAGTTTTCGGGCCGATGGCGTCGCAACCGGCGCGCGCGCGGATTACCCCTTGTTCCCGGCGGCGCATCTTCGCATGCTGCCCTCCACTTGGACGGGGATGGCAAAGGGTAGTGATGGCGCGGTTTGGTCTCAGGACAGAGGCGGCCCAGGGCTATGCGATGATCAGCCCGCCGCTGATCTTCACGATCCTGCTGCTGGCCGTGCCGCTGATCGCGATCCTCGTGCTCAGCTTCTGGACCCAGAACTTCATGGAGTTCGACCGCAGTTTCACCCTCGACAACTACCGCGAGGCGGTGACCGATCCGATCTATGGCACGCTCATGGGGCGGTCCCTCTGGATCGCGGGGGCGGTGACGGTGGTGACGGTGCTGCTGGCCTTTCCCATTGCCTATTTCGTCTCCTTCCATGTCCCGCAGGAGCGCAAGGCGCTCTGGATCTTCCTGATTACCATTCCGTTCTGGACGTCGTATCTGCTGCGCGTGTTCCTGTGGAAGGTGATCCTCGGCTTCAACGGGGTTCTGAACTCCAGCCTGCAAGGGCTTGGCATCATTGAGGAACCGCTGACCTTTCTGCTCTACAATGCCAATGCGGTGGTGATCACGCTAGCCCATGCCTATGCGCCGTTCACCATCCTGCCGATCTATGTGGCGCTCGAGAAGATCGACCGCTCCCTGCTGGAGGCCGCGCGGGATCTGGGGGAGAGCGCGTGGGGCACCTTCCGGCGCGTGACCCTGCCACTGGCCATGCCGGGGGTGATCGCGGCCACGCTGATCGTCTTCATCCCGGTGATTGGCGATTACGTGACCCCACGCTTGGTGGGCGGGCCGAACGGGTTGATGATCTCGAACATGATCCAGACCCAGTTCCTGCGCCTGAACAATGCGCCCATGGGGGCGGCGCTGGCGGTGTCGGCGATGACGATTGTCGGGTCCATGGCGCTCCTGCTCGTGTATCTCACGCGCAATATCGGGCGGGCCCCGAAATGAGCGCGCGGATCCTGCGGGTCTATGCGATCCTCTATCTGGTGTTTCTGTACCTGCCGGTGATCCTGTTGCCGGTCTTTGCCTTTAATGACGGCACAATCATCGCCTTCCCGCTGAACGGGTTTACAACCGCCTGGTTTGTCGAACTGACGGCGATCCCCGCGTTGCATGAGGCCCTGGCGAATTCGCTGATCATCGCGCTGGCCACGGCGGTTCTGTCCACGACGCTCGGGGTCTTTGCGGCGCGTGCCTCGACCCGGTTCCGGTTCCCGGGCAAGGCCGGGATCATGGGCTTCATCATGGTGCCATTGGTGCTGCCCGAGATCATCGTGGCGGTGTCGCTGTTGGTGGTGCTGTTGCAGTTGGGGCTGAGCCTGTCGATCTGGTCGGTGATCCTCGGTCACACTTTGATCTGCACGCCGTTCTGCATCGCCATCCTGTCCAGCAGTTTCAGCGGGCTCGACCGCTCGCTCGAAGAAGCGGCGATCGATTTGGGCGAGACGCGGCTGAGCGCCTTTCGCCTCGTTATCCTGCCGCTGGTAACGCCGGGGATCATCGCGTCGCTGCTGATCTCCTTCACCATTTCGCTCGATGAGTTCATCATCGCATTCTTTCTGACGGGCACTGAACCAACCCTGCCGGTCTATATCTGGAGCCAGCTGCGTTTCCCGCAAAAGCTGCCGGTGATCATGGCGCTGGGGACGATCCTGATCGTGCTCTCGCTGATTCTGATCGGCACGGCCGAGATGCTGCGCAGGCGCGGGCTGCGCAAGAGCGGTCAACAAGATGCCGGAGGGTTCCTGTGACCACACCCCTGATTTCCATTGCACATCTGCAGAAATACTACGGCTCTTACCACGCGCTGCGGGATGTGTCGGTCGAGATCGGCTCGGGGGAGTTCTTTTCCCTTCTGGGGCCGTCTGGGTGTGGCAAGACCACGCTGTTGCGGACCATTGCCGGGTTCGAGACCTATGAGTCCGGCACGCTGCAGATCGACGGGCGCGACATGGCGGGGGTGCCCGCCAACAAGCGCCCGACCAATATGGTGTTTCAGAGCTATGCGATCTTTCCCCATCTGAGCGTGGCCGAGAATGTCGGCTTTGGCTTGCGACGCCGGACCGATCTGGACGCGGCGGCCAAGGCGCGCCGGGGGGCTGAGGCGCTCGCCATGGTCGGGCTCGACGGGTACGGTGACCGGGCGGCCCATGCCCTGTCCGGCGGACAGCGGCAACGCGTGGCTCTGGCTCGGGCGCTGGTGCTCGAGCCCAAGGTGTTGCTGCTGGATGAGCCGCTCTCGGCGCTGGACAAGAAGATGCGCGAGCAGATGCAGTCCGAGCTGCGCCGCCTGCAGCGCCATATCGGCATCACCTTCATCCTCGTGACCCATGATCAGGAGGAGGCGCTGACCATGTCCGACCGGATCGCGGTGATGTTCGAAGGCCGGATCGCGCAGCTGGCCGCGCCGCAGACCCTCTATAGTCGACCCGCGACGCGGGAGGTGGCGGAGTTCATCGGCACCATGTCCTTCCTGTCCGCCGAGGTTCAGGGCGGGGTGGCGGAGGTTGCGGGGCTTGGCCGGATGCCTGCCCCCGACGCGCCGGACGGGGCGTGTGCTGCGGGGGTGCGGCCCGAGGGGATGTCGCTGGCCGCGCCGGGTGCCGAGGGGCACACTGCCATGGCCGAAATCGTGGAGCGCGCCTATTTCGGGGATATGACCAGCTACCGCGTGCGGCTGGACGGGACCGAGGCGCTGGTCGAGATTTCGATGAAAAACGGCCCGGGGATCTCGGTGGTTGAGCCGGGCGTGCGGACCGGCGTGCATTGGTCGCCCGAGGCGCTTGTGTTCTTTCCGGCCTAGCTGTCCTGCGGGATCAGGCCGAGCCCGCGCAGGTAGATCCCGATCCCGGTCTCCAGCAGATCCTCGGGTGGGAACGGCGCCTTGGAGCCCGGCGCGCCCCGGGCAAAAAGCTCCACCACCCCGTGGCTCATGGCCCAGATATGCGCCGAGAACATCGACGCGGGCGGGCGTTTATCCTCGGGGATATGCTTGGACAGGGCCTCCGCCGCGCGTTCGAGAACGGCGCGCGACTTGGCCGACGCCGCCGCGAGTTCGGGCGTGGCCTGGTTCGAGATGCCGCTTTCGAACATCGCCATGTAATGGCCCGGATGCTTGCGTGCGAAGGCGAGATAGGCACGGCCCGTGGCCTCGAAGGCCGCAAGCGCCGAGGGCTGGCCCTCGTTGAAGGCGAACTCCATCAGATCGGAAAAGATCTCATGGCCCTGCAGGGCAATCTCGATGATCAACTCATCGCGTCCGGCGAAATGGCGATAGACCGCTGCCGGCGTCACGCCCGCATTCTTGGCCGCCTCCGAGAGGGTGAAGCCGGTCGGCCCCTTCTGCTCGATCAGGACCAGCGCGGATTCCACGAGGGCCGCGCGCAGGTTGCCGTGATGATACCCGCGTTTAGGCATCCCAGATGTCCGGCCCGCCGCAGATTTGCGGGTCCTGCACCTGCACAAGCGCGTCATCCTTGCCGGTATAGTCGAGCCCGCGCAGGATAGCGCGGATCGCCGCCAGTCGCGCGCGGCGCTTGTCATCGCTGCGGATGATGGTCCAGGGGGCGATTTCGGAATGGCTGCGGGTCAGTGTCTCAGAGATCGCCTCGCTATAGGCGTCCCATTTCTTGAGCCCCTCGACATCGATCCAGCTCAGCTTCCACTGTTTGAGCGGGTCGCTTTCGCGGTCGAGAAAGCGGCGCAACTGCTCGGCCCGTCCGACATTGAGCCAGAACTTCACCAGATGGATGCCCTCATCCACGAGCATCCGCTCGTAATCCGGGAGCTGGCGAAAGAACGCGTCGCGCTCGGGCTCGGTGCAAAACCCGAACACCTGTTCGACCACGCCGCGATTGTACCAGCTCCGGTCGAAGAGCACGATCTCGCCGCCCGCGGGCAACTGGCGGATGTAGCGCTGGAAATACCATTCGGAGGCCTCGCGATCCGTGGGTTTCGAAAGCGCCACGATCCGCGTGGTACGCGGGTTGAGGTTCTCGCGCACCCGCTTGATCGTGCCGCCCTTGCCGGCGGCATCGCGGCCTTCAAACAGCACGCAGACCCGCGCGCCGCTCTCCTTGACCCAGGATTGCAGCTTCACCAACTCGATCTGGAGCGCGTCCAGCGTGTCCTCGTATTCATCCTTGTCCATCCTCTCGTCATAGGGATAGCTCGGATTGAGGATTTCGCCCTTCTTCGCGTCCTCCAGCGCCGCGCGCACCGATTTGGGCGCGTCCTCGCGGGCGAACTGGGATATGGCACCGTCAAAGGGCAGGGACATGGGACCGATCCTTTCAGAACTGGTCGCCGCAGTATGACGATTGCGCGGGCTAGCGCAATCCGGCGGCCCGTGCGGCGCGGTTCACGGCGGCGATGACCGCCTCGGGATCTGCGTGGTGCGGCATGTGCCCAACGCCCTCCATCTCGACGAGGTTCCCGTTTTGCAGGATCCGCGACAGCGGGCGGGCATGGACATCGATCGGCACGATGGTGTCGGCCGTGCCATGGAGAAGTTCGACCGGCAGGGTCAGCGTATCGTAATCCTCGGACATATCACGGATGAACCGTTTGAGCCGGTTGACCTGCCGCGCATTGTTCCGCGCCTGGCTTGCGCGCAGTGTCAGGTCGGTCCCGACATAGTCGAGATAGCCCTCGGGCACTGCATTGGGGGCAAAGAGCGTGGTCGTGAACTCCTCGGCGCGCGATTGCGGCACAAGTGCGACTGCCACCGGCACCACGGTGGCGCCGCCGATCCGGGTGGAGGCGATGGCATACCACGCGCCCAGACCACCCTCCCAGACCATGCTGGCACCGCCCAGTGTGACGACCGCCGCCGCCTGATCCGGACGCTCCAGCGCCCAAGCGAGGGCGACCGCCCCGCCATAGCTGTGCCCGAGGATAATCGCGCGGTCCACGCCCCGCGCCGACAGCGCCTTGGCGAGGTGGCGGGCCTGTTCCTGCGGGCTCTCGCCGCGCCGATTGATGCGGTCGGAATAGCCCAGACCGGGCCGGTCAAATGCCAGTGTCCGGTAGCCCGCTTTGTTCAGCCGTCCCGCAAGGTCAAAAGTCATGTCCCGCAGGTGCCCGCTCGCCCCGTGGAGCAGCACCACCGCCGGTCCCGCACCGCTCTCGGCCACATGCACGGTCTTGCCGTCAACCTCGATCACCTCGCCCACGGGCAAGGTCCTGTCGAACTTGTCCATCGTCGTTCCATCCGGGTCACGACGGGCACATCCGGCCACAGCCGCCACCGCGACTGTCGCCAAGCCCGCCTTAAGAACCGATCTTCTGCATGTCATAATGGGTGGTCTGGTAAATCTCATTAATCCAGTTTCCATATAGGAGATGGGCATGAGATCTCCACCGGTTGAGCGGTGGTCTGCTCGGGTCGTCATCCGGATAGTAGTTGCTGGGGACGTTGATCGGCGTACCGCTTTCGATGTCGCGGTCATACTCTTCCTTGAGCGTGCCGGTGTCATACTCGAAATGGTTGAAGATATAGAGCGCGCGATGCCCCGGATCCTCGACCAGACAGGGCCCGACCTCGGAGGAGCCGAGCAGGGTGGACAGCCCCGAGGCCGCCTCGATCTCGGCCTGGCGCATTTCGGTCCAACGGCTCACGGGGATCACGCAGTCATCGGAGAACCCGCGCAGATAGGGCGAGGCGGGTGCCAGATTGCGGTGCCGGAAGCAGCCAAAGGCTTTCGCGGGCAGGATATGCTTCTGCACCCCGTGGAAATGGTTGATCATCGCCATCCCGCCCCAGCAGACGCCAAAGGTCGAATGCACATTGGTCTGTGTCCAGGCGAAGACCTCGCGCAGCTCGTCCCAATAGGTTACATCCTCGAAATCCAGATGCTCGATCGGCGCACCGGTGATCACCAGCCCGTCGAACTTGCGATCCCGGACCTCCTCGAAGGGGCGATAGAAGGTCTCCATATGGGCGGCGGAGGTGTGTTTGGACTGATGCTCGGTCATGCGGATCAGCGTCAGGTCGATCTGCAACGGGGTCGCGCCCACGAGCCGCGCGAACTGCGTCTCGGTCTGGATCTTCTTGGGCATCAGGTTCAGCAGCCCGATCTGCAGGGGCCGGATGTCCTGTCGCCCCGCGCGATCCGCGCCCATCACCATCACACCCTCGGACGAAAGCACGTCGAAGGCGGGGAGGGTCTCGGGGATCTTGATGGGCATGGTGTGCGTCCGGATCTGCGGGGGTGGGAGTGCGGATTTAGGCCTTTGCCGCGCGATTGCCAAGGGCGTCGGCGATCAGCGTCTCGAAATCCGCCGCATCGCGCACCCGCGCCACATCATCGGCGGCGACGGTCACACCCCAGTTGCGGGCCATGGCGGCATAGCGCGGCTGCCGGTGTGCCAGGGCCTTGGCATAGGTCCAGCGAATGAAGGCATCGGGATCCACGGCCTCGGGGGCAAGCCCGGTCTCGGTGAGGTACTTGGCCCAGCTGACGGCGAGAAAGGCCGGGTCATAGGCCATGGGCTTGGGCGCCTTGTCGAAGCGACGGATGAGCTCTTCGGTATGGGCCTCGTCCCCCTCGATCCAGACGAGCAGCGTCGCGGCAGCTAGCGCGCTCAGCACCGGGTCCTTGGGGTTGTTGCCGTCGACCCACTCGCAGATCGACCCGCCGCTGTCGCAGATGAAATGCGGATAGCCATAGATCGCCTTGGCGCGGTCGATGAAATGGGCGGTGTCGTGCAGGGCCGCGATCTCGGCGGCGCGGAACTGGGCCTGACGGCGGCGGTACTCGGACATTGGCACGCCGCCGCGCGCCGGGTCGCCGGGTTTGCCAAGATAGGTGGAGACGGGCGAGAGGTTGTCCAGCGTGATATTCGAGCCGATATAGATCGAGTCTGACATCAGCAGATCGCGCAGGAAGGGGACCTGCATCGCCTCGCGCTTGAAATTGTCGACGATATGTTCGCCCATGTAGCGCGTGCCGATCCGGTAATCGACCGAGTAGTGAAACCAGTCCCCTTCCTCGCGCAAGCGGTTGGAGATATGGGTTTTTCCCAGCCCGGACATCCCAAAGAGCAGGACGCGTTTTTCCGGGGCGGCGCGCCAGTCGGCGGCACTCGAATAGATCATGGGACGCGGGCTCCGTTCCGGCGGTGTCGTGCGGCGGTTCAACCGGAAAGCAGGCGGCGGGTCAAGCGCCCGTCCAGCACGATGAGCCCGAGTGCGAGAATGCCAAAGCCGAGAAAGGCATTGGCGGGCAGCGCCTCGTGCCGGACCCAGGCGCCGAGCGGGATCGCCACGGGCACCACTAGCAGGGTGCAGAGCATCGCATTGCCCGCCCCGGCAACGGCCAGAACGCGGTAGTAGAGCAGATAGGCAAAGGCTGTCGCGATCAGCGCGTAGTACCCCACGGCCAGGATTGCGCCGGGGCTTGGCAGGCTGGTCGGCACGCCGTCCACAAGCAGCGCCGCGGGCACCATGATGACGCTCGAGCCGGTGAGCATGCCCGCCGCTGCGATCTCGGGCGGCAGACCCTTGAGCTTGAGCCGCGCCCAGGCTGCGGCAAAGGCGTAGCAGATCGTGCCTGCGATGATCGCGAGCTGAGCGAGGGAGCGCAGGTCGAAATGGTGGAAATTGTGCAGACCGATCGCGGTGGCCACCCCGAGCATGCCCAGCGCCACGCCGACGCCCCGGGCCCATGTCAGCCGCTCATCGGCAAAGACCAGCGCGGCCACCAGCACACCGAACACCGCCGTGGCGGCGTTCAGGATCGAGGTCAGCCCGGTTTCAACATGGAGTTGGCCCCAGGCCATGAGCGTGAAGGGCAGGACGTTGTTCAACAACCCCATGACCAGAAACGCCCCCCAAAGCCGCGGCGCGCGCGGGATGCGCCCGCCCCGCCAAAGCACGACGCACCACAGGGCCAGAGCGGCAAAGCCCACGCGATAGGCCACGGAGGTGACAAAGGGGATCTCGTCCAGCGCAATGCGGATCGACAGGAAGCTGCCGCCCCAGATCAGCGAGAGCAAGCCAAGCTCGGCCCAAGCCCGGGGCGTGAGGGTCTTTTGGTCTATCATGGCCACGGTCTAGCCAATTGGCACAAGGCGCGCGATCCGAAACCTGCGCAAAGAAAAACCCCCGCTGAGAAGCGGGGGTTTGTGATGTCTGCGTCCAGATCAGAAGTAGTAGCCGATCCGGATGCCATAGCTGATCGAGGAGTTGTCGGTGAAATCCGAAATTGCCGTCCCGGGCGCGCCGAACGGCGTCTGAGACTCCGCATCTCCGAGGCGGCTGTATTCCACGCCACCGCTGATCTTGAAACGATCGTTCGAGTAAGTCACGCCGAGTGCGATTGCATCGCGTCCGTCGATCGGGCCCAGATTGCCAAAGATGTCGCCGGACTCAGGTTCGTGAATCAACGTGACAGCACCGGACCAGTTTTCGTTGAAGCGACGCCCAATCCCCAGCTTGTAGGTAATTGTATCGCTCTGGTAGGACGCCAGCGGGTAGCTGAATCCGCCTGATGCTCCTTGGATGATCTGATCATAAAGGCTCGGGTTGATGTTGAACTCGCTCCAATCGACCCAACGGATGGACCCAAAAAGCAGTGTATCTTCGGCGATCCCTGTCTGAAACGCGAGGTTTACAGACTGCGGGATCGTCGTATCAAAATCGCCCTCCCGGGATACCGGAACATTTCCAACGCCAGCAACGGGAATAATGGCGGCCTCCGACGCGCTGAACGTGTGGTCAATAGCAGAACTGTAGGTCAAAGAAACGCGCAGCGCGATCTCGGGTTTTTCATAGGCCACGCCCAGCATGTAGCCGTACTCGCGGTCATTGTTGGTTGTCAGATCATATTGGGTGGACGCGAGGAAAACGTCTCCCTCGACCTGCTGCGCGCGCAAACCGCCAACAACGCTAAAACCATTCGAGAACTTGTACATCAGATATGCTGTCAGTTCTTCAGACTCCAGATCCGCGACCGAACCCGCGAATGGGTGTCCCGTCCCGGACGGATATCTGATGGTTGCCCCGACAGGCTTGTCCAGCTTCAGGCCCACTACGAAGTTTTCGCCCAGATCCTGTTTATAGGACAAAGAGAAGACATTTTCGCCCCCCAGCATGTTGCCGGAGTTCGCGTTGCCGAACCCGGGCTGAACGACCTCGCCGCTGACGTCTGGATCCAGTCGGCCAAATCCTAGCTCGACATAGGTTCCCTGTTCGAACAGAAAGTCGATCCCCTGATTGGAGCGTTCAACGCCCCCGGCATAGGCGCTGCTCGCCAGAGCCATTGCTGCTCCGCCCAACAGGGCCAAACGTGTTGTCTGCATGTTTTCCATCCCATATGCCGCGCTTATTTTTTTCGCGTAGACCGGACTATTGGCCGCACTTGAAAAATGCGTCAATCTATAACGCCGCGTCAGACGCCTTTTTCGGGCGCTCAACCCAAAGATTTATGGCATTTGCGCCAATAATCAGCCCGGCTCCGAGAATAAGTGCGATCCCGACCGCCTCGCCGTAGAGAAAAAAGCCGACAATCCCGATCAGGGGTAGGCGTAGAAAGTCGAAGGGCATCACGATCACGGCGGGGGCAACGCTGAGCGCGGTGGTCAGGCAGAAATGCGCCACGAGCCCGCAGATCGCGACCACCGTGAGCCAGGGCATGGTCTGGGCGGTGGGCCATGTGACCGTGCCGTCATGGAGCGTGGCGACCAGCCCGAACACCGCCTGCATCAGGGTCAGCCAGAAGAGGATGCAGAGGATCGTCTCGCTGCGCGTCAGGCGCTTGGTAAAGAGTGCCGAGCCTGCAAATCCCAGCGCCGAGAGGGCTGCGGTCAGCACACCGATGCTAAGCCCGCTCACATCCGGTTGCGCAACCACAAGCACGCCGGTGAAGCCGAGCCCCGCGGCCAGCAGCCGGGTCCGGGTCAGCCGTTCGCCCAGGATCAGCGGCGCGAGCAGCGTCACCCAGAGCGGCGTGGTGAATTCCAGCGCGAAAAGCTGCGCCAGGGGGATGAGGGGCAGGGCGAAGAACCACAGGTTCTGTCCGGTGAAGTGACACAGGTTGCGCAGGGCGTGTATCCCGAGATGGCGCGTGCTCACCTCGCCGAGCCGACCAAAACCCGCGCCCAGCGCGAGCACCAGTCCGAACCCGATCACCGAGCGGAAGAACATGATCTCGAACGTGTCATGGGTCGCAGAGAGCGCCCGCCCGGCAATGGCCATGAGCATGAAGGAGGTGATCGCCCCCAGCATCCAGAGCGCTGCCTTGACCGGCTCGTTGCGCGCTGTCTCCATCAGCGGATCAGGCAGCATCCGCGAAAGGAGCGCGGCCCATCGTCGGTATTCACGAGGATCTCGAGACTCAGGGGAAGCGTGGTGGACAAGACCTGGCAGCTCTCGGGTTTGAGCAGGAGGGGCAGGTTCCGCTCCGGGGTCTCCAGGATATGTGTGCGGGTGCTGCGCAGCACTTCGCTTTCGTCCACGGGCGGGATCAGGGTCAGCGTGTCGGTCCCCAGGGGATCAAAGACCACATCGCCCCCATCGATGGTCATCAGGAAATGCGGGTCGGATCCCATGCACAGCAACGCGGCCGAGGCGGGCGATGCGAGGCTGGCGATCAGCAAGGCGGAGGCAGTCAGACGCCGCATCAGTTGAGCACCGCGTCCAGCTGCGGGCCATCGACGCCAACTGCGCGCGCGACGGAATAGCCTGCGGCGCGGACCACATTGCCCGCCCATTTGATCGGCTCCCATTGGGTGCCGGGCCAGACCGGGTCCTGCGGATCGGCGGCGGCGAAGTGGATGTCATCGAACCCGGCCCACCAGAAGGACGCGACGGAGCGCGCCCCGTGATACCGATGGGTGACAAGAAGGATCGGTGCCTCTTGCAGATCGGGGGCGAGGCGTGCCGTGAAAAGCGCGTTCTGCAGGGTGGAATGGGAGGCGTCTTCGACCAGAAGCGCCGTGTCCGCGACCCCTTCGGTGCGCGCCAGCTCGGCCATGAGCACGGCCTTGGGGGCCGGGTCCGTGTCGGCCTGTCCGCCGCTCATCACCAGCATGGGCGCGCGGCCTGCCTCGTAGAGTGCAATGCCCGCGCGGGTCCGGGCCTCGGTCTGGTCGGTCAGCCGCCCATCGGGGAATGCCCCGTGGGACAGCACCACGATCGCCGCGTAGTCAGAGCGGTCCGGCGGGTCATAGAGCAGGATCCCCGCCAGAGTGGCCAGGCCGAACCCGACCAGAAGCAGCAGGCCAATTTCAGCCAGCCGCCAGAGCGCGCGTGTCATTCCCACTCGATGGTGCCCGGGGGTTTCGAGGTGATGTCATAGGTCACCCGGTTGATGCCCTGCACCTCGTTGATGATCCGCGTGGCGGTCTCGCCGAGAAACTCGTGGGTGAACGGATAGTAATCTGCCGTCATCCCATCCACCGAGGTCACCGCGCGCAGGGCGCAGGCGTAATCATATGTCCGGCCATCGCCCATGACGCCCACAGTTCGAACCGGGAGGATCGCCACATAGGCCTGCCAGATCTCGTCATACAGGCCATGTTTGCGGATCTGATCGATATAGACCGCATCGGCCTTGCGCAGGATCTCGAGCTTGGGGCGGGTGATCTCGCCGGGGCAGCGGATTGCGAGGCCGGGGCCGGGGAAGGGATGGCGTCCGATGAAGGAGGCGGGCAGGCCAAGCTCATGGCCCAGCGCGCGGACCTCATCCTTGAAGAGCTCGCGCAGGGGCTCGACCAGCTGCATGCCCATTTTCTCGGGCAGGCCGCCCACATTGTGGTGCGACTTGATCGTCACCGATGGCCCGCCGGAGAAGCTGACGCTTTCGATCACGTCCGGATAAAGCGTGCCTTGGGCGAGGAAATCCGCGCCGCCGATCTCTTTCGCGTGCTTCTCGAACACCTCGATGAAGAGCCGCCCGATGATCTTGCGCTTGGTTTCCGGGTCGGATTGGCCATCGAGCTGCCCAAGGAACAGTTCGCTCTCATCTGCGTGGATCAGTGGCAGATTGTAATGCTCGCGGAACATGGTGACGACTTCTTCGGCCTCGTTCAGCCGCATCAGCCCGTGATCGACAAAGACGCAGGTCAGCTGTTCGCCAATCGCCTCATGGATCAGCACGGCCGCGACCGAACTGTCCACGCCGCCCGAGAGCGCGCAGATCACCTTGCCATCGCCGACCTGATCGCGGATCTGCTGGATCGCCTGCTCGCGATAAGCGCCCATGGTCCAGTCGCCCGAAAACCCGGCTAGCTTGACGAAATTCTCATAGAGCGTCTTGCCATTCGGCGTGTGGTGCACCTCCGGGTGGAACTGGACGGCAAAGAAGTTGCGGCTCAGATCGGCGGTGATGGCATAGGGGGCATTGGGCGACGTGCCATAAACCTCGAATCCCGGCGCGATGGCCGAGACATGGTCGCCATGGCTCATCCAGACCTGCTCCTGCCCGTCGAGGAACCAGCCACTCAGCAGGTCAGGGCGGTTCTCGGCCGGCGTGACATAGGCCCGTCCGAACTCGGCCGTGCCATGGCCGCGTTCAACCTTGCCGCCGAGCATCTGCATCATCACCTGCTGACCATAGCAGATCCCGAGGATCGGCACGCCGCGGTCGAACACGCTGGCCGGCGGGCGCGGGGAGCCGTCATCGATCACGCTGGCCGGCCCGCCAGAAAAAATCACCGCCTTGGGGTCGAACGCGTCGAGAAAGGCATCGGTGACATTCTGGAACGGGTGGATCTCGCAATAGACATTCAGCTCCCGCAGGCGACGCGCGATGAGCTGCGTGACCTGGCTGCCGAAATCGATGATGAGGAGGCGGTCATGGGAGGTCTGGGTCATGGGCTTCGTTTACGGATGCAGGCCAAGCCGTGCAAGCCCGGAGGCGCGGGCAATGTCGCTTCCCGCCGCCATGCGACGCAAATCGAGAGGAGGGCGCCCGGATCCCGGCATAGGACTGGAGTACCAACGCAAACGAACGGGGGGCGACATGGCCGAGGCAACACCGATACGGCGGCGAGGACGCGGCGGAGGCGGGGCCGCGCGACGAGCGGAACGGACGGCCGTGCGCTTCGATGTGGCGCCGACCATTCAGCGCAAGATCCCGAACTATGACCTGCATAGCGAGGAAACCCTCGCGATCATCGAAGCCAACGCGGAAACCGTGCTGGAAAAGATCGGTGTCAATTTTCTCGACAACCCCGCGGCACTGGCCCGCTGGCGCGAGGCCGGGGCAGATGTGCGCGCCGAGCGTGTGCATATCCCCAAGGGGCTGGCGCGCAAGCTCTGCGCCACGGCCCCCAGTCGGTTCGTCCAGCAGGCCCGCAACCCGGCGCGCTCGGTCGAGATCGGCGGCGACGCCCTCGTGCTTGCCCCGGTCTATGGCCCGCCCTTTGTGCGCGATGCGTCAGGGGGACGGCGCTATGCCACGATGGCGGATTTCGAGACCTTCGTGAAACTCGCCTACATGTCGCCCTGGCTGCACCATTCCGGGGGCACCGTCTGCGAGCCGACGGATATCCCGGTGAACAAGCGGCATCTGGACATGCTCTATGCCCATATGACCCTCAGCGACAAACCCTTCATGGGGTCGGTGACCGAGCCAAGCCGGGCGCGGGACAGTGTCGAGATGTGCGAGATCCTTTTTGGGGCCGAGCGTATGGCGCAAGGGCCGGTGATGACCTCGCTCATCAATATCAACTCGCCCCTGACCTTCGATGCGACGATGATGGGCGCGTTGGAGATCTATGCCGAAGCCGGGCAGGCCTGCATCATCTCGCCCTTTATCGTCGGTGGCGCCATGGCGCCGGTCTCGGTGGTCGGCACGCTGACCCAGGTGATGGCCGAGGTTTTGGCCGGAGTCGCCTATGCGCAATTGGTCAAACCGGGCGCGCCGGTGATTTTCGGGGCGTTTGTCACCTCGATCGACATGAATTCCGGCGCGCCGACCTTTGGCACACCGGAGGCCGCGCAGATCACCTATGGCGCGGGACAGCTCGCGCGGCGGATGGGGCTGCCCTATCGCTCGGGCGGTGGCTTCTGCGGCGCGAAGCTGCCTGATGCGCAGGCGGGCTATGAGACGGCGAATTCCCTGAATGCCGGTCTCTTGGGGGGCGTGAACTTCATGCTTCACGCCTGTGGCTGGCTCGAAGGCGGCCTTGTGGCCAGCTTTGAGAAATTCGTGATGGACGCAGATCAGCTTGGCACATTGCACAAGATGGCTGCCGGGGCTGCGGCCGATGAAAACGCTCAGGCCATGGACGCGCTGCGCGAAGTAGGGCCGGGCGGCCACTTCCTCGGCTGTGCCCATACCCAGGCCAATTACAAGGATGCGTTCTGGCGGTCCGAGCTCTTTGACTGCAAGGCCTTTGAGACCTGGGCCGAAGAGGGGGCGCGGGACACGCAAGCCCTTGCGACGGAGCGAGTCGCGACCCTGTTGGAGCGCTATGAAGCGCCCCATATCGATGCGGGAATCGACTCGGAATTGAGAACATATATAGAACGTAAAAAGAGCGGGATGCCGGACGCCTTTATCTGAGCACCGGCAACACTTTCTTAACTGGCTTTCGCGAGCTGCGAGAACTCCGGCAACAGCCGGGTTTCCGCCATGATCGCGGCCAGAACTTCGATGTGACGCGCCACGGAATAGGCGGCAAGCCCCGACTGGCGCGTTTCTTCGAGAATGGTTTCCATCGCCATCAATTCGCCGAGCGCTTTTGCCGGCGAGACAGATTTCGTGTTTTTAATCAGACGCTTAAGGTCGCGATCACGGTTGTAGTCCCGCAGGCCGAACCGGGCAGCGCGCATCAGGGTCTGGGGGCGGCGGAGGGTGGTGAGGGCGGAGAAAAGAGCGGTCATGAGGAAGGTTCCTTGCGTGGCTTCCTCCTCACAAAAACACAACCTCAGATTGTGTTGCGTGCGCGCGTTGCGTTGCGTTCGGTGGGTAAATATCTGTTTATCTTTTAAAAACAATAATCGTCAAACGTGCCGTCCTTAAGATTCCGGTAACCAACGCAACCCTAGGTTGTGCTCAGCAAGCAAGATGAGGCTCAGTTTGACCAGCGCATTCTCCGCCACTCCCCGCATGACGGACCTGCCCGAATGGGTCCCCCATCATGCTCGTCATTATCTCGCCCATACCGAACTGGGGCTTTCCATTCGGTCCGTGGCGCGAGAGGCGGGCTGTGCGGCCTCTACGGTGCTTCGCCAGATCCGGAAACTTGAAACCGAGCGCGACGATCCCCTGATCGACGAAGCGCTGGACACATTGCGCCAGCACTTTACCCCCTCACCAGAAGCACAGGATGTGATTCATATGAGCGCTCACCCGCGGACCTTGCTGAAGACCGAAACCGCCAAGATCGAACGGGAGGCGCGCCGCATTCTGCGCCGTCTATGTGAGAGCGACGCGGTTCTTGCCGTCTCGCCTGAGATGGAAAAGGCCGTTGTTCTGCGGATGACCGACGGCGTGCCACGCCGGATCGCCGTGGTCGAGCGCGGGATCGCGCAAGCCTTCGCATTGCAGGACTGGGTGAAGTGCCGCAGCGCCGGCAAGGTGGCTCAATACGAGATCACGCATGCCGGACGGCTCGCGCTCAAGCGGCTTCTGTCCGAGGATGCCCGCCGCAAGACGGGGCTCGACAGCCCCGAAGTGGCTGCCTTTGCCGAGCAGCACCGCGAATGGGGCACCAAGCAGGTTGTCACCGGAGAGACCGGCGAGACCGCGCGCATGCGCTACAACCTCGCCGAATCCCCGATGCTCAGCCTCGCGCGGCGCCGCGACAAGGATGGCAGCCCCTTCCTGACCGATGACATGGTGAGCGCGGGCGAGCGCCTGCGCGAGGATTTCGAGCTGGCCCAGATGGGGCCACGCACCACCCAGAACTGGGAGAAATTCCTCACCAGCACCGACCGTACCGGCTTTCAACCCGGCAGCGACCATGGGGGCGGTTCGATGAACGCGAAGGACCGCGTGCATCAGGCGCTCGCAGAGCTCGGCCCGGGCCTCGGCGATGTGGTCCTGCGCTGTTGCTGCTACCTAGAGGGTTTGGAGACCGCAGAACGCCGCATGGGCTGGTCGGCGCGTTCGGGTAAGATTGTTTTGCGAATCGCTCTTCAGCGGCTTTCCGAGCACTATAAACGTATTCATGGATCCGGCGGCGGCCTGATCGGCTGACGCTGTCCGGAACGAGGCGGGTGTGGTGGCCTGCCTTTTTTGCGCGCAGTGCCTCGGGTCAGGGGCACTGCGCGTTTTTTTGTGCAAGCTCTCGCGGGGCACCGCGCCCGGGGTCGAAAGGCTGAGACAGATCCGCGCAAACATGGCAGCTATGCAATATGCGCGCTTACTTTTTGCGCAGAACTGGTTATTTATCTTGACCAGAGGAGACCTGACCCATGCGCGATCTGAAACTGCCTGAGCAACGCCATCCTGAAAAGGCGCACCGCCCCGACAATGCACAGCCGCGCAAGCCCGACTGGATTCGTGTCAAGGCGCCGGGCGGCAAGGGCTATACCGAAACCCGCGAGATCATGCGCAACCACAATCTGGTCACGGTCTGCGAAGAGGCCGGTTGCCCGAATGTGGGCGAATGCTGGAGCCAGGGCCACGCCACCATGATGATCATGGGCGAGATCTGCACCCGGGGCTGCACGTTCTGCAATGTGGCGACGGGCAAGCCCGACGCGCTGGACGCGTTCGAGCCGGGGCGCGTCGCGGACGCGGTCAAGAAGCTCGGTCTGAACCACGTGGTCATCACCTCGGTGGATCGAGATGACGTCAAGGATGGCGGGGCGGAGCATTTCGCCATGACCATCCGGGCCGTGCGCCGCCATTCCCCGAACACGACGATCGAGATCCTGACGCCGGACTTCATCAAATGCGCTCCGGAAGCTCTGGAAGTGGTCGTCGCAGCCAAGCCTGACGTGTTCAACCACAACCTTGAAACCGTGCCAGGGCTCTATCCCGAAGTGCGGCCCGGCGCGCGCTACTTCCATTCGCTCCGCCTGCTGCAGCGGGTAAAGGAGCTGGATCCGAGCATGTTCACCAAATCCGGCATCATGGTCGGCCTTGGCGAGGATCGTCAGGGCGTGACCCAGGTGATGGATGACATGCGCGCCGCGGATGTGGATTTCCTGACCATCGGCCAATACCTGCAGCCGACGCCGAAGCACCACGCAGTTGACCGCTTCGTCACGCCGGACGAGTTCAAGGCCTATGAAAAAGCGGCCTATGGCAAAGGCTTCCTGATGGTCTCGGCCACGCCCCTGACGCGCTCGAGCTACCATGCCGGGGATGACTTCGCGCGCCTTCGGGACAACCGCCTGAAGAAGCTCGGCGGTCTCTGAACGCTGTCCCCAAAACGCGTGGACGGAACCTGGCGGATTTTCCGAAGATTTAGATAAAATGCCATAGTTTTGCCGAGGTTCTCCGGCAAAGCTCTCTCATCCAGATGCCAGTTCGGGTTTGAGGAGTGTGGTGCTATGGCGGATATCTCATTGGCAATGCAGCGGTTTTTGTGGCTGATCTATCGGATCTTTGGCCTCGCCTGTCTTGCGGGGGCGGTGCATCTGACAACCATTGCGCTGCAGCTTGAAGGATTGCTCATCTCGCGGCGCGACCAGATCCCTGTCTACCTGCTCTGCCTTGCGCTGGCTGCTGGTGCGCTCTTTCTTCTGCCGTCCACCACGCCCTATCGCATCGCCCGGATTCGGTCCGGCTTTAGCGGGGTCATGGCCATTCTCGCTCTGCTCGCCATGTCCGTGGTGCTGGTGATGAGCTTTGCCGCCGTGTTGGAGATCCCTGCCACAACACCGCTGAGCGATCACGCATCGCTCGCACGGGACCTTGTGCTCGTCTTCGCGCTGGCGGGATGCATGGCGATTGCCTGGCTGGGGCTGACGGCAACACGGGGTCAGGCCAAGCGCGTGCCGATCCTCGAGGCGACAGCCCGCAATCAGGCCCGCGCCAGCGCACAGCGCCGCGCCTGAACCTCAGAACCGCGGCACACGCGGCGTGCGGTCCGGGGTCAGCGCCTCGGGCCAGCCAAAGATCTGTTCATAGGTGAAGATCAGCGCACAGAGCGCGAGGATCACCAGCAGGAACTTGACCTGCCCCATGGAAGGCGGATGCCGGACCCAGCGCGCCATCCGCAGGAACCAGCCCATATTCACAGCATCCGGACCTTTCCGATATAGGGAAGGTTCCGGTTTCTCTGTGCATAGTCAATGCCGTAGCCAACAACGAATTCATCGGGGATCTCGAACCCGATCCAGGTTGCCTGCACGTCCACCTCGCGCCGCGTGGGCTTGTCGAGCAAGCAGATCGTCTCCATCCGGCGCGGCTCGCGCGAAGCGAGCAGGCGTTTGACATGGGACAGGGTAAAGCCCGTATCCACCAGATCCTCGACCACCAGCACGTCGCGCCCGGCAATCTCGCCGCGCAGATCCTTGAGGATCCGAACCTCGCGCGAGCTCTCCATCCCGTCGCCGTAGGAAGAGGCTTCGAGGAAATCCACCTCCACCGGCAGGTCCAGTTCGCGCACGATATCCGCGATGAACACGAAAGAGCCGCGCAGCAGCCCGATCACGATCAGCTTGTCCGTCTCGGCAAATGCGGTCTCGATCTCGCGCGCCAGCGCCTCGACCCGAGCCGCGATGGCCTTGGCTGAAATCATCTTGTCGATGACATAATGGTCGTGCTTCATCCCGCCCCCTTGATTTCCGGCGCATATTCACCGAAATCAGCGCGGACCACCATGAAAAAGAGCGTCTCGCCAATCGCCATGCCGCAGCATTCCGAAACCCGCAATCTCCCCTATAGCGCCGCGCAGATGTATGCGCTGGTTGCGGATGTGGCGGCCTATCCGAAATTCCTGCCCTGGTGTGCGGCGGCGCGGATCCGCTCTGTGCGCGAGACCGGGACGGGATCCGAGATGCTGGCCGATCTGGTGATCTCGTTCAAAGTCTTTCGCGAGAAGTTCGGCAGCCGGGTGAGCCTTGTGCCCGATGCCCACCAGATTGACACCGAGTATCTCGACGGACCGTTCCGCTACATGCAGTCGCGTTGGACCTTCACGGATCTTGAGGAGGGCGGCTGCAAGGTCGATTTCCACACGGATTTCGAGTTCAAGAACAAGGTTTTGCAGGGTGTGATCGGGGTTGTCTTCAACGAGGCGATGCAGCGGATCGTCAAGGCCTTCGAGAAGCGCGCCGATGCGCTTTACGGGCCTCAGGCCGCCTGAGCCGCCGCAAGTAGAAGCCCGATCGCGTGGTCCCGCGCGGCTTGCCGGACCTGCGCACGCCCCAGCGCTCCGAACTCGACGGTCTCTGTACTCAGCTTGGTGTTGGGACCGATAATCCCGAAACAGACGCGTCCTTCCGGTTTGAACTCGGATCCGCCAGGCCCCGCGATCCCGGTGATCGCCACGGCGATCTGCGCGCCGGCGGCGGTTTGCGCGCCGCTGGCCATCTGTGCCGCAACCTCTTCGGAGACCGCGCCATGGGCCTCCAACGTGGCGGGCGCGACGCCCAGCATCTCGGTCTTGGCGACGTTGGAATAGGTCACGAACCCCCGCTCAAACACCGCGGAGGACCCCGCGACATCCGTGATCGCCGCCGCGACCATGCCGCCCGTGCAGCTCTCGGCGCAGGTCACGGTCAGGCCCTGCGCCGTGCAGAGCGCGACAAGCGTCGCCGCGCTCAAATCAGCACCACATGGGCCAGAAAGGCGAGCACCGCGACACAGATGGCCGCCATCACGCCAGCCACGATATCGTCGAGCATGACGCCCGCTGCGTCATGGCGCTTGTCGGCCCAACCCACGGGGCCGGGTTTCCAAATGTCGAACAATCGGAAGAAAACGAAGGCCGCGATCCATCCGGGCCAGAGCGCCGAGATTTCGGCCCCCACATGCCATGCCCCGGCCGAAACGGGCCAGAGCGCGATCCATTGCCCGGCTACCTCGTCGATCACGATCTCGGACGGGTCGTGATCCGCAGCGCCCCGTGTCGCCTCCGCCGTGGCCCACCAGCCAAGGGCGCAAACCGCCAGGGTGGCAATCGCCAGGGCCGGAAAACCGCCCAGCGTATGGATGGCCCAGGCGAGGGGCAGGGCGGCCAGCGAACCCCATGTCCCCGGGGCAGGTTTCATCAGGCCAACGCCGAATACGGTTGCGATCATCCGGCTCATGGGCGCAACAGGGTCACGGTGGCCAGCGCCGCAATACCCTCCTCGCGGCCGGTGAAGCCGAGCCGTTCCGAGGTGGTTGCCTTGACGCTCACCTGATCCGGGGAAAGCCCCATAAATTCCGCCATTTTCGCTTTCATCACAGCATGATGCGGGCCGATCTTCGGGCGCTCACAGACCAGCGTGCAATCCATATGGGTGATGCTGTAGCCGCGCTCCGCCGCCAGAGCCACCGCGTGTTTCAGAAAGATCTCCGAGGCGGCACCCTTCCATTGCGGGTCGCTCGGCGGGAAGTGTTGCCCGATATCCCCATCCCCCAGCGCGCCGTAGATCGCATCCGTCACCGCATGCATGCCGACATCCGCATCGGAATGGCCCATCAGGCTCCGGTCATGGGGGATTTCGACCCCGCAGAGGATGACCGCGTCCCCGGGGCCGAACCGGTGCACGTCATAGCCATTGCCTGTTCGTATATCCATCGCTTGCCTTTCCCCCAGCAGCGCTTCGGCCCGTGCGAAGTCCTGCGGATAGGTAATCTTGAAATTCGTCTCATCGCCCGCCACGATCGTGACAGGATGCCCGGCGGCGCGGGCAATCTCCACATCGTCCGCGGCGGCGGCGTCATGGTTCAGATGCGCCGCGCGGATCAGCCCGAGGCGGAAGCCCTGCGGCGTCTGCGCGCGGTAGAGCCCGGTGCGATCCTGCATCCCCGTGACCTGATCCTCGGCCCCGGTCCAGAGGGCATCGACCACCGGCAGGGCCGGGGCCGCGGCCCCGGTCCGGCGCACGGCAGCAATCACCCGGGCGATCAGATCTGCGGGCACCATCGGGCGCGCGGCATCATGGATCAGCACGGGATCCGCATCAAGTTTGTCCAGACTTGTCAGCGCGTTAGCGACCGATTGATCGCGACGCTTACCCCCCGCGACAACCCGGATCGGGGTCACTGCCCGCAGGCTGCAGGCAAGGTCCATGTCGTCCGGATGCAGCACCACGACGATCTCGCAGATCTCCGGCACCGCATCAAACGCAGCGAGGGTCCAATCGATCACACGCCGCCCGGCGAGCGGGCGCCACTGCTTCGCGATCCCGTCCCCCGCGCGTGTGCCGCGCCCCGCCGCGACAAGAATGGCCGTAACATCGGGCGTCAAATCGTGCTCTTCTCGCCTAGGAATTCGCTCCGTTGGTAAGTCGCTGCGCCTCAAGGTGCAATCCTGAAGCGGAGTTCGGAGGTTTTCCGCGCAAAAATTAAGCAGACGCTGTTTTTTGCCCACAAGATCAATCCGGGGGCGTTGCGGGAAATCGTTAAACGAGTTACCGGAATAGGGCATGCACAAGGATTAATCGTTTGACTGTTATCTTGGCAGAAAGCCGGTTGACTCACCCGGTCCTCCTCGCGCCCATGGCGGGAATCACAGATCTGCCCTTCCGCGCCATCGTGGCGGAGTTCGGGGCTGGGCTCGTGGTCTCCGAGATGGTTGCCAGCCAGGAGATGGTGCAGGGCAAGGAAAGCTCCCGCGCGCGGGCCGAGCTGGGCTGCGGCGCGCAGGCCACCTCGGTGCAACTTGCCGGGCGCGAGGCCTATTGGATGGGCGAGGCTGCCCGTTTCGTGGCCGATCAGGGCGCACGGGTCATCGACATCAACATGGGCTGTCCGGCCAAGAAGGTGGTCAACGGCGCTTCGGGCTCGGCCCTGATGCGGGATCTCGACCATGCGCTGAGCCTGATCGAGGCGGTTGTGGCTGCCGTGGATGTCCCTGTGACCCTGAAAACCCGGCTCGGCTGGGATGAAGGAAGCCTGAACGCGCCGGAGCTTGCGCGCCGCGCCGAGGCCGCCGGGATCGCCATGATCACGATCCATGGCCGAACCCGGTGCCAGTTCTACAAGGGATCCGCCGACTGGGCCGCGATTGCCGCCGTCAAAGAGGCCGTGTCGATCCCCGTGATCGCCAATGGCGATATTGTCGATATCGAAACCGCGCGTCAGGCCCGGGATCTGTCCGGTGCGGACGGGCTGATGGTCGGGCGCGGGGCGCAGGGCCAACCCTGGAAGCTCGCTGACATCTCTGCCGCGCTCTATGGCACGGCCGCACCCGCGCAGCCCGAAGGGCAGGATCTGATCGATCTCGTGTCGCGCCATCTGGAGGCGATGCTGTCCTTTTACGGCAGCGAGCTGGGCCTCAAGACCGCGCGCAAACACCTCGGCTGGTACATGGAGGCGCGGGCCGACGGGCTCGAGACGCCCAAGGCGCTGCGCCGCGCGCTCTTGACCGAGACCCGCCCCGCAGAGGCCCTGCGCCTGATCCCGGCGGCCCTGACCGAGGCCGCGCCCGCACAGGTGGCCGCATGACCAATCGCACGCAGGCGCTCTGGATTTCGCTGCCGATCCCGGCGCTGATCCTGTCGGGGGACAACAAGATCCTCGATCTCAACCCGGCCGCCGAGAATTTCATGAATGGCTCTTTGCGCAGCCTTCTGGACATGCCGATCTGGGACAAGCTGATGGTCGACGCGCCGCTGGAGGACGCGTTTGCCCGGGTGCGCACCAACCTCTCGCCGCTGTTCATCAATGACGTGGATGTGGGCACGGGCGAGCGCCCGCCGGTGCTTTGCAACATCCAGGTCAGCCCGCTGGTGGACAATCCCAACCTCGTGCTTCTGCTGCTGGAGCCGCGCGAGATTGCCGGGCGGCTCGGTCGCTCGATCCAGTCCAAGACGGCGGCGAAATCGGCCATCGGCATGGCCGAGATGCTGGCCCATGAGATCAAGAACCCACTGGCTGGCATCACCGGGGCCGCGCAGCTTCTGAGCATGAACCTGAGCACCGAGGACCGGGAACTGACGGATCTGATCGTGGCCGAAAGCCACCGGATCGTGAAGCTGCTGGAACAGGTGGAGCAGTTCGGCAACCTCCGCCCGCCCGCGCGCAAGCCTGTGAATATCCACGATGTTCTTGAGCGGGCCCGGAAATCCGCCGTAGTCGGCTTCGGGGCCCATGTCTCGATCACCGAGGAATACGACCCCTCGCTGCCCTCGACCTATGCGGATGGGGACCAGCTGTTGCAGGTTTTTCTCAACCTGCTGAAGAACGCCGCCGAGGCGAGCAAACCCGGCGGCAAGATCCGGATCCGGACCTTTTACGAGCTTTCCCTGCGCTTGCGCCGCAAGGATGGGTCCGGGGGCACCGTGCCGCTGCAGATCGAGATCATCGATGATGGTCCGGGCCTGCCACCGGACATCGAATCCGATGTCTTCGAACCCTTTGTCTCCGGCCGCGAGAACGGCACAGGCCTTGGCCTCGCACTGGTGTCAAAAATCATCTCGGAACATGATGGCTGGATCGCCGTGGACAGCGTCCCGGGCCGCACCGTGTTCCGCATTTCCCTTCCTGTCGCCCCCCGAAGTGAGGAGACCTCCTGATGGATGGAACTGTCCTTGTCGCCGATGATGATCGCACGATCCGCACCGTGCTGACCCAGGCCCTGACCCGCGCGGGGTGCAAAGTGCACGCCACCTCGAGCCTGATGACGCTGATGCGCTGGGTCGAAGAGGGGAAGGGGGATCTGGTGATCTCCGATGTGGTGATGCCCGACGGCAATGGGCTCGACACGCTGCCCAAGATCACCGAGGCGCGGCCCGGTCTGCCGGTGATCGTGATCTCGGCGCAGAACACGATCATGACCGCCATCCAGGCCGCCGAGGCCGAGGCCTATGACTATCTGCCCAAGCCCTTCGACCTGCCGGACCTGATGAAGCGGGCGGCCCGGGCCCTGGAGGTCAAGCGCCGCGCCCCCCCGCCAAAGATGAATTCCGAAACCGCGAGCGAGGATCTGCCGCTGGTGGGGCGGACCCCGCAGATGCAGGCGCTCTACCGTCTGGTGGCGCGGGTCATGAACACGGATCTGCCGGTGATGATCACCGGCGAGAGCGGCACGGGCAAAAGCCTGATCGCGCGGGCGATCCACGACTTCTCGGACCGGCGCTCGCTGCCCTTCGTGGTGGCCGGGGCGGCGGATCTGGCGGGCGCCGATGGCCCCTCGACCCTCGTGGCGCGGGCGCGCGGGGGCTCGATCCTCTTTGACGAGGTGGGCGATCTGGATGACGACGCCCAGGGGCGCATCGTGCGGATGCTCGACACCTTTGGCGACAACGCTCCGCGGATCATGTCCACCAGCCAAAAGGACCTGATGCAAAAGATGGAGAGCGGGATTTTCCGTCAGGACCTGTTCTACCGGCTGGGCGGTGTGACGATCAACGTGCCCTCCCTGCGTGAGCGGGTGGATGACATCCCGCTGCTGGCGAGCCATTTCCTGTCCCGGGCCGAACGGGACGGCCAGCCGCTCAAGCGGCTGTCGGATGCCGCGAGCGACATGGTGCGCGCCTATTCCTGGCCGGGCAATGTGCGCCAGCTTGAGAATGCCATGAAGCGGCTTGTGATCACCGCGCAGGAAGACGAGATCGGGCGCGGCGATGTGGAACTGGTGCTGGGCAGCCAGCCCGCCATCGAGCCGCTGATGGGCGGCGGCGAGGCGGACAAGCTGAGCGCCTCGGTCGAAAAGCACCTGCGCCGGTATTTCGATCTGCATGGCGGGGTTTTGCCTCCCCCGGGTCTCTATCAGCGGATCCTGCGCGAGGTAGAGACCCCGCTCATCGAGATCGCTCTGGATGCAACCGGCGGAAATCAGGCGAAATGTGCCTCTCTGCTCGGAATTAATCGCAATACTTTGCGCAAGAAGATCACGGATCTGGATATTCAGGTGACACGCCGCCGCAAGTTGATGTAAAAGCGCAACATAGCGTGTCAATCAAGGCACGGTCGCATTGGGGCGAAGCCCCATGGATCGAGGAAACGTGCGAGCAGCCCCTGGGCGATATGTAAGTCGTTGGATGGCGCAATACGTGTCCCTCCGCGCGGTGCAGACCTGGACCACCTTCGGCATGGTGGCCCTGGCGCCAGTGCTGGCGGTCGCGACCTTCCTTGTGCTGGGCCCACTTGATCAGGGGGCCGATGCCACCTCGCTCCGGATCGTGATCCTCGCCGATTTCGTCTATGTTCTGGTCCTCGCGGCGCTCGTGCTGCAGCGGGTGGCGCGGATGATCGCCGCGCGGCGGGCGCGCTCGGCGGGCTCGCGGCTGCACCTGCGCCTGACGGGCGTCTTCGCCATCGTGGCCCTCGTGCCCACGGTTCTGGTCGCGGTTTTTGCCACGATCACGGTGAATTTCGGGTTGGAGGGCTGGTTCTCGGACCGGGTCCAGCGGGTTCTGGGCGCGTCGCTTTCGGCGGCAGAGGCCTATGAACAGGAAAAACGGGTCCAGTTGCAGATCGACACCTCGGCGCTCGCGGCCTTCCTCGACCGCGCCCGAGTGGAGCGGGTCTTTCTCAGCGATGGCGACCTGCGCCAGCTTTTGGCGCAGGGGCAGGGCCGGGTACAGCGGGGCCTGCGCGAGGCCTATATCGTCAACAGTCTGGGCGAGATCCGCGTGCGGGGCGAGCGCAGCTACCTGTTCGATTTCGAGCAACCCACGCTGGAGCAGATGGCCGCCGCCGATAGCAGCATTCCGGTGGTGATCGAGGACTGGCCGAACAACGAGTTCCGCGCCCTGATCAAGCTGCGCCGCCATGTGGACCGCTATCTCTATGTTAGCCGCGACGTGGACGGGCAGATCCTGACCCTGCTCGATGACACGCAGGAAACCGTGCAGCTTTTCAACCAGTTGGAGAGCGATCGGGGGCGGCTCCTCTTTGATTTCGGGCTGCTCTATATCGGGTTCGCGGTGGTGCTGATCATCGCATCGATCTGGCTGGGGCTCTGGTTCGCCGAGCGGCTCGCGCGACCGGTCGGGCGTCTGGCGGGCGCGGCGCAACGGGTCGGAGCAGGGGATCTCGACGTGAAGGTCCCCGAGCAGACGGGCGATGACGAGATCGCCATGCTGGGACGGCTCTTCAACCAGATGACACGGCAGCTCAAGGGGCAGCGCGACGCGCTTCTGGACAACACCAGCCAGATCGAAAGCCGCCGGCGACTGTTCGATTCCGTGCTGGGTTCGGTCACGGCGGGGGTGATCGGTCTCGATCCGGACGGCAAGGTGGAATTCATGAACCGCTCGGCCACGACCATGCTCGGGCTCGAGGAGGACGGCGCCAGTGGCCGCAAGCTGCGACAGGTCGTGCCCGAGTTCGCCGAGCTCTTTGACCGGCTGCAATTCGGCAATCGCGACGTCACCCAGCAGGAGATCGTGCTCAGCCGACAGGGCCGCTCGGAAAGCCTGCTGGTGCGGATGGCGCGGCGGGCCAACACCGATGACATGCTCGAGGGCTACGTGATCGCCTTTGACGACGTGACCGATCTGGCATCGGCCCAGCGTATGGCGGCCTGGGGGGACGTGGCCCGGCGCATCGCCCATGAGATCAAGAACCCGCTGACGCCGATCCAGCTCTCTGCCGAGCGGATGAAGCGCAAGTTTGGCCCCAAGCTGGGCGAGGATGGTCCCGCGCTGGTGGAGCTCAGCGATGTGGTGATCCGGCAGACCAATGACCTGCGTCGGATCGTGGACGAGTTCTCGAAATTCGCGCGCATGCCCGAACCGGAGACCGCCGAGACCGATCTGGCCAATCTGGTGCGGGACGCGGTGCTGCTGCAACAGGTGGCCCAGCCCGATACCCGCTTTGTCACCGAGATCGCCCAGGACCCCGTGCGCGCCGAGCTGGATCCCACGCTGCTGAGCCAGGCGCTGACCAACCTTCTGAAGAATGCGGGCGAGGCCATCGAGAGCCGCTTGTCAGGCAATTCCGGCGATACGCGCCCGGGCGAAATTCGCGTGCAATTGCGAACCCATGGTCGCGAGGCGGAGTTGCGGATCGCCGATAACGGCATCGGTCTGCCCGACAATCCGGCCAAGCTGTTCGAGCCTTATGTGACCACGCGCGACAAGGGCACGGGCCTCGGCCTGCCCATCGTGCGCAAGATCATCGAAGAGCATCAGGGCACGCTCGAGCTTGTGACCGCGCCGCCCTTCGCCCCCGGTGATCCGCCCGGGGCCGAGGCCCTGATCCGCTTGCCCTGCCATCCACCGCCAGCCGCCACGGATGCAGACCCTTCCACGACAGACACGCCCAATAAAAAGATCGAAACAGCATGACCGACATACTGATCATCGACGACGAAAAAGACATCCGGGAGCTTGTCTCGGACATCCTGCAGGACGAAGGCTACGCCACTCGCACGGTTGGAAATGCCGAGGATTGCATGGCCCAGATCGAGGCCCAGCCCCCCGGGCTGATGATCCTCGATATCTGGCTCAAGGATTCGAGCATGGATGGCATCGACATCCTCGTGAAGGTCAAACGCGAGCGTCCGGAGATCCCCATCGTGATCATTTCCGGTCACGGCAATATCGAAATCGCCGTCGCCGCGATCAAGCAGGGGGCCTATGACTTCATTGAAAAGCCCTTCAATATCGATCAGTTGCTGCTGGTAGTGAAGCGGGCGATGGAGACCTCGAAGCTGCGCCGCGAAAACGCCGAGCTGAAACGTCAGGGGCCGGTCTCCACCGATCTGCTCGGCACGTCGGCGGCGATGAAAACCCTGCGCAGCCAGCTCGACAAGGTGACCCGGTCCAATGGTCGCGTGATGCTGACCGGCCCGTCGGGCAGCGGCAAGGAGGTCGCGGCCCGCTATATCCACGCCAATTCGAACCGCGCATCGGGCCCCTTCATCACCGTGAACTCCGCCGCGATCGAGGCGGACCGGATGGAGGATGTGCTGTTTGGGCGCGAGGGCGCGGACAAGTCGATCGAGAAGGGCCTCTTGGAGCTGGCCGATGGCGGAGTGATCTTTCTCGACGAAGTGGCGGACATGCCCGCCGGCACCCAGTCCAAGATCCTGCGGGTGCTGGTCGATCAGCAGTTCGAACGGGTCGGCGGGAACCAGAAGATCAAGGTCGATTTGCGGGTGATTTCATCCTCGACCGCCAATCTCGAA
The DNA here is from genome assembly GCF_049800775.1 of Dinoroseobacter sp. S375. Taxonomy (NCBI): domain Bacteria; kingdom Pseudomonadati; phylum Pseudomonadota; class Alphaproteobacteria; order Rhodobacterales; family Roseobacteraceae; genus Dinoroseobacter; species Dinoroseobacter sp. S375. The sequence goes on along the minus strand of NZ_JBNAFR010000006.1, from coordinate 195,878 downwards.
GAGGCTGTCAGCTCGGGCCGGTTCCGCCAGGAGCTCTATCACCGGCTGAACGTTGTGCCGATTGCCGTGCCGTCGCTCGGGGAACGGCGCGAGGATATCCCGGTGCTCGCGCGCCATTTCATCGAACATTTCAACGAGAGCCAGGGCCTGCCGAACCGCGATCTGGGCACCGAGGCCGAGGCGATGTTGCAGACGATGATCTGGCCGGGAAATGTGCGGCAGCTCAAGAACGTGATCGAGCGGGTGCTGATCCTCGGCAATGCGGATGGCCCGATCGAGCCCGATGAACTGCCGAGCTCCGGCGGTTCGGAAGAACCGGGCGGGACGGGCGTCGTGTCCGGCACCTTGGCGACTTTGCCCCTGCGCGAGGCGCGCGAGCTATTCGAACGCGAATACCTGATGACGCAGATCAACCGCTTTGGCGGGAATATCTCGCGTACGGCGGCCTTTGTCGGGATGGAGCGCTCGGCGCTTCACCGCAAGCTCAAGTCGCTGAACGTCGTGACCTCGACCAAATCCGGCGCGCGGGTCGCCCATGTGGAGCCGCAAGACAGCGAGAACGAGGTCTGAGCGCGCTCAGCTTCCGGGCAGGATGACAGGCCCCACGCCCGAGATCTTTGCCGCACAGGAGGTCTCGCTCGCCGCGACCTGTCGTGTGGCGGGCGTGATCTCGCCCGCACGTCCGGCGCTGCAGCTCGGGATCTGCGCCAGGCTGTAGCCAGCCGCCTCCAGACAGTTCAGACGGCTTTCCTCGCGCAGGCCCGCATTGATGTCCACATCCACCCATTGTCGGTCATAGGCGATGCGCGGCACGCCGTAGCGATACTCGATCACCTCGACCGTGCGGCGTTCGCGCTGCACGTCGCGCGGCGCGATGGATCGGGCGCGCAGGGCGCAGCGTTCCAGATCGCTGGCCAGTTGCGCCACGGTGACGCCGGGCTGGTCATAGACGATCACCGGCGCGCAGCCCGTCAGGCCAAGGGCCGCCACTCCGATCAGTGCCACTGCTTTGCGCATCCGTGCTCTCCTCTGCCGCCCGCGGGACGGCCTCACGCGGCGCAAGCCTTTTCACCGCGCGCGCAACCAAGTATGCCGGGAAGCATACCGAGATGAGGCGGGTCTATGAAAGTCATCATTTGTGGAGCAGGGCAGGTGGGCTGGCAGATTGCCCGCTTCCTGTCGGGCGAGCGCAACGACGTGACCGTCGTGGACAACAACCCCGAATTGGTGCGCCGCGCCACCGATACGCTGGATGTGCAGGGGATCACCGGCTTTGCCTCCTACCCGGATGTTCTGACCTCGGCCGGGGCCCGGGACGCGGATATGATTATCGCCGCGACCTTTTCGGACGAAGTGAACATGGTGATCTGTCAGATCGCCCACTCGATCTTCGAGATCCCGCGCAAGATCGCGCGCCTGCGGGCCCAGAGCTATCTGACCGCGATCTATTCGGATCTCTATCGCCGCGACCACCTGCCGATCGACGTGGTGATCAGCCCTGAACGCGAGGTGGCCGAGGCTGCGTTGCAACGGCTCTCGGCACCGGCGGCGTTTGATACGGAAGAGTTTCTCGACGGCAAGGCGCAGCTTTTGGGCATCGTGCTGGACCCGGACTGCCCGGTGCTCTCGACGCCGCTGCGCCAGCTTACGGACCTGTTCTCGACCCTGCATGTGATGGTGGTCGGTATCCGACGGCAGGGCACGCTCTTTGTGCCGGAGCCGGGGGACCAGCTCTTTGAGGGGGATCAGGTCTATCTCTTCTGCAAGGACGCCGATGTGGCCCGCACGCTCGAGGTTTTCGGCAAGACCGTGGGCAAGCTTGAACGGGTGGTCATTGTGGGCGGGGGCAATGTGGGCCTCGCCGTGGCGCGCCAGTTGGAAAAGCGTGAGAACCGTGTCCGGGTGAAGATGATCGAGCGCGACCGCAAGCGGGCTGAACGGGCCGCGGATGCGCTGGAACGCACGATTGTTCTCAATGGCGACGGTCTGAACGTGGAGCTTCTGCGCGAGGCCAATATCGAAAAGGCCGATGCGGTGCTCTGCATCACCGATGATGACAAGACCAACCTGCTCTCGGGGGTGCGCGCCAAATCCGAGGGCTGTCCAGTGGCGATCTCGCTGGTCAATGATCCGACGCTGGTGCCCCTGCTCGGCCCGCTTGACATCGACGCCTATATCAACCCGCGTGCCACCACCGTCAGCTCCATCCTGCGCCACGTGCGCCATGGCCGGGTGCGCACGGTCTATTCCATCGGCGATGCCGAGGCCGAGGTGATCGAGGCGCAGGTCCTGTCGACCTCGCCGCTAGCCGGACAGCTGGTGCGCGATGTGGACTTTCCCGAGGGCGTGCTGCTGGCCGGGATCCTGAAGGATGGCAAGGTCATCCGCCCCAAGGGCAGCACCCGCATCGACGAGACCTCGGTGATCGTGATGTTCGCCCTGTCCAAGGACGTGCCAGAGGTCGAGCGCCTGCTGCAGGTCTCGATCGACTTCTTCTGATGCAGGCCCTGCGGCGCTTTCCTCTGATCGTGGTGCTGATGGGGATCGGCGCCCTCGCGATGTTCATCCCGGCGCTCTATGCCGGGGCGATTGGCCAGCATGAGATTGCGCGGCCCTTCCTCTATGGCGGGATCCTGTTTCTGACCTTGGTCCTCTTGCTGGGCCTTGCGACGATGAACATCCCCGCGCCGCATAGTGAGCGACGTCAACTGGTTGCGCTCCTGCTGACTTTCTCGGCCTTGCCGGTCATGCTCGCCGTGCCGCTGGCCGAGGCCGTGCCGGACACCCGGTTCAGCAACGCCTATGTGGAGATGGTCTCTTCGATCACCACCACCGGCGCGACCCTGTTCGAGCCCGACCGCCTGCCCATGCCGGTGCATCTGTGGCGCGCGACCGTGGGCTGGCTCGGCGGGTTCCTGATCTGGGTGACGGCCTTCGCGGTGATGGCACCGCTGACCCTCGGCGGGTTCGAGGTCACCTCGGTGCAGGAGGCCGGGCAGGGCCGCAGCACCCGCGAGACCAGCGGCAAATCCGCGGCCTCGACCCGGCTGATCCGCTTCGCCCTGCGGCTTGCTCCGATCTACATCACGCTTACGGGGATGCTCTGGCTGGCGATGATCCTGTGCGGCTCGGGACCGGCCGAGGGGCTGATCTATGCCATGTCGACCCTGTCCACGAGCGGGATCACCGCGGGGGATCTGCCGGGGGAGGCCCCCAAGGGCGCGCTCGCCGAGATCGCGATTTTCGTGTTCCTGATCTTTGCCATCACACGGCGCAGTTTCATCGGTGGACTCAGCCCGAACTGGCGCGAGCTGCGCCGCGACCGGGAGCTGCGCATCGCCCTGATCTTCGTTCTTGTCATCCCGCTCTTTCTCTTCCTGCGCCATTGGCTCGGTGCGTTCGAGGTCCATTCGCAGCTCGACGAGAGCGCGCTGTCCGCGCTTTGGGGCAGCATGTTCATGGTGCTGTCCTTCCTCACCACGACCGGATTCGAGAGCACCTCCTGGGCGGCGGCGCAGAACTGGTCCGGTCTTGGGACGCCGGGGCTTTTGCTGGCGGGGATCGCGCTGTTTGGGGGCGGGGTGGCGACCACGGCAGGCGGGGTGAAGCTGCTGCGGGTCTATGTTCTTTACAAGCATGGTGTCCGCGAGATGGAGCGGTTGATCCATCCCTCCTCGGTGAACAGCGCGGGCTATACGGGGCGTCGGTTGCGCCGCGAGGGGTCCACAATTGCATGGATCTTTTTCATGCTTTTTGCCCTATCTATCGCGCTCGTGATGTCCGCATTGGCACTTACCGGACTCGGGTTCGAGGAAGCCACATTACTGACCTTCGCGGCTCTCACCACCACCGGGCCAATTGCGACGATTGCGACCGAAGTGCCCATTTCCTATGCGGCACTTCCGGAAAGCGCGAAATTCATTCTTTGCGCAGCCATGGTCCTCGGCAGGCTTGAAACGCTGGCCATTCTGGCCCTGCTCAATCCGGATTTCTGGCGCAACTAGAGCGCATTTCCGCTATGTGCCTGCCTTTAGGGCTGGAATCCCCCGCGTGCACATCACATACTCGGGCTTAGTCAGAGTTATCCGCGATTTCATTTGCGGCACAGCACAAGAAAAAGGCACTCAGAATGGCCGGCGACAAACAGAATTTGCAGGACGCGTTTCTCAATCATGTTCGTAAAACAAAGGTTCCGGTAACGGTATTCCTTATTAATGGCGTGAAATTGCAGGGGGTTATCACATGGTTTGATAATTTCTGCGTTCTGCTGCGTCGCGACGGCCAGAGCCAGCTTGTTTACAAGCATGCGATCTCGACCGTCATGCCGACCCAGCCGATCAGCCTGTACGAGGGCGAAGACTGACCGACTATTATGATCACGCACCCGAGCAGACCCGTGCTCTGGTGCTGCACCCCGAACTGACCTCGGACCGGGAGCGCCGTCTGGCGGGCCCGGCTCTGGAAGAGGCCGTGTCGCTCGCGGCGGCCCTGCCACGTCTCGAGGTGGTGGGGGCCGAAAACGTGCGCCTGCCCAAGGTGCAACCGGGATTGCTGTTCGGATCGGGCAAGATCGAGGAGCTGGGCGCGCGCATCAAGGCCGAAGAGATCGGGCTGGTGTTGATCGACGGCCCTGTCAGCCCGGTGCAGCAGCGCAATCTGGAACGCGCCTGGAAGACCAAGATCCTCGACCGGACGGGCCTGATTCTCGAGATTTTCGCGGACCGGGCCAGAACGCGCGAAGGTGTTCTGCAGGTGGAACTGGCCGCGCTGGCCTATCAGCGGACGCGCCTTGTGCGGTCCTGGACCCACCTGGAGCGGCAGCGCGGTGGGCTCGGCTTTGTCGGCGGCCCCGGTGAGACCCAGATCGAGGCGGACCGCCGCGCGATTGACGAGGCGGTGACCCGGATCAAGCGACAGCTTGCCAAGGTGGTGAAAACCCGCGAGCTGCACCGCGCCGCGCGCAAGAAGGTGCCCTATCCGATCGTGGCGCTTGTGGGCTATACCAACGCCGGAAAATCGACCCTGTTCAACCACCTGACCGGGGCAGAGGTGATGGCAAAGGACATGCTCTTTGCCACGCTCGATCCAACCATGCGCGCGTTGAAACTGCCCACGGGGCTTGACGTGATTCTTTCGGACACGGTGGGCTTCATCTCGAACCTGCCGACCGAGCTGGTCGCGGCCTTTCGCGCGACGCTGGAAGAGGTGCTCGACGCCGATCTGATCCTGCACGTGCGCGACATCGCCCATCCCGACAGCGCGGCGCAGGCGGAGGATGTGCACAAGATCCTCGATGCGCTGGGGGTCAAGGACACGACCCGGATGGTGGAGATCTGGAACAAGATCGACCTGCTGCCCGAGGCCGAGGCCGATGCCCTGCGCATCTCGGCGGCGCGGCAGGAGGATGTGCTCGCGATCTCGGCGGTGCGCGGAGACGGGTTCGATGCGCTGCACGAAACGGTGGCAGCACTTCTGACCCCGGCGGTGACCGATGAGACCCTGCTGATCCCCTATGCCGAGGGGCGGGCGCGGGCCTGGCTGTTCGAGCAGGGCGTGGTCGAGGGCGAGGCGCAGACCGAGGATGGCTATGAGCTACAGGTGCGCTGGACCCCGGCGCAAAAGGCCCGCTTTGCCGTCAGGGAAGGGGCCGGGACCTGATCCCAGCCCGCTGATCCCAGCCCCGACCGGTCACGCGGCCTCTACGCGTCTGGCGAGCAGCGCGCGCCACAGCACCACAGCCGCCGCCACCTGACCGCTCAGAACAGCGGGCCAGATCAGCGCGATCTGCGGATCGACGTATTTCTGCGGCCCGAAAGAGACCAGCGCGCCCAGGGCGGCCAACACCATCAGGCCGCGCCCTGCACGCTCCGCCGGGCCGATCCACACCGCCGCCAGAGCCGCCGCAACAGAGGCGCCAATGAACGGACCAATGGCGAAAAGCGGTGTGGTGGCTGGCGGGTGTGGGGCCACCCCGGCATATAGCGCGCTCAGCATCACCACTTGCAATACGATCAGGGCCGCGAGCCCCGCCTGGCTATAGCGACAGGTCATCTTTCTCTTCCTTTCGTCAAAAGTGTAACAAGGTGTACGGTTGCTCATATCCGTAATCACCTGTACGGTTGTCGTCAAGACCGAGAGGAGGTGACGTGATGCGCGCTGAAAACAAGCGAGACCGACAAGCAGCCATCGAAGAGGCTGCCTTCGATGTCCTCGAAGAAAAGGGCTTCGCGGGTATGTCCGTTTTGTCGGTCGCACAGCGGGCCAAGGCGTCCAACGGCACGCTCTACAGTTGGTATGGCAACAAGGTGGGCCTGTTCAAAGCGCTGGTCGCACGCAACGCAGCCGAGTTGCGCGCGGCGCTCGAAACGGCGCCGGAGGGCGGAGCGTCTCCGCGCGAGACGCTTGATCAGATCGGGCCACAGCTTCTGGGGCTGCTGCTGAGCCCGCGGGCCATCGCGCTCAATCGGGCGGCGGCGGCGGATCCGAGCGGCGCGCTTGGCGCGGCCCTGTCGGATGCTGGTCGCGGCACCGTCGCCCCCTTGATCGCCCGGGTGGTGCAACAGGCGCAGGGCGACGGGATGCTCTCGCGCGGAACAGATTTCCAAGAGATCACAGAGGTTTATCTCAGCCTTCTGATCGGAGACCTGCAGATTCGCGTTGTGGCCGGACACCAATCCCCGCCCGAGGCCACGGCGCGCAAGGCCCGGGCGGCCCGCGCCCTCACACAGCTCGAAACGTTCTATCCCGCCTAGGGCTGTGCAGCCTCGGCCGGATAGAGCAGGGTCACCCCATTCGCGCCTGCACGGGCAAGGTCGGGATCCAGCGTCATGGGGATGTATTCCCCGCGCCGCCAAAGCTCCCCCAGATCGTCGTAATGCCGCGACAGCGGGTGACCGGATTGCCCGGTGGAGATGATGAAGACCGAACTGTCGGGATCTGCGAAGTCGTAAACCCCGCGATAGGCCCCGCCATGGGTGTTGAGATAGGGGTTCGGCCCGGTCCCCTTGGTCACACCGCGCATCAGGGTCGTGTCCCCGCCGCTGGTGGATTGCCGAATGTTCAGAAGCGGGCCGATGAACGGGGCCGCGCCCAACACCGGGTGATCATGGGTGGCTTCATGGGCATCGCCCCAGCGCCAGCCCTCTACCGCGCGACCGAAGGCCTCCGATAGGGACAGCAGCGCGTCGTCGAGCGCCCGGCGGGCTTGCAGGGTGCAGGTCTCGACCTCGCTGCTCTGGACCACATCGCACCAGATGCTCGCGCCGTCCACATCGCGGAAGACCCGTTCGAGGAACAGCACCTCCGGGTGGCGGAACTCGTCCGCGAGGGGCCCAAGCTCGTCGCGGATCAGGCGGTCCTGCAGGGCGCGCATCCAGGCGGTATAGATCAGCGGCTCGGGCAGATGCTCGGACATCTCGCCATTCCACTCGGCCAGAAGGTCGAGCGCGATGCGACGGTCCCGGGATTGGGAGCCGAGGGCCGAGGCCTCTTCCGAGAACCAAAGGTCCCGCGCCACCAGCGGCAGCAAGGTCCGCGCGCCCTGGCTGACCGTGTCGAGCTGCGCCTCGATGAAGCTGTCGCGGGTGTGGACCTGCCGCGCTCCCATGAGCCGTTCCCAGCGCTGGACCCGTTGGGTGTCGCCCCAGTCATAGGACATGTGGAACGGGAAGGGGCGGTCGATCACCTTGTTGTTGGTATTGCCCAAAAGGCCGCTCTGCGGATCCACGAAGCGCGGGTTGGCCGCATAGCCCAGCGCCCCTTGCCAGCGGTTCTCGGGCCGCCAGCCGGGGGTGGGCAGGCGACCAAGGCTTTGATGAGCCGCGGCGCGGCGGGGCAGGGCGCCGACGGTCTGGAACGCCACCCTCTCGGCATCGGCGAGGGTCAGGTTCTGGGCCGGGGCGATGAAATCGCGCCCCACCTCGATCGCACCCTCCACGTCGCGCGCCGCCATCAGGTTCAGCGCGGCATCCATCGACGTGTCATTCGGGCTCAGCGCCGTCCAGGCCAGCGCGGCCACGTGGCCCTGGGGCGTGATGCTCGCAAGGTTATAGTGCTGCCCGGGCAGGACCGGCCCGTTCTGGGTCCAGCGCAGGGTGATGGTCACCGGCGTGGCATCCTTCACCTCGATGACCGAACGGCGCGTGCGGAAGGGCTTGTAGCCCTCCGGGGTCAGGTATTCCTCGGGATTGTCGGGGTTGAGCTGCTCGATGAAGAGGTCCTGATCATCGGCATAGCTCGAGGTCAGGCCCCAGCCGAGAAACCCGTTGCGTCCGGTCAGAACTGCCGGGATGCCCGGCACCGTGCCGCCGATCACGCCACCCGCGCCGAGATCCATCCGCGCAAGGTACCAGATCGCCGGGGCCGTGAATTCCAGATGCGGATCATTGGCCAGAAGCGTGCCCCCGGCGGCCGAGCGCGAGGGGGCCGCGGCCCAGGCATTCGACGCGCCCGCAAAGGGACGGGGATGGAGCGGCGAGAGCGGATCAAGCGGCAGAGGCGCGCCCGCGAAGGCCTGACGCCGGTCGACGCCGGGTACAAGGCTGGCGAATTCCGGCAGCACGGTCAGGCCCGCGCCCGGGCTCTCGGGCAGGATATCCAGCACCCGCTCCGGCGGCAGGGCGAGCGAGATCCGGGCGCGCAGCACCTCGGTCTGCATGTGCCAGCTCAGCTGCAGCGCCATGAGCTTGATCATCACCACGGAATCCGCGGGCTGCCAGGGGGCGATTTCGGGCTCGAACAGGAAAAACTCCGGCGCACCGCGCCCCAGCGCGCCCTTGTTCACCTCGGCGATCCAGGCGTTCACCCCCGCTGCATAGGCCTCCAGCGCTTCGATCGTCGCCGGTGAGAGCGCATCGACCGAGGATTGCGCGAGCCGGTAGAAATCGAACCGACGCAGCAGGTCGTCGATCTGCAGGGTGCGGCTGCCAAAGAGCTCGGACAGCCGTCCCTGCGCCGTGCGGCGCATCATCACCATCTGCCACAGGCGATCCTGGGCATGGACGAAGCCGAGACCGAAATAGCTGTCGGCATCGGTCTGGCCAAAGATATGAGGAACATTGTGGGTGTCGCGCACGATCTCGACCGGCGCGGACACCCCTTGCAGCGCGTAGCTGCCATCGTAATCCGGGATCGACCGGGAGGCGAAATAATAGGTGAACCCGAGGCCGATCCCGACACATGCGAGACTGGCCAACAGGATCCGCATCATCCATTTCAGGAGCCGCGCCATATCACCCTTTCCACCCCGGGACGGGCCCGGTCATTCCCTTGGCGCGCCCGGAGGGGCGGTCACCTCCCCGAGGATCAGGGGATGATGCGGTTATAGACCGTCCCGTTCAGGGATGCGCCCGCAATCAGGCCCGCCTGACCGAAGATGATTCCAACCACCGGGTCACGCGCGGTCAGGGTTTCGGCGCTGATGGCCTCGCCCGTATCTGCGAGGGTGATCTCGAGATCGCCGCCCACGGTGAGCCCATTGCCATTGCGGAATTTCTGCAGTGCTTCTTCGGTCATGAAGAAGATCGCATGGGCGTATTGCTGTGCGCCGATCTGGAAGCCGAAGCTGGCCTGGGTGCCCTGGTAGTAGTCGATCGTCGCGCCGTTGATCCGCAGCGCGCCCTTGCCATAGGCCCCGCCCACGCCGAACCCGGCCTCGGTGATCAGCGGCATCACCAGCACGCCGGAGGCCTTGCGCCCCAGATCGGCGGCTCCGGGCACGCTCGATTCCAGAAACAGCATCGCGGCATCCACGCGCTGATCAATGGTTGCGGCCCGCTGGGCGCTGCCCTCGACCGAAGCGCAGCCCGCAAGGGCCACAAGTGCCCCAAGGCTTGCGCCCAAAACGGCACCGCGCCGTGTGATTTTCTGTGTCATCTGCTCGCTCTTTCTCATGACGTCGACTGGGCCGGCGCTGCCTGTATGGCCGGGATCCAGCCGGTTTGGTGGCTGGGGGCTCTATGGCCCCTTGATGTCGTGTTTTAAACGAGGGAGTGCGGTCTGTCACCTCACATCCCTGCATATTGGCCGCTGCGTGCGGAAAACGGGCGGGTTTATGCGATCCCGTTGAGGCGCTCGGCCACGGTCGGTGCGAAATAGGTCAGGATCCCGTCGCACCCGGCGCGCTTGAAAGCCAGAAGCGACTCAAACATCACCTTGTCATGGTCGAGCCAGCCATTGGCCACCGCGGCCTGGATCATCGCGTATTCGCCAGAGACCTGATAGGCATAGGTCGGCACGCCGAACGCGTCCTTCACCCGGCGGCAGATGTCGAGATAGGGCATGCCCGGTTTGACCATGACCATATCCGCGCCCTCGGCCAGGTCGCGTTCGATCATCCGCAGCGCCTCGTCGGAATTGCCCGGATCCATCTGGTAGGTGTTCTTGTCGCCCACCAGCGCCCCGGACGCGCCCACCGCATCGCGGAAAGGCCCGTAAAAGCCAGAGCTGTATTTCGCGGCATAGCTCAGGATCGTCACATCCGTATGACCCGACGCCTCGAGCGCTGCACGCATTGCGCCGATCCGGCCATCCATCATGTCCGAGGGGCCGAGGATATCGGCCCCGGCCTCGGCCTGCGCCACGGCCATCTTCACCAGCGCGCCGACGCTTTCGTCATTCACGATCACGCCGTCCCGGACGATGCCGTCATGGCCGTTGATATTGTACGGGTCAAGCGCCACATCGGTCATCACGGCAATCTCGGGCACCTCGGCCTTGATCGCCCGGATTGCGCGATTGCTGAGGTTTTCGGGGTTCCAGGCCTCTTCGCAGAGCAGGGTCTTCAGGGCCGGATCCGTATAGGGAAAGATGCAGATCGCCGGGATCCCGAGCCGCGCCGCCCGCTCGGCAGCGCGCACGGCCCCCTCGACCGTCACGCGGCTCACCCCGGGCATCGAGGCCACGGGCACCGCCCCGTCGGGTTCGCTGACAAAGATCGGCCAGATCAGGTCATGCACGGTCAGCTCCGCCTGCCGCGTCAGATTGCGCAGGGCAGGGGTGCGGCGCAGCCGACGGGGACGGAAATGGGGAAACGGGGCTTGTGTCGGTCGCATGTTGGGCCTTTTCGTAACTCTGATCTGGGTGCCACGAAATTGCCCGTATCTCAAGGCTGGAACTCCCCTGCGCACCTGCCTATGGTCCGCGCACGCGCCTTCAGGATTGTGCCCTTGGACCTGCATCTCACCATCTCCGAGCTCATCGACGCCCGCTCGTTTTCCAGCATGTGGTACTGGATCGTGCTTGCGGCGTTCTGGTCCATGCTGAGCCATTACATCGTGGGCGTGCCCTTTGATCTGGTGCAGCGCGCCCAGCGGCGCAACGATCCGGAGACCTGGCGCGATCTGACCGCGATCAGCCGCATTCAGGCCCGTCGCTATCTCGCCTTCAGCGGTCGGACCGGGCTTGTGGCCACGGCCCTTGGCGGCTTCCTGATCACCGCGCTCTTTCTGCTGGGATTCTTCTACTGGATCGAACTGTGTCAGGCGCTGTTCTTTCTGGTCTTTCCCTTTTGCCTGCTCACCCTGCTGAGCCAGCGCACCGCGCAGGAGATCCTCGACAAGCAGCCCGAGGGCCCCGATCTGGTCGCCGGCCTCAAGCGGCACCGGCTCTGTACCCAGCTGGTGGGGATCGTGTCGATCTTCATCACCGCCTTCTGGGGCATCTGGCAGACCATGAGCGTCGGCGTCCTCGGCAACTGACCGCCCCGAAACCGGCACGGGACAGGACCCCGGACCTCCCCGGCAATATGCCATCACACCGGACGCGGCCGAACCCGCGGTTGACAGCAGCCCCAAAGCACGTACCTCCACGCCATGACCTCCCAAACCTCTCCGACACGATTGCGCGTTACCGGCGTGCCCGAAGGCTTCGACGCGCAGATCGTTGCGCGCGAGGCGCAGGGCGCGGGCGGGCAGGCGGTCTTCGTGGCCCGCGACGACAAGCGCATGTCGGCCATGGCGGCCGCCCTCGCGGTCAGTGCCCCGCATATCCCGGTGCTGCGGTTTCCGGGATGGGATTGTTTGCCCTTCGACCGCTCCTCGCCCAATGCCGAGATCAGCGCCACGCGTATGGCGACGCTGGCCGCGCTGGCCCATGGCATGCCGGGGCCGTTCATCCTGCTGACGACGCTGAGCGCGGTGACCCAGCGCGTGCCCGCCCGAGCAGTGCTGGCGGAGGCAAGCTTCTCGGCGCAGGTCGGGGGCCAGATCGACGAGCGCGGGTTGCGCGAGTTCCTGACCCGCATGGGGTTTGTCCAGGCGCCCACGGTGACCGAGCCCGGCGATTACGCGATCCGGGGCGGGATCATCGACATCTTCCCGCCGGGCCAGCCGGGCCCTGTGCGGCTCGATCTGTTCGGCGATGTACTGGACGGCGCGCGCCGGTTTGACCCCGCGACCCAGCGCACCACGGAAAAACTGGACGCAATCGAGCTTGCGCCGGTCTCGGAGATCATCCTCGACGAGGCTGCGATCACCCGGTTCCGGCAATCCTACCGGATCGAGTTCGGCGCGGCGGGCACGGATGACCCGCTCTACGAGGCGGTCTCGGCGGGGCGCAAACATGCGGGGATGGAGCATTGGCTGCCCTTCTTCCACGCCCGGCTTGAGACCCTGCTCGACTACCTGCCCGAGGCGAGCCTGTTGCTCGATGACCAATTCGAGGCGATGCATCTCAGCCGTTGGGAAGGCATTCAGGACCAGTATGAAACCCGGCGCCACGCGCTGGCGCAGAAGGGGCAGATGGGCACGGTCTATAAACCCTGTCCACCGGAGTTGCTCTATATCCCGCCCGCGGATGAGGCCGCGCAGATCGCCACGAGCCGTACGCTGCAGCTGAGCGTGCTGCCCTCGGCCACGGGGCCCGGGGTCACGGATGCGGGCGGACGGATCGGGCGCAATTTCGCGCCGGAGCGTCAGAGCGAGGCGACCGGCCTCTTTGAGGCGCTCGCCGCCCATATCGCCGACAAGCGCCGCGAGAGCCAGGTGGTCATCGCAAGCTGGTCCGAGGGCGCGCGCGAACGTCTGCGCGGGCTGTTGGAGGATCAGGGCGTTGCCGGGCTGGCCGAGATCGGGCGGCTGTCGGATGTGCCCGCCGGGACCGGGGGCGTGCATCTGCTGGTCTGGGCGCTGGATGAGGGGTTCGAAGGCAAGGACGCCGCGGGCACACGCCTGACGGTGATCTCGGAACAGGACGTGCTGGGCGACCGGCTGATCCGCACCACCAAGCGCAAACGCAAGGCCGAGAACTTCCTGCAGGAGGCGACAAGCCTCAGCGCCGGGGATCTGGTGGTCCATGTGGATCACGGGGTGGGCTGTTTCAAAGGGCTTGAGACCGTCACCGCCATGGGCGCGCCCCATGAATGCCTGCTGCTGGAATATGCCGGGGGCGACCGGCTCTATCTGCCGGTGGAAAACATCGAACTGCTCAGCCGTTTCGGGCAGGAGATCGGCCTGCTGGACAAGCTGGGCGGCGGCGCGTGGCAGGCCAAGAAGGCCAAGCTCAAGGAGCGGATCCGCGAGATGGCGGACAAGCTCATCCGCATCGCCGCCGAACGCGCCCTGCGCCGTGCGCCCATGCTCGAGCCGCCCCCGGATATGTGGGAGGCGTTTTCGGCCCGCTTCCCCTATACCGAGACTGACGACCAGCTCAGCGCCATCGAGGATGTGGTCAGCGATCTTGCGGCGGGCACGCCCATGGACCGGCTGATCTGCGGCGACGTGGGCTTCGGCAAGACCGAGGTGGCCATGCGCGCCGCCTTCATCGCGGCCCTCTCGGGGGTGCAGGTGGCGGTGATCGCGCCCACCACACTGCTGGCGCGGCAGCATTACAAAAGCTTTGCCGAACGCTTCCGTGGCTTCCCGCTGGAGGTGCGTCCGCTCTCGCGCTTCGTGCCCGCAAAGTCCGCCTCGGAAACGAAGAAGGGGCTCGGGTCCGGGTCCATCGACATCGTGGTCGGGACCCATGCGCTTTTGGCGAAGAATGTCCGGTTCCACAATCTCGGCCTCTTGATCATCGACGAGGAACAACGCTTTGGCGTTGGCCATAAGGAGCGGCTGAAAGAGCTACGCTCGGATGTGCATGTGCTGACCCTGACGGCGACGCCGATCCCGCGCACCCTGCAGCTCAGCCTGTCGGGCGTGCGGGACCTGTCGATCATCGGGACGCCGCCCGTGGACCGGCTCTCGATCCGCACCTATGTCTCGGAATTCGATCCGGTCACCCTGCGCGAGGCGCTCTTGCGCGAGCATTACCGGGGCGGCCAAAGCTTCTTCGTGGTGCCGCGCATCAAGGACATCCCCGAAATCGAGGACTTCCTGCGCGATCACGTCCCGGAGGTGAGCTTTGTCATCGCCCATGGCCAGATGGCAGCGGGCGAGCTCGATGAGCGGATGAACGCGTTCTATGACGGGAAATACGATGTGCTGCTGGCCACGACCATCGTGGAATCCGGCCTCGATATCCCGACAGCCAATACGATGATCATCCACCGGGCCGATATGTTCGGGCTGAGCCAGCTCTACCAGATCCGGGGCCGGGTGGGGCGGGCCAAAACCCGCGCCTATGCCTATCTGACCACGAAACCGCGCCAGAAACTGACGCCCGCCGCGGAAAAGCGGCTGCGGGTGCTCGGCTCGCTCGACAGTCTGGGGGCGGGGTTCACGCTTGCGTCCCAGGATCTCGACATTCGCGGGGCAGGGAACCTTCTGGGTGAGGCGCAGTCGGGCCAGTTCCGCGAAGTCGGCTACGAGCTGTACCAGACCATGCTTGAGGAGGCGATCGGCAAGATCAAATCCGGTGAGCTGGAGGGCGTGTCGGATATGGATGGTCAATGGGCGCCGCAGATCAATCTGGGCGTACCGGTCCTGATCCCCGAGGCCTTTGTGCCCGATCTCGACGTGCGGCTGGGGCTCTACCGGCGGCTGTCACAACTCACCACCAAGGTCGAGCTCGAAGGCTTTGCCGCCGAGCTGATCGACCGGTTCGGCAAGCTGCCGCGCGAGGTCAACACGCTGCTGCTGATCGTGCGGATCAAGGCGATGTGCAAGAAGGCCGGGATCGCCAAGCTGGATGGCGGGCCCAAGGGTGCGACAGTGCAGTTCCACAATGACAAGTTCGCCAATCCGGCCGGACTCGTAACCTTCATTCAGGACCAGCGCGGGCTGGCCAAGGTGCGTGACAACAAGATCGTGGTGCGTCGGGACTGGGCCAAGGAAAGTGACCGGATCAAGGGCGCCTTCGCCATCGCGCGGGATCTCGCGGCGCAGGCCAAGGGCGCGGCAAAACCCGCCGCCAGCGCCAAGGGCTGACCTGCGTCGCTGCGCGGGCCATGGCCCGCGTGCCCCCCGATGCGAAGACCGGGCAGGCCGGGTCGGCTTAGTCGATCAGGTCGCCGCCGCCATCAATGGGCAGGGCATCGCCGCCGTCATCGCCATCGTCACCGCCCGCAGGGGCACTGCGCCGGCGGGGGCTTTCGGTGTCCACCAGCCCGCCGCTCACCCCGAAATCGAGCAGGTTGAGCGCGGAATCATAGCCAAGATCCAGCCCGAGATAGTAATCCTCATCGAGATAGGCGATCCCGACCGTCGGGCGGAAGACACGGGTGCGGAACATGTAATCGACCCCGAGGCTGCCGACCGTGCTGTCCTGCTCGTCATCCGAGAACAGGCGCACGCCCACGCCCGCATTCGGCTCGCCGCCCGAAAAGGCCATGGTGAAGCCAAACCCGATGGTCGGGTCCGCCTGCGCCGGAACGCTGAGGCCAAGGGCTGCGACAAGGGCCAAAGCCGTCGATTTCATCATGGGATCATCCTGACCGATAGACATATCTGTGGCCTTGAGAGTGTCGAGTTTCCAGCGCGATTTCAAGCGCAGGCGCGGCTGGATCGGGCGGATGCGGCATTGCAGCGAAAGTGCGCTCCGCATGTGTGGGGTCCCCTGTGCTCAGGCGGGCGCCTCACCGCGCGAGCCGAGGATTTTCATCACCCAGAGCGCGCCGATGCAGAGCACAAGCACCCCGGCGACCCCGGGGATAGGCGTGCCGTTGAACAACAACCCGATGGGCACCGCCAGCAAGACCGACCCCATGGTCGAGAGCGATCCGACCACCGAGGCCGCCGTGCCCGCGATATGGCCCATGGGCTCCATCGCGATGGCGTTGAGATTGCCCAGCGTCATGCCCGCCATGAAGAACACGCTCGTCACCCAGAGGAAATAGGCCCAGAGATGCAGCGCTTCGGGCCAGCCGACCCAGCTCACCAGCAGGAATACCGCCGAGATCAGGATCTGTCCCGTCAGCACCGCGCGCACCATCCGGCGCATGCCCAGCCGCACCACGAGGCGCGCGTTGATGGCACTGGCGCTGGAGGCCAGAACGGCGATGGCGGCAAACCACAGATGGAAGGTCTCGGCCTGATTGAAGGTCACGTCAAAGACCGGCTGTGTCGAGGACAGGGTCGCAAAGAGCGTGGCAAAGGACATGGTCTGCGCGAGGATCGACAGGCGCACGACGCGGTCGCGCAGCACCTCGGCGACATTGCCCGCAACGCTCCGCATGGAGAGGGGCCTGCGCGCGGCCACGGGCAGGGTCTCGGCCTGGCGGATCATCATCCAGCCCACCGAGAAGACCGCAAAGCCGATAAAGGCCGCAAAAATCGCTCGCCACCCGGCAAAATGGATGATCAGCGCGCCCAGGCTCGGCGCGATGGCAGGCACCAGGGCGAAGATCAGAAAGACCAGCGACATGATCCGCGCCATATGCCGCCCGACATAGAGATCGCGCACCATGGCGATGGCCACGACCCTCGGCCCCGCCGCCCCGATGCCCTGAACCACCCGGGCAATCAGCGCGAGCTCCAGCGATTGCGCCGCCCAGGCCAATGCCGCCGCCGCACAATAGAGGATCGCGCCGGCTACGATCACCGGCTTGCGCCCGAAACTGTCCGAGAGCGGTCCGGCCAGCAATGTGCCGAACCCCATGCCGAAGACAAAGGAGGTGACGATCAATTGCGCGCGGTTCACATCCTCGGGCGTCAGCTCTGCCGCGATCTCGGGCAGGGCGGGCAGCATGGCGTCGATGGAAAACGCGATCGTCGCAAAGAGCATCGCCATAAGGGCGATGAACTCCGGCTGGGACAGGCGGGGCGGGGGCATTTCAGGCTCCGGTGGATTCCCGGATCGCTAACACGCCTGATCGCGCCGCGCCATATGCTGCGTCGGATTGCGCGGATCTAGTCCTGGGCCGCCTGGATCTGCGCCTTCAGCTCGTCTATGACTTTGGTCCAGAGTTCAGGGGGTTGCGCGCCGTTCAGCACATGCTGGTTGGCCAGAACGAAGGTCGGCACGCCTGAGACGCCGCGCTGCCGGGCATGGGCGTCGCGGGCGCGGATATCCTCGGCATCCGCATCCCCCTCCAGCAGGGTCCGCGTCACGGCCGCATCGAGTCCGATCTCTTCGGCGAGGGCGCAGAGCACGTCCAGATCGCCAATGTCGAGCCCTTCGCGGAAATAGGCCGTGAACAGGCGCGAGACCATGGCGATCTGCCGCCCTTCGAGCCCGGCCCAGTGGATCAGGCGGTGCGCGTCCAGGGTGTTCGGCGTCCGCTTAATCGCGGCGAAATCGATGTCGAGCCCGGCTTGCTTGGCGGTCTCCTCGATCCGGCCATACACCTCGGCGGCACCGTCCGGTCCGCCAAACTTCGCCTCAAGATAGGTGCGCCGCTCCATCCCCCTGCGCGGCATGTCTGGGTTCAGCTGAAACGGATGCCATTCGATGGTGAAGGGGTGGTCCGGCGCTTCGGCCATCGCGCGGTCGAGATAGCTTTTGCCGATGTAGCACCAAGGGCAGATCGGGTCGGACAGGATATCAAGCTTGATCATGTGGGGCCTCGAAACCCGCCCGCAGGGCGCGGCGGTTCAGTTTACCATTGCCCCCCTTGGGCAGCGTTTCCCGGTGAATGTAAAGCCGCGGTTGCTTGTAAACCGCCAGGTGTTGCGCGGCCTCCGCGCGCAGATCGGCCTCGGGCAGCGGGGCAGGGCCTGCGTAAAAGAGCGCGATCACCGTCACATCCGGTTTGATCTCAACCTCGACCGCGGCGGTCTCGGACATGCCTGCCATCCCCTGAAAGGCTCGTTCGACCTCCAGGGGAGAGACCCGGTAGCCGCCCGCGTTCATCATGTCATCGCCGCGCCCGAGATAGCGCAGGGCGCCGTCCGCATCGATTTCGACCATGTCGCCGGTGTCGAACCACTCCCCGGACAGGGGCAGCTTGGGCGTTCCGGCCTCCAGATATCCCAGCATCAGCCCCGGATCGCTGCGATGGATGCCGAGCCGCCCGGGCTGACCCAGGGTGGGCGTGCCGTCTGCGCCAAGGGTGGTGATCCGGCGTCCGGGCTGAGCAAAGCCCGCAGCACCCGCGGGCGCCTGTCGTCCCGGCGCGCCGGACACGAAGGTGGAGCATTCGGACATGCCCAGGGCTTCGTAAATCTCCGTTCCGGTCTTGGCGTGCCACAACTCGCGGCTGGCCTGCGGCAGGGCTTCGCCCGCAGAGAGGCCATGGCGCAGTCTGGGCAGGGCCGGAAAGCTGTCCGCCCGCAGCATCTGGCGATAAACCCCCGGTGCGGCAGCGAAAATCGTCGCGTCGCTCTGGCGCAAGAGAGCGGGCAGGGCGCTGGTGTCTGTCCCTGCTGCCGGGATGAGGGCGGTTGCCCCCATGGCCCAGGGATCCATCAGGCCGACGCCCAGCGTATAGGTCCAGTTGAACGCCCCGGCATGGAGGATGCGGTCCTCGGGGCCCATCCCGTACCAACCCTGCCACATCATCCGCCGCGCCCAGATCGCCCTGTGGGCATGGGCCACGGCCCGCGGGCGACCGGAACTGCCCGAGGTGTAAACGACATAGCCCAGCCGGTTCGGATCCCCGAAAACAGGTTGAAAATCTGACCCTTGCGCGCCGTTTCTCAGGTCCTCGGAGAGGAGCGCGGGCATGCCCCGAGGTTTGGTTGTCTCACCATCCCAGATGCAGAGCGCCGGGTTCAGATCCTCTGCGATCCAGTCGATCTCTTCTTGTGTCAGCGCCGCCGAGGTCGGCACGGGCACCAGATCCGCTGCGAGACAGGCCAGAAAGACGATGGGAAAGGCCACCGTGTTACCGATGCGCATGAGGATCTTGTCCTGCGGCACGCACCCGGCCGCGCGCAGTGCCTGCGCGGTGTCGGCCACAGCAGCCCGCAACCGGTCATAGCTCCACCGCTCCACACCCGTCGCAGACCAGAGCTCCAACGCGTGTTTCGCGCCGGGGGCTACCGTCGGATCGAGCACATAGGCCGCGAGGTTGAACGGCGCAGGGCAGGGTGCGAGCGGGTCGATCTGGGGCGTGGAACTCATGTCATCGGTGCTAGGCTGCGCGCCGGGCGGTTGCAAGTCGCCGCGCAATTCCGGACAATGCGCCCATGACCAAGCCCGATACCGAACCCAGTCTGATCCGTTTGGCCCGCGAAAGCGGCGATAGCACGCCGGTGGAACCGCTCAATCTCGGCGTGCGCGTGCGCGAATTGCGCAAGGCGCGGAACTGGACGCTGGAACAGGCCGCTGGACAGGCCGGATTGGCGCGCTCGACGCTCTCGAAAATCGAGAACGGGCAGATGTCGCCGACCTATGAGGCGCTCAAGAAGCTGGCCGATGGGCTCGAGATTTCCGTTCCGCAGCTTTTCACACCGCCGCGCAAGGCGCAGGTGAATGGCCGCATGTCCGTCACGCGCCGCGAAGATGGTGAGCCGCATCCCACGGCGACCTATGAACATGAGCTTCTGGCGGTGAGCCTGACAAAGAAGAACATGCTGCCATACCGGGCACGAGTACGGGCGCGCAGCTTCGACGAGTTCGACGGCTGGGTGCGCCATGACGGCGAAGAGTTTCTCTATGTGCTGACCGGCGCGATCCGGCTGATCACCGAATTCTACGAGCCCGTGGATATGCGCCGGGGCGACAGTGCGTATTACGACGCCTCCATGGGGCATAACGTGATCTCGACCAGCGAGGAGGATGCGAGCATCCTCTGGGTCACGTCCATGGCCTGAGGTCGCGTTTTACGGCGGGAGCTATGGGTCATGAGGCCTTATCTGGGCATACAAGAGTCCTGTAATCCGTATTATGTAAATATACGGGTGATCAGGTTGGGCGGCGTCAGCGCTTATAGCTGTTGAATTACAACGCCTTACAGCACCCGCTCGTCGCAATTTGTGCTGCGCCTATGGCCGCCCAAGCTTGTTCATCCACCCAAGGCTGTCCTCGGTTGCGCCCTGAGGCTTGTACTCCGCGCCCAGCGGCATGTCCCATCCGAGCCGATCGATTTCAGCGAAGACATGGGCGTAGTTAAGCTCGCCATGGTCCGGCGTGCCGCGATCCGGGACGCTGGCGAATTGGATATGCCCGATGATGTCCTGCAGCGCGCCGAGTTTGTGCGTGATGTCGCCCTCCATGAGTTGCACATGGTAGCAGTCGAACATCAGCTTGAGGTTTGGCAGATCAATCTCAGAAATGATGTCAGACGCTTGGGCCGTGGTTTGCAGGAAATAACCCGGCGCATCATAGCGGTTCAGAGGTTCGATCAGAATGGTGATCCCAGCCTCGGACGCGGCGCGGCACGCATATCTCAGGTTTTCGACGAAACACCGATGCGCCTCGGGACCTTCGGCAAACCCGGCCATGACATGGATCGCGCCCGCCTCGATCTGCGTTGCGTATGTCACGGCCTCATCAATGGCCGCGCGCGCCTCCGTCTCGCGTCCCACGAGCGCCGACAGGCCGTTCTCGCCGCCAGCGACATCGCCGCGCCGGGTGTTCAGACCGAACATCCTCAGGCCGGTCTCTTGCAGTGCGGTCCTGACCAAGGACGGGTCCGTATCATAGGGCCAATGGCACTCCACAGCCTGAAATCCAGCCTTATGCGCAGCGTGAATTGCCTCCGGTAATGTATTGTTGGTCCAGAGAAACCCTAGATTGGCCGAAAATTTCATGCATCCCATTCCACATCAAAGCGCGTGACGACATCGGTGATCTGTTCCGGCGTCAAGGCGCGCGGGTTGAGGCCGCGGGTCATCATGGCGAGCTGGGCTGTGGCCTCAAGCTCTTCTATGGCATTGCAGGCCGCCTCGATATCCTTGCCGGCCACAACGGGCCCGTGATTGGCGAGCATGACCGCGCTGCGCTTGCCAGCAAGCCCGCGCACCGCATCCCCCATGGCCGGATCCCCTGGCAGGAACAGCGGCAGGAGTTTCACTTTGCCGAGTTTCATGATGCCATAGGGTGTCAGCGGCGGCAGGAAGTTGTCCGGGTCCACGTCGGGCATCATGGAGAGCGCGACCGAATGACAGGAATGCAGATGTACCACGGCGCCTGCGGTGCTGCGCGTATCGTAAAACGCTGTATGCAATGGCATTTCCTTGGTGGGCTTATCGCCCGAGATCAGCCGCCCCTGCCCGTCGAACCGGCTGAGACGACCGGGGTCGAGCCGCCCGAAGCTTGTACCCGTGGGCGAGACCAGAAGTCCGCCATCCTCGGTGCGGGCCGAGATGTTTCCGGTGCTGCCGCCGGTCAGGCCGCGGTCGAACATGGATTTCGCCAGCAGGCAAAGTTGCTCCCGCAGAGTGGCCTCGGTGCTCATGCGGCGTCCAGCTGCGCGAGGGCATCGGCAAAGAAACTCTCGGCGCCGAAATTGCCGGATTTCAGGGTGATGGCGATGTCGGATCCGTTGCTTTTGGCAAAGCACCAGGGCACGCCTGGCGCGATTTCATCGCGGATATCGAGACGGGTGACGCCAAGCGCACTGGCAACCGCGCCGGAGGTTTCGCCACCGGCAACAACGAAGCGGCGGATTCCAAGATCGCGCGCGGCGACGGAAAGAGCGGCAAGCGCGTCCTCGACCACCGCGCCAGCAGCGGCCACACCGAGCTCGGACTGGGCGCGGCGAACCTCCTGTGGTTCGGCGGTGGCATAGATCAGCGGGTTCGCGGATGCGGATTGTGCCTTGAGCCAGTCGAGGGCCGCGCCATGGCCGGACCTCGCAAGCTGCAGTGGATCGAGTTTGAAGCCCGGCGCTTGACCGAGATAGGCGGCCACCTGCGCGCGCGTCATTTGCGAGCAGCTGCCCGAGAGGACAAGGGCGCCGTCCGGGACGGACGGCGCGGACCCGCGCTGCGGCGCCCCCTGCCCCTTGGCATAGAGCGCGGGAAGCGGTTGCGCGACGGCACTGCCGCCGGTCAAAAGCGGCATGTCCTGACATGCCTCGGCAATGATCGCGAGATCTGCATCGGCCACGGCATCCACGACCACATGCGCGACGCCTTCGGCGGCACGCTGTGCCAGAGCCGCGCGCAGGGCCTCGGGGCCCTTGGCCACGGTCAGACGATCGATCAGGCCGACTTCGCCCCGCACTTGCGGCGCAAGCAGGCGCATGAGGTTCGAATCCCGCATGGGCGTCAGGGGATGGTCCTTCATCGGGCTTTCATGGAGCGGTTGCTGCCCCACAAACAGGTTCCCCATGAAGATCGAGCGCCCATTCTCGGGAAATGCGGGGCAATAGATGGTCTGGGTCGCGCCGAGATCCCCCATCAGCGCCTCGGCCACGGGGCCGATATTGCCCTCGGGCGTTGAATCGAAGGTGGAGCAATATTTCCAGAAGAACCGCGACGCGCCAGCGTGCTGCAGCCAGCCCAACGCCGCGCGGCAACTGGCAATGGCGTCATCCACGGGGGCCGTCCGGCATTTCAGGGCGATCACCTCGAACTCAGCGGCCGTTTCCGCCTCGCTGGCATCGGGCACCCCGATCCGCAGACTGACGGCTGCCCCGCTGCGCGCGAGCAGCCCCGCCAGATCCGTTGCGCCCGTGAAATCGTCAGCGATACAGCCCAGAACCGCGCCCATCTTCATCCTCCCCTTGGACGCTCCCGCGTCTCCCGCGCGCAGAGTGACATTCGTCCGAGCGCTCCACAAGGGGGCGCGGACCACCGTGTTCGGCAGTATCCCTCTGGCCGCGCAGCAAAAAACTTCGACTTGGCGAGGAAGTCTGTTAACAGGTTAAGACTGAATTCGCGCCTGGACCCCGGACGAGCTATGCACATCACGATTCTCAATGGCCCAAACCTCAACCTTTTGGGAACCCGCCAGCCCGAGGTCTATGGGTCGACCACGCTCGCGGATGTCGAGGCGATGTGCGTCGCCAAGGCCGCGGCGCTGGATGTGTCCATCGCCTTTCACCAGAGCAATCACGAAGGCACGCTTGTGGATCAGGTCCACGAGGCCCGCACGCGGAGTGCGGGGTTGATCATCAATGCCGGGGCCTACACCCATACATCCATCGCGCTGATGGATGCAGTGGCCTCCGTATCGCTGCCCTGTATCGAGGTGCATCTGTCGAACATCCATGCGCGCGAGAGCTTTCGGCATACCTCCTACCTGTCACCGGTGGCGCTTGGCCTGATCTGCGGTTTTGGCGCCAAGGGCTATGAGTTGGCCCTGGACGGGTTGGTTTCGCATCTGCGAAAGGAGGTCACTTGACGCTCGATCACCTGCAAAAATTGGTGTCTGCGACCTCTGTCGACGCTGTGTGGACACAGCACTGCGCGCAGATGGGGGCGTTTGGATTTGACCGATTGCTGTACGGATATTCGCGGCTGGCCAATTCGGCCGCCTTCGGAGAACGACAGGATGCCCTGATCCTGAGCAACCACGACCCGGACTATCTGGACCGGTATCTCGCCGAGGATCTCTTGCGCGCGGACCCGGTGATCCAGTGGGCCGAAGCCAGTGATGGCGCCCTCAGCTGGCGCGAAATCGCCGGACATGACATCGCCGAGATGAACGGCAGCCCGGCCTCGCCGATCCAGAGCCTCAACCGCGAATTCGGCATCACCGCCGGGTACACGATCAGCTTCCGCAATCTGTCCCATCGTGGGATCGGCGCGATCAGCCTGACCGGTGCGTCTGGCCAGTCCCAGGATGATCTCGACGCGATCTGGGACGCGCATGGCCCAGAGATCATTTTGATGAATCGCGTCATGCACCTGACTGTCACAAAGCTTCCGGCGCGGGACTCGAATCGCCTGACCAAGCGTCAACGAGAAGTGCTGGAGTGGGTTGCGCAGGGCAAGACAATCCCGGAAATCTGTCTGTTAATAGACCGAAAACAGGCAACAGTCGAAAAACACTTGCGCCTCGCGCGCGAAGCGATGAACGCGCAAACCACGGCGCAGGCCGTGCTAAAGGCTTCTGTTCAAAACCAGATCTTCACGCTCAGATAGATCAATTCTATGAATTTGACCAATAGGTAAGGTTTTCCACACTTTCGTCACAGAACCGTTGGTGGCAGTGTCGTGATGTTCCGTGAGTGGTGGCTTTAGGCCATGGAGCACGTCCTAGGAGTGGCGGCAGTTATTTATTCGTCACCTGAAGACACGTCGGCTGGGGGGAGAATATTGATCAACTCCGCTCAGCCGACATCTTTACCCCGGATCTGAAACGTCAGCGCACCCTCGGCAGCGTACCTGCGCCATGAAAAAGGGGACCGCAACGGGTCCCCTCCTCGATCTTCTGATGATGGCCTGGATCAGGCGTTCATCTTGGCCACTTCGGCGGCGAAGTCTTCTTCTTCTTTCTCGATCCCCTCGCCCACTTCGAGGCGCACGAAACCGGTCACTTCCACGCCGGCTTCCTTTGCCGCCGCTTCGACGGTCAGGTCCGGGTTCACCACGAAGGCCTGACCCAGAAGGGTCACCTCGGAGAGGAACTTCTTCATGCGGCCGATGATCATCTTCTCGATGACCTGCTCGGGCTTGCCGGATTCGCGGGCCTGCTCGGTCAGAACGTTCTTTTCACGCTCCAGCAGGGCCGGGTCGAGATCCGCCTCGCCGAGGGAGGCCGGGTTGGCCGCAGCCACGTGCATGGCGATCTGCTTGCCGATGCCGTTATCGGCGCCGTTCAGCGCGACCAGCACGCCGATCTTGCCCATGCCTTCGGTGGCCGGGTTGTGGACATAGCTCACGACGCTCTCGCCGGTGACCTTGGCCATGCGGCGCACAGACATGTTCTCGCCGATGGTGGCGATCTTCGAGGTCAGGACCTCTTCGACGGTGCCGCCTTCGACGGAGGCCGCTTTCAGCGCCTCGACGCTGTCCACGGTCAGAGCGGCCTGAGCAAAGCTCGACACCATGCCCTGGAACTCGGCGTTCTTGGCGACAAAGTCGGTTTCCGCGTTCACTTCGAGCGCGACGGCGGTGCCGCCGTCAACAGCGACGGCCACGAGGCCCTCTGCCGCGGTGCGGCCGGACTTCTTGGCGGCCTTTGCCAGACCCTTGGTGCGTAGCCAGTCGACGGCCGCTTCCATGTCGCCGTCGTTTTCGGTCAGCGCTTTCTTCGCGTCCATCATGCCGGCGCCGGTCTTGTCGCGCAGCTCTTTTACCAATGCAGCGGTGATCGCCATTTTGGTTTCTCCTGAAATTGATCAACGGGTCGGACCGGGATGTGCCCGGTCCGCATGTCAGTGATGTGACAGGGGCGAGGCCCCGTCCGTTCAGCCTTCGGCGGCTGCGGGCTCTTCGGCAATCGCCTCTTCGACGCTGCCCTCTTCGAGCTCGCCGAGATCGACGCCGGCGGCCCCAAGCTGTGCGGACATGCCGTCCAGCGCCGCGCGGGCCACGAGGTCACAATAGAGCGCGATGGCACGGGCCGCGTCATCGTTGCCCGGGATCACGTAATCCACACCATCGGGGGAGCAGTTCGTGTCCACGACCGCCACAACCGGAATGCCCAGCTTGTTGGCTTCGGCAATCGCCAGGTCTTCTTTCTTGACGTCGATGACGAAGATCAGATCCGGCACGCCGCCCATTTCGCGGATCCCGCCCAGGGAGGCCTGCAGCTTGCCCTGGTCACGCTCCATGCCGAGGCGCTCTTTCTTGGTCAGACCTTCGAAGCCCGATTCCATGGCCTCGTCGATCGACTTGAGACGCCCGATGGAGTTGGACACGGTTTTCCAGTTGGTCAGCGTGCCACCCAGCCAGCGGTGGTTCATGTAATACTGCGCGCAGCGCTCTGCGGCTTCGGCGATCGGCTTCTGGGCCTGACGCTTGGTGCCAACGAAGAGAACACGACCGCCCTTGGCGACGGTGTCGCGCACGGCTTGCAGCGCCTGGTCCAGCATGGGGACGGTCTGCGTCAGGTCGAGGATGTGGATCCCGTTGCGGTCGCCGTAGATATACGGGCCCATGCGGGGGTTCCAACGCTGGGTCTGGTGACCAAAGTGCACACCTGCCTCGAGCAGCTGGCGAATTGTGAAATCGGGAAGCGCCATTCCAAAGTTCCTTTCCGGTTTGCGCCTGAGAGGGGCCATAGAGCTGTTGCTCAACCGGCGGACGTCTTGAGGATGTCTCCCTCAAGGGCCCCAGCCCCTCCTGTGAAGTGCGCGTCGTGTACGGCGGTCCGCGCGGGATTGCAACCCCTGCCTGCTTCGGGTGATCCTGCACCATGGCCATCCCGGCCCGAATGCAAAGGACACCCAATGCCCCTGCCCTCTTTTCTGGACGATCTGCCGAGCCTCGATTTGCCTTTTCCCGACAGCGTTGTCACCACCAATGTGGTGCGTTCGGACACGGCTTTGGTGGTGTTTTTCCGGTTTCATCAGGATGTCGAACTGCCCCCGCACAGCCACAAGGGCCAATGGGGCAGTGTCCTCGAAGGCTCGGTCACGCTGACAATGAACGGCGAAACCCGCAGCTATGGTCCCGGCGAGAGCTATGACATTCCCTCGGGTACGGAACATGCGGTCAAGGTCACCGCGGGCACCGTAGCTTTGGACATGTTCGAAGAGCCGGATCGCTACCCGCTCCGGGGCTGAGCGCATCTGCTCTCTGGACCCGGCCCGCGCGGTGTGAAACAGCTTGGCCATGGCACATTCTCCTGACGTTCTCTGCATTGGCGCGGTCCTGTGGGACACGGTCGGCCATGCCCCCATCAAGATGAAATCCGGCTATGACGTCCCGGGTCTGATCCGGCGGGTGCCGGGGGGCGTGGCGATGAACATTGCCATGACGCTTTGCCGCTTTGAGCTGCTGCCTGCGCTCCTGTCGGCGGTGGGCACGGATGCCGAAGGCGATGAGCTTCTGGGACGGGCCGCCGCCATGGGCATGGTCACCGAACATGTCTATCGCAGCGACCGGCCCACGGATCGCTACATGGCGATTGAGGGCAGCAACGGGCTGATCGCGGCGATTGCCGATGCCCATTCGCTGGAGGATGCCGGGGATGCGATCCTCACCCCACTGGCCGATGGCCGTCTTGGCTCGGCTGAACAGCCTTGGCGCGGGATGGTGGCGCTGGACGGGAACCTCACCGATGAGATGCTGAACGAGATTGCCCATAGCCCGCTCTTTGCCCGGGCGGATCTACGGGTCGCGCCAGCGTCGCCGGGCAAGGCCAAACGGCTGCTGCCGTTCCTGTCGGCCTCGGACGCAACGCTCCATGTGAACCTGATCGAGGCCAACCTGATCTCGGATCATCCCAGCCAGACGACACAGCAGGCGGCGTCGATCCTGCTGGGGATGGGGGCGCACCGGGTGGTGATCACCGACGGCGCGAACCCCGCAACGGATGCCTCTGCGCGCCACTCCTTCACCGTCGCTCCGCCCCCCGTGCCCGTGCGCCGGGTGACGGGCGCGGGCGACACTTTCATGGCCGGTCACATGGCCGCCGAAATCGCCGGGGCCGACCCCGAAACCGCCCTTGCCGCCGCCGTGGACGCCGCGGCGCGCTATATCTCGCAATCGGAGACAGACACCGAATGACCCCCCGCTACGCTCCCGAGGTTGCCGAGGCCCGGGCCGAAGGGCGCCCCATGGTGGCGCTCGAGTCCACCATCATCACCCATGGCATGCCCTATCCCCAGAACCTCGAGACCGCGCAGCAGGTCGAGGCGGATATCCGCGCCGCCGGGGCCGTGCCCGCGACCATTGCCGTTCTGGAGGGCCAGCTCCATGTGGGGCTGACCGAGGCCGAGCTGTCGACCCTGGCGCAGGCCGAGGATGTCCTCAAGCTCAGCCGCGCGGATCTGGCCTATGCGGTGGCCACTGGGCGGACCGGTGCGACCACGGTCGCGTCGACCATGATCGCCGCCGAGATGGCCGGGATCGCGGTCTTTGCCACGGGCGGGATTGGCGGCGTGCATCGCGGGGCGGAGACGAGCTTTGACGTCTCGGCGGATCTTTACGAGTTGGCGCGCACGCCCGTGGCCGTGGTGGCCGCCGGGGCCAAGGCCATCCTCGATCTGCCCAAGACGCTTGAGCTCTTGGAAAGCCTCGGGGTGCCGGTGCTCTGCAACGGAACGGACAGCTTCCCGGCCTTCTGGATGCGCGAGAGCACCCTGCCCGCCCCTCTGCGCGTGGACGGTGCCGCCGAGATCGCCGCCTGCATCGCGGCGCGCCGGGCGCTGGGGCTCAAGGGCGGTCACCTGATCGCGAACCCGGTCCCCGCGGCGGACGCCCTGCCCGAGGATCAGATCCTGCCGGTGATCGAGACCGCGCTGTCCGAGGCCGAAGCCCAGAGCATCGCCGCCAAGGATGTCACGCCCTTCCTGCTCGGTCGGATCTTTGAGGCGACCGAGGGCCGGTCCCTGACGGCGAATATCGCATTGGTGCGCAACAACGCTCGGCTCGGGGCAGAGATTGCCTCCGCTTTGGTCGCGATGGACTGAAAAGCGGCTCAACGTCGCGACGTGGGCAAAGACTGGGCAGTGTGCGCTTGTGCGCGCCCCCTCTGCCGCCTAGATACAACCCGACCGACCCCGTGAGAGCTGGTGCCCGTGAAACTCGATCCCGATCCACGCCAAGTGCCGAAACGCGGCATCTTTGCCCGGCTGCGCGCGAACTTCCTGACGGGACTGATCGTGATCGCGCCGATCGCGGTGACGGTCTGGCTGGTCTGGTCCGTGGTCGGCCTGATCGACAGTTGGGTGCTGCCCTTTGTGCCCGCGCGCTACAACCCGGTCCTGCTGATCAAGGAGTATTTCGACGTCACCGTCGATATCCGCGGCGTGGGCGTGGTGTTCTTCCTGCTCTTCACGCTGACCGTCGGCTGGCTGGCCAAGGGCCTGCTGGGCCGGTCGGTGATCCGCTGGACCGAAGGCGTGGTCACGCAGATGCCCGTGGTCCGCTCGGTCTATGGCGGGATGAAACAGATCGCCGAGACCGTGCTCGCCTCGGGCAGCACCTCGTTCGACAAGGCCTGCCTCGTGGAGTATCCGCGCCGGAATATCTGGGCGATTGCCTTCATCTCGACCTCCGCCAAGGGGGAGATCGCGGCCAAGGGCGAGGATGAGATGATCTCGGTCTTTCTGCCGACAACGCCGAACCCGACCTCGGGCTTTCTGCTTTTCGTGCCCAAACGGGACGTGAAGGTGCTCGACATGTCGGTCGAGGATGCGGCCAAGCTCGTGATCTCGGCCGGTCTGGTCTATCCGGATACCGATCCGAAAAAGGTGCGCGAACAGGCCTGGATCAAGTCGATCTGACCTTTGGCGCGGCGGGTCAATTGCCCGCCGATTTCGACCACCACACATCCGGCTGGAACCCGATGAAATCCCCATAAGCCGGCAGGGTCTCGGGATAGGTGAGATCCGCGTCATGGGCGATGCGCGAGACCGGGCTGTACCAGATCGGGATCACATAGCGCCCGGCGGTCAGCACCCGGTCCAGCGCGCGCACGGCAGCCACATACTCCTCGTGGCTGGCCGAGCTCAGCATGGCGTCGATCATCGCCTCGACCGCAGGGTCCGCGATCCCCATCCAGTTGCGCGTGCCCGGCGTTTCGACCCCGTCCGCGCCCCAATAGAGCCGCTGTTCATTCCCCGGGCTCAGGGACAGGCCACGCCGGTAATAGGTCATGTCGAAATCATAGGAATCCGTGCGCTCGCGATACTGGGCGCTGTCCACGGTGGCGGTGGTGATCTCGATCCCCAGACGTTCCAGCGCCTTGGCGTAGATGTTGATCATCGACTGCACTTCGGAACTGCCCTGCGAAACGAGGATCTCGAAGGTCATGGGCGTACCATCCGGGCGCGTCATGACCCCTTCCTCGATCGTGTACCCTGCCTCCTCCATCAGGCGCAGAGCCTTGCGGATGTTGCGCCGGTTCGCCTCGGAGCCGTCTGAGACCGGCAGGTTGTAGCCCTCCAGCGTGCCGGGGATCAGCGTCTCGGCAAAGGGCGCCAACAGCTCGGCCACGCGCCCCTCCGCCGGGCCGTCGCGCATGCCAAGCACGGAGTTCGAGAAATAGGAGGTCGCGCGCGGCTCCTCCCCCCCGTTGAGCGTGTTGTTCATCAGCTCGAAATTGAAGGCGTGGATCATCGCCGAGCGCACGCGCCAATCGGCGAAATCCCCGTCGCGGGTGTTCATGGCGAACCCGATGATGCCCGAGGGACGCTCATGGGGGATGATCGATTTCACCATCTCGCCCGACTGG
The DNA here is from genome assembly GCF_049800775.1 of Dinoroseobacter sp. S375. Lineage (NCBI taxonomy): Bacteria > Pseudomonadati > Pseudomonadota > Alphaproteobacteria > Rhodobacterales > Roseobacteraceae > Dinoroseobacter > Dinoroseobacter sp. S375. Next base: position 165,380 of record NZ_JBNAFR010000006.1, on the reverse strand, counting down.
ATGGCCGGGAAATCGTATTGCTGGTCCCATTTCGCAGCATTGGTCTCGCGGATCGTGGTGATCAGACCGCCCTTGAAGGCCTCGAACATCACGCCCGCATCGCCAAAGAACTCCATCCGGATCTCGTCGAGGTTCTGGGTCCCCCTGCGGTAAGGCACATCCGCGCCCCAATAGTCCGGGTCGCGCCGCAGGGTCAGGAAGCGTCCGGGCTCAAAACTGTCGATCACATAGGGCGCGCTGGTGATCGGGATCTCGTCGAGACCGGATTCGGCGAAATCCTTGCCCTCCCATTGCGCTTTCTTCAGCACCGGGCGCATGCCCATGATCAGCGCAAGCTCCCGGTTTGGCTCGACAAAGGTGAAGCGCAGGCTGCGCTCGCCCACGGCTTCGGCCGAGGCCACCTGGGTCCATGCGCCCAGGTAACGGGGATGGCCGACTGTCCCGAGTGTCTCGTAGGACCACAACACGTCCTCGACCGTCACCGGGCTGCCGTCAGAGAATCGCGCCTCGGGCCGCAGGGTGTATTCGACCCAGAGCCCGTCCGGATCCGCCTCCACCGATTCGGCCAGAAGTCCGTAAAGGGTGAAGGGCTCGTCATAGGACCGGCCCATCAGGCTCTCGTAGGCCAGAAAACGCAGTTGCCACGGAACCCGCCCCTTGCGGATATGCGGGTTGAGGCTGTCAAAGCCGCCAACCTCGCCCGTGACGATCCGGCCCCCCTTGGGCGCGTCCGGGTTGGCGTAGGGCAGAGACACAAAATCCGGTGGAAGCGCCGGGTCGCCATACATAGCGATGCCATGAGCGGGCTCTGCCCAGGCCCCTCCGGCCCATGTGATCACACAGCCGCAGAGCAGCGCCCCCAGTCGTTTTGTCGCGCCAAACCGTTTCATGACCTGCCCTGATCCCCATCTCAACGTGTGGTTTGTTTCGAACCGTAGCGATGCCGCATGGGGGCTGCAAACTTTTCCCTTGGATGCGCGCAGGCGATTGCCTATAACAGGGTCACTGCTCGATAGGTTTCTTGCCTGTATGAAACCTGCCTCAATGACTTAACGCCCGCTTCGTGCGGGCGTTTTTTTTGGTTCACATTGTTGGGGTTGAGAGGCGGTGCCTCAAAAATGCGCAGCGAATGACGGGCCTCCCCCCGGGCCTGTGCCAACGCGATCCGGATCAAGTTCCAAAGGCTTTTGAGCCCCGCCGGCGACCACCTGCCCGCCGATCACGGCCATGGCCGCAGGACGCCGGGCGCGGTGCCAAGACCTTTGTCATTCTGCATCTGCGTCGTTACCTTTGCAGCTGCAGAATGTTTGCCGAGAATCAAGGGGAGCCGCACCATGTCGCTCAAAGGAAAAACCGCCATCATCACCGGGTCGAATTCGGGCATTGGCCTTGGTGTCGCATGGGAGCTTGCGCGCGCGGGCGCGGATGTGGTGCTCAACAGCTTCACTGACCGCGACGCGGACCACGCCCTGGCCGATGAGATCGCGGCAGAGACCGGAACCTGTGCCCGCTACATCAAGGCCGACATGTCCAAAGGCGACGAGTGCCGTGCGCTGATCGAGACCGCGGGCAAATGCGACATCCTCGTGAACAATGCGGGCATCCAGCATGTGGCCCCGATCGACGAGTTTCCGGCGGACAAGTGGGATGCGATCATCGCGATCAACATGAACTCGGCGTTTCACACCACGGCGGCGGCCCTGCCCCTCATGCGGGCAGCGGGCTGGGGGCGGGTCATCAACATCGCGTCGGCCCATGGCCTGACCGCCTCGCCCTTCAAGGCGGCCTATGTGGCGGCAAAGCACGGGGTGGTCGGCATGACCAAGACCGTGGCGCTCGAGACCGCGCAGGAGCCGATCACCTGCAACGCCGTCTGCCCGGGCTACGTCCTGACCCCGCTGGTCGAGGCGCAGATCCCCGACACGATGGAGAAATACAAAATGGGCCGCGACGAGGTGATCAAGAAGGTCATGCTCGAACGCCAGCCGTCCAAGGAGTTTGCCACGGTCGAGCAGTTGGGCGGCACCTGCGTGTTCCTGTGCTCGGATGCGGCAGCCCAGATCACCGGTACGACCCTGTCCGTTGACGGCGGCTGGACGGCGCTCTGACGCTGACCGGGCCAAACCGGTCAGACAGACAACTCAGCGAGGGAGGCCGCCCATGGCGCGCAAGAGGATCAATCTGGCCCTGCAAGGGGGCGGCGCCCATGGGGCCTTCACCTGGGGCGTGCTGGACCGGCTGCTGCAGGAGCCGGAGCTGGAAATCGCCGGGATCTCGGGCACATCCGCTGGGACCCTGAACGGCGCGGCGGTCAAGGCGGCCCTGGCCAAGGGCGGCACCAACGAGGACGCGCGCGAGAATCTCGACTGGCTCTGGGGTCAGATCGGCGGGATCCACGACACGCGCTTTGCGCCCTGGCTCGAAGTCTTCCCGCCCAGCGTGATCGCCGCAGCGCTCGAATTCTCGCCCTATGCGGTGCTGGCCGAAACCATGGAGCAGTTCGTCAGCCCCTATGACACGCCCTTTGGCGCGCATAACCCGCTCTCGCGGATCGTGCAAGAATTCAAGTACGACAAGATCTGTTGTGATAGCGGGCCGAAATTCCACGTCTGTGCCACCAATGTGCGCACCGGCAAGCTGCGGGTCTTTACGGGGGCCGAGATCGGCGAGGCGCCGATCCTGGCCTCGGCCTGCCTTCCGACCCTGTTCCGGGCGGTTGAGATTTTCGATCCGGCGACGGACCGGCTCGAAAGCTATTGGGATGGCGGCTATTCCGCGAACCCCGCGCTGGAGCCGCTGACCCAGGATCCTGAGCTGCCCGGGGACGTGGTGATCGTGCATATCAACCCGCTTCACCGCGAGGCGATACCGCATACAGCCAAGGAAATCTCCAACCGGGTCAACGAGATCAGCTTCAATTCCTCGCTGATCCAGGAACTGGCGCATATCCAGTCGATCCATGAGATGCTGGCTGATGGGCGGCTGGTCAAAGGGTCCATGAAGGACGTGCTGATCCACATGATCGCCGATGACGGGCTGATGGTGACCCTCTCGGAGGCGACCAAGATCTATCCCAACCCGGCGGTGATCCTATCGCTCAAATCCGCCGGAGAGGCCGCGGCGCAGAGCTTCCTCGATGCGGATCTGCCATCGGTCGGGGTGCGGCCCACCGTGGATCTGGCCCGGATGATCTGCTGAGGCTCAGGGCGCGGCGGCGCGCCGCTCATGGGCGGTCTTGGTGGCGTCCCAGGCCATGAGCGAGGGGATGATACCGTCGAGCATCCGGTCCGGTGTGAAGGGGCCATAGGAATTGGCCCCGACCGTAAAGCTCACGCCCACATCCGCCCCGGGCACGTCCCGGAACTTGATCACGAAGTCATCGGTGAAGTTGAAGAGCGTGTTGGCGATGATGTTGTGCAGCTCGTTCTTGCTCGGCCCGTCCGGCTGATCGCGGCCCCAATCCACGGACACCCGGATGGCGATCGAGCTGGCCTCGCCCGGCACGCGCACGAGCTGTTCCTTGGTGATGCCAAGGGGGCGCAGCGTCGGATTGTCGGTGTATTGATAGAGCAGATAGGCACTGGTGGCGGGCAGCGCCGTACAGACAATGATCGTCAACAGCGGGTTATACCGGCGGTGGAAATTATTCATCGACCCAAGATCCCTTCGCGAATGGGTCAAGCATCGCGCAACCGGTTTGAGAAACCGTTAAGAATTCTGATCAAAACGTTTACAAGCCGCGGCAAAACGGCCCGAACCGGGCCGATTTTAAGCGCTTAGCCGAGCGAGTATCCCGCGCCGCGCACGGTGCGCACAGGATCATTGCCGCCATGCTGGCACAGGGCCTTGCGCAGCCGTCCGATATGGACATCCACCGTGCGCGTATCCACGTAGATGTCGCGCCCCCAGACCCGGTCGAGCAACTGCTCGCGCGACCAGACCCGGCCCGGTTTTTCCATGAAGGTCGCCAGGAGGCGAAACTCGGTGGGCCCGAGTTTCAGCGCCTGCTCGTCGCGGAACACCCGGTGGCTCTCGGCATCCAGCAGGATGTCATCAAAGGTCAGCTGCTGGCCCACGGTCGAGGGCCGCACCCGCCGCAATTGGGCACGGACCCGGGCCATGAGCTCGATCACCGAATAAGGTTTGACCACATAGTCATCCGCCCCGGTTTCCAGCCCGCGCACCCGGTCAACCTCCTCGGAGCGGGCCGAGAGCATGATGATCGGGATGGCGCGGGTGTCGGGCTTGGATTTCAGCCGCCGGCAGACCTCGATCCCCGAGACGACCGGCAGCATCCAGTCGAGCACGATGATATCCGGATGCTCCTCTTCCACCAGAAGCATGGCCTCATCGCCATTCTCGGCCTCGGCCACGCGAAACCCTTCGGCCTCCAGATTGTAGGACAGCACCTCGCGTTGCGCCGGTTCGTCCTCAACGAGCAAAACAGTGGGCTGCTCGGTCATGTGGGTACCTCGGGTTTACTTGACGCTGGTGCGGTCGAGTTTCGGGCGATCGTCATCGGGGATCTCGCCGCTGACCATGTAGATCACCTGTTCCGCGATGGAGGTGACGTGGTCCCCCATCCGCTCGATATTCTTGGCGATGAAATGCAGGTGCATGCAGGCGGTGATGTTGCGCGGGTCCTCCATCATATGGGTCAGGAACTCGCGGAACAGCGCGTTATACATCTGATCCACTTCCTGATCGCGCAGGCGGATCGCCTCGGACATCTCGACATCGAGCCGCAGATAAGCGTCCAGCGCATCGCGAAGCATCATCTCCACATCCTTGGCCATCCGCTTGAGAGAGCCTGCGGAATTGCCCACGGGCTGCAGCTGCACGAGGATCGAGGTCCGCTTGGCCATGTTCTTGGCATAGTCGCCGATCCGCTCGAGATTGGCGGACATTTTCATGACCGTCAGCACCACGCGCAGATCCCCGGCGGTGGGCGCCCGCAGCGCAATGAGCCGCGCGGCTTCCTCGTTGATCTGCTCTTCGAGCAGGTCGATCTGCTTGTCGCGCTTGCGCACGGTCTCGGCGAGTTCCTCGTCACGCTCCGCGAGCGAGCGGGCGGCGTCGACGATCTGTTCCTCGACCATCCCGCCCATCTTCATGATCAGGGCCTGGATCGCCTCGAGATCGCGGTCAAAGGCAGAGGCGATATGCGCGCTATCGATAACCATTAGCCGATCCGTCCTGTGATGTAGCTTTCGGTGCGGGGGTCTTCGGGGTTGGTGAAGATCGTCCCGGTCTCGCCATACTCGACCAGATTGCCGAGGTGGAAAAAGGCGGTGCGCTGGCTGACCCGCGCGGCCTGTTGCATGGAGTGGGTCACGATGACCACCGAGAAGCGCTGGCGCAGCTCGTCGATCAGCTCTTCGACCTGGGCGGTCGCAATCGGGTCGAGGGCCGAGCACGGCTCGTCCATCAGCAAGACCTCGGGGCTGGTGGCCACGGCCCGCGCGATGCACAGACGCTGCTGCTGACCACCCGAGAGACCCGTGCCCGGCGCGTCCAGACGGTCCTTGACCTCGTTCCAGATCGCCGCCCGGCGCAGGGATTGCTCGACGATCTCGTCCAGCTCCGCCTTGTTCCGGCTCAACCCGTGGATACGCGGCCCGTAGGCCACGTTATCATAGATCGATTTCGGAAACGGGTTCGGCTTCTGGAACACCATGCCGACCTTGGCGCGCAGCTGCACCGGATCGACCTTGGGGTCATAGATATCCTCGCCATCGATCCGGATATCGCCCTCGATCCGGGCCACATCGATCGTGTCGTTCATCCGGTTCAGGCAGCGCAGAAAGGTCGACTTGCCACAGCCCGACGGGCCGATGAACGCGGTGACGGTCTTGTCGAGGATATCGACATCCACGTCCTTGATCGCGTGGGTGTCGCCATAATAGACCTGCACGCCGCGGGCCGCGATTTTCTTCTCTTCCTGCACTGCTCTCTCCGTCAGACGCATATCGTTCATGACACGCTCTCCCAATTACCAGCGGCGCTCGAAGCGACGGCGCAGTAGGATCGCGATCGCATTCATGATGAGCAAAAACACGAGCAGCACAATGATCGCCCCAGAGGCGCGCTCGACGAAAGCCGGGTCGGACCGTTGGGTCCAGTTGTAAACCTGCACCGGCAGGGCCGAGGCGGGGTCGAAAAATCCTTCGGGCGGGCCCGCCGGGTACTCGCGGACAAAGGCCACCATCCCGATGAGCAGAAGCGGCGCCGTCTCTCCCAGGGCCTGGGCCAGACCGATGATCGTTCCGGTCAGGATCCCGGGCGCGGCCAGCGGCAGCACATGATGGAACACCGATTGCATCTTGGACGCGCCGATCCCGAGGGCCGCGTCCCGGATCGAGGGCGGCACGGATTTCAGCGAGGCGCGGGTCGAGATGATGATCGTCGGCAAGGTCATCAGGGTCAGCACCAGCCCTCCGACGATGGGCGCCGATTGCGGCAGGCCTGCGAAATTGATGAAGATCGCGAGGCCGAGGATCCCGAAGACGATGGAAGGCACCGCCGCGAGGTTCGAGATATTCACCTCGATCAGGTCGGTCAGCCGGTTCTTCGGCGCGAATTCCTCCAGATAGATCGAGGCCGCGACCCCGATGGGCAGCGCAAGACAGAGCACCACCAGCATCATGTAGATCGAGCCGAGGATCGCCACGCCCAGGCCCGCCGCTTCGGGCCGCTGACCGGAGGCGTCGGGATTGGTGAAGAAGGACCAGTTGAAGCGCTGCTCCAACGTGCCCAGCTCCAGCAGCGCGTCGGTCAGCAAAAGCTGCTCGGGCGAGACATTCTTGTCGAGCGCTGCGGTCTCCATGGTCACGCGACCCTTGAGGTAGCCGTCGATCCGACCATTGGCCAGAAGCTCGAAGGTCTGGGTCGTGCCGACGGCTTCGGGGTTCGCCAGTACGAAGTTGCGCAGCTGCGCCGGGGCATCCTTCGAGATGATGCCGCCCGCCTGCTTGGCGCTGAGCCCCTCGATGGCGATGCCTTCGGCCTCGAGCTTGGCCTCCATCGCCGTGGCAATCAGCGGCGCGTAGCCGAAGGTCGAGACCTTGCGCATGACCGCGAGGTCCCGCACGCCGGATTTGTCGAGCTTGTCTTCGGGCAGCTCGATCTCCAGCGTGACATAGGTTTGCTGGAAGGCGCTCAGCCCGTTGGACAGGATCGAGGCCAGCAGAAGAACAAGGGCAAGGATGCCGGTCACGACCGCGGCCATGCCATACATCTTGAACCGACTTTCGGCGGCGTTGCGCTTCTTGGTCCGGTCGTCCTGAACCAGCAGCGAAGAGGATTTGGGCTGGGCCGGGCTGGCGCTGCCGAGGCTTGCGTCGCTCATTCGTACTGCTCCCGGTACTTGCGGACGATGTAGAGCGCGAGGACATTGAGCCCCAGCGTGATGACAAAGAGGGTCAGACCCAGCGCAAAGGCGACCAGAGTCTCGGGCGAGGCGAAATCCGTATCGCCCGTCAGCTGGCTGACGATCTTGACGGTGACCGTGGTCATGGCTTCGAATGGGTTGAGGTCGAGCTTGGCCGCCGCCCCTGCCCCCAGCACCACGATCATGGTCTCGCCGATGGCGCGCGAGGCTGCGAGCAGGATCGCACCGACAATGCCCGGCAGGGCGGCGGGGATCACCACTTGCTTGATGGTTTCGCTCTGGGTGGCGCCGAGGCCCAGCGAGCCGTCGCGCATGGCCTGGGGTACCGCGTTGATGATGTCATCGCTGAGCGAGCTGACAAAGGGGATCAGCATGACGCCCATGACGATGCCCGCGGTCATGACGCTGGAGCTTGACTGACCCAGCCCGAGGGGGGCCGCGAAATAGTCCCGCAGGAGCGGCCCCACCGTGATCAGCGCAAAGAGGCCGTAGACGATGGTCGGGATCCCGGCGAGGATCTCGATCAGCGGCTTGGCCACCGAGCGGACCTTGGAGCTCGCATATTCCGACATGTAGATCGCCGCAAAGAGCCCGATGGGCACGGCCACGAGCAGCGCGATGAAGCTGATATAGAGCGTGCCCCAGAGCAGCGGCAGGATGCCCAACTCCGACGCCCCGCCCCGGCCGCTGAAACTCGGGCTCCAGGTCGTGCCGAAGAAGAAATCGGTCCACTGGTACTGGGTGAAGAAATTTCGTGTCTCGAACAGCATGGACAGGATGATGCCGAGGGTCGTGAGGATCGCGATCGAGGACGCGATGATCAGCAGGGCAAGGATCGCCGCTTCGACCGTGTTGCGGGCGCGGAAATCCTTGTGAGTGCGCAGCACCGAGATGCCAAGCCCGATGGCGGCGATGGCCAGCACCACGACGCTCATCCAGCTGGCGAGGGAGGCGTTCATCGCGCGGTAGCTTTGCGCCGCCTGCAAGGTCGCTGCCCCCACCTCGCTGCCAAGGGCCACACCGACTTCGCCAAGCTGCTGCCGGACGTCGGTCTGTTCGGCCTGCAGCGCGCGGGCCTCTGTCTCGCTCAGCACGCCCTGTGCCACGGCGGCGTCGAGCCCGTCGGCGATCCGGCGGACATCGCTCATCACCAGCGACAGGGTGCTGTTCTCGGAAATCGCGCTCTCCGGGATCAGCGACGAGATCCGGGATTCGATCAGCCCGGGTTGCACCAGCAGCCACAGAACCATGATCATCAAGGCCGGTGCGACGGTGAACAGCACGACATTCATGCCGTAGTAATTGGGCAGCGAATGCAGCGCCCGGGCATCGCCCCCGGCTGCCGACATCGCCCTTTGGCGACCCATCCCATACCCGGCGGCTGCCAGGACGAGAATGGTCACTATGATCCAGAGAACCGGCATATCCGCTCCCACCGTCCAGTTTGCAAGTCTTCAAATGAAGGAAGGGGCGGTCATCCGCCCCTCCCCGCGTCAGTCGCGTTGGCTTACATCGCCTCGCCGGAGGCCACGATGGCCTGGGTGTCGCCCAGCTCCGGGTCGGACACGAGGCCATAGGCGGCCAGCGGGCCGTCCGGGCCGGCAATCTCGTCGGCCACGAAGAATTCCGCGAATTCCTGCAGACCCGGGATCACGCCGATATGGGCTTTCTTGATGTAGAAGTAGAGCGGACGGGACACCGGGTACTCACCTGCGGCAATCGCCTCGGTCGTGGGCACAACGCCATTCATGGTGGCCACGGTCAGCTTGTCGGTGTTGTTCTCGTAAAAGGCCAGACCGAAGACGCCGATACCGTCCTTGTCGCCGTCGATGCGCGCGAGGGTCTCGGTGTAGTCGCCGTCGATATCCACGGAGCGGCCATCGGTGCGCAGCGCCATGCATTTCTCTTCGGCGGTGTCCTCATCCACGCCGCTGTCGAGCATCGCCTGGAAGAACCCACCGTCTTCGCAACCCTGCAGGATCACCTTCTCTTCAAAGACTTCGCGGGTGCCGTGCTTGGTGCCGGGCACGAAGGCCTGGATTTCCTGCGCCGGGAAGTCCGGGTTGACCTGATCCCAGGTCGAGAAGGTGTTCGCCACCAGCTCGCCATTCACGAAATGCTCGGCGGCCAGCGCCTTGTACCAATCCTCGGGGGTAAACGCGAAGGACGGGCCGTTGATGTCGGAGGCAAAGACGATGCCGTCATAGCCGATGCGCACTTCCACGATGTCGGTCACACCGGCTTCGGCGCAGGCGGCAATCTCGCGGTCGCGGATCTTGCGGGACGCATTGGCGATGTCGATCGTGGTCTCGCCCACACCTTCGCAGAACCGCTTGAGGCCCGCCGAGGATCCGCCGGATTCAACGACCGGTGTCGGGAACTCGAAATTCTCGCCAAAGGCTTCGGCCACGATGGCCGCGTAGGGCAGCACGGTGGACGACCCGGCTACTTGGACCTGATCCCGGGCAGAGGCGGCCGTGGCCGACACAAGGGCAACCGCAGCAACGGAGGCAGCGAGTTTGACATAAGACATGAGATAGCTCTCCTAGGTGTAACGATAGGCGCCGTGTGTCCGGCACTCGCTGGTGTCCTAGGCGCCTTTGGCGATGCTTTTGTTAAAGTTTTGTAACGCTTTTATGACGGGCGCCGCCGCCCACGGGCGCCCGGGGTCCGATCCGGCACCGCGCGTCGGGCCCGGCAGCCTCAGGCGACGGGGATTATCACGGAAAAACAAGAGCCTGCGCCGGTCTCGCTGGTGATCGCCATGCGTCCGCGATGCCGTTGAACAATATGTTTGACGATGGCCAGACCCAGCCCGGTCCCGCCCAGTTCACGGGACCTGTGGGCATCGACACGGTAAAACCGCTCGGTCAGGCGCGGAATGTGATGCGATGCGATTCCCGGGCCGTGATCCTGCACATCCACCCGCAGGCTCCGGGTGCGCAGATAGAGGTCTTGGGGCACAGCGCTGAGGGTGACCTCGACGGGCGCGGTCTCGCCCCCGTATTTCAGCGCGTTCTCGATGAGATTGTTGAAGACCTGGCGCAACTGGTCCGTATCCCCACGCACCTGATCGATGCTGGGATCCACCCCGGCAATGTCGAGCTTCAGCCGGTCCCCGGCGGTGTTCGTCGCCAGCGTGGCGACCGAAGCGCTCAGGATCTCGCCCAGGTCCACGGTCGCGTCGGGCATCTGCTTTTCCGAGAACTCGACCCGGCTCAGAGACAGCAGATCGCCCACCAGCCGGTTCATCCGCTGCGCCTCGCGCGCCATGACCGACAGGAACCGGTCCCGGGCCTTGGCATCTTCGCGGGCGGGGCCCTGCAGCGTGTCGATAAACCCCAGCAGCGCGGTGAGCGGGGTCCGCAATTCATGGCTGACATTGGCCACGAAATCGCGCCGCATCTGACCGGCCTCGTAGACCGGCGTCACATCCTCGAGACAGACTAGAACACCCTGCGGGCTGCTGCCATCAAGCAGTGCCGCCGTCACCCGAAACTTGCGCTCGCTGACCGGGCCGGACACCGTGTATTGCCCCACCACCCGGCGCCCCTCCGAGACCGCAGCCTCGATCGCGCGCAGGATCGCCGGTTGCCGCAGGGCGGTGACGTAATGGCGCCCTTCGATCTCCGGACCGAAGATCTCGCGCGCCGCATCATTCGGCACCTGCACTCTGAAATTTGCGCCCACGAAGAACGCCGGAATCGGGATCGCCGACACGATTTTTCCGATTTCGATTTCGGCCATTTTCGTCTTCCCATGCCTGTCGGTCCGCAAGGTTTCTGACGTGCACATCAAAAACAAGCGGCTTTTCTTTCAAATCGGCTTGGGTCACATTTTCTTCAGGGTAGGAGAAATCTTGGTGCGTAGAGACAACAGGGCTCGGAACAGAGCCTGTGAGGGATAGAGGATTACATGCAAGACAGGACTGATCTGCGTCCAAAAGTGCTACGGCCCGCTCAATTCAATACCCAGGTGAATGTCTCGCGTCCCGTGCTCTGCATCGATCTGTTGCCGGCGCAAACCACCGCTTTGTCACGACATCTGTCCGAGCCCGACGCGCAGTTGCAGGCCCTGCGCTATGGTGCGCTGGGGGATGAATGCCTGATGAAGTATCGCCCCGAACTCATTGTAACACCCTTGTTTTCAGAGCGTTTCGACGCTGTTGATGTGGCCGAGACCCTGGCCTTCGCAGGGTATTACGGCGAGCTTTGGGCCATTGGCCCTGCCCTGCCAAACCCCCGCCTGATCGAGCGGGAATTGCGCGATGTGGCGCAGAATATCGTCTGCCGTCTGATCGTCGAGGACGCCACGCCGCGCACCGGCACCGGCGACTGATTGCCGATGCGGCGCTTCGCCGCTCGGCGTTGTTTACTTCTCGGAAACAATGTGATGATTCGTGGGTGTAGTGGTCTGAGATGCACCGTTTAACCCCGAACAGTCGGCGGCTCCCCGCTTAAACTTGTGTTTTTTTCGCAACAATTAACGGCGTGTTTCCGAAATTCGACACGCGCGTTCCGTCACGTCAGACAGCCGGCTCAGACCGCCGTGAGCCCCTCGCGGAACCGACGCATGTTCGCCTGGTAGCCCTCGGCCGACTTGAGCAGTCCGCTCTGCGCTGCAGCATCAAGCGTGCGCACGATCTTGCCCGGAGCGCCCATCACGAGGCTGCCATCCGGGATCTCCTTGCCTTCGGTGATCAGTGCCCCGGCCCCGATCAGGCAGCCCGCGCCGATCTTGGCCCCGTTCAACACCGTGGCGCCCATCCCGATCAGACTGCCATTCCCGATCGTGCAGCCATGGAGCATCGCCTTGTGTCCGATCGTGCAGTTTGTCCCGATACTGAGCGGGAAGCCCATATCCGTGTGCAGCACACAGGCCTCCTGGATATTGGACCCGGCCCCGAGGCGGATCTCTTCGTTGTCGCCGCGCAAGGTGGCCCCGAACCAGACCGAGCTGCCCTCTTCAAGCACGATCCGGCCGATCAGATTGGCATCGGGCGCGACCCAGTAATCCCCCGAGGCCGGAAACTGCGGGGAGACCCCGTCCAGTGCATAGATCATGTCTTATCCTCCTCGAATTCCTGCTGCAGCCCGCGCACATGTCCCTGAAGCCCCGGCTGCTGGGCCCGCCGCAAGCGTTCCGCCGAGACGATGCATTTCAACTGCGCCTCGGTCTCGTCGATATCCTCGTTCACCAGCACGTAGTCGTAGCTGTCCCAGTGGCTGATCTCGTCCCAGCTCTTCTGCATCCGCTTGCCAATGGTCTCGGCCGTGTCCTGGCCCCGGCTTTCCAGCCTGCGGCGCAGCTCGCGGATCGAGGGCGGAAGGATGAAAACCGACAGAGTGTGCTTGCCCAGATCCGAATTGCGGATCTGCTGCGCGCCCTGCCAGTCGATGTCAAAGAGCACGTCGCGTCCGCCGGTGATCGCGGCTTGGACCGGGGCGACCGGGCTGCCATAGAAATTGCCGAAGACATGGGCGTGTTCCAGCATCCCGCCCGAGCCCACGAGCTCCCGGAAGGCGCTTTCGCTGAGGAAGCTGTAGTCCTTGCCGTCCACCTCACCGGGCCGGGGCGCGCGGGTGGTCGCCGAGACGGAAAAGGACAGGGTCGGATCCCAGGCGATGAGTCGTTTGGCCAGCGTCGATTTCCCGGCCCCCGAGGGCGAAGACAGGATGATCAGAAGTCCCCGTCGCGACAGATGTAGGTTCACCGGTATCCCCCATAGCGGCCTTTTTGCTCGCCCCGTTCTTAGAGGGACGGGTCCGGCGCGGCAACCGCAGGGCGATCACTCGATGTTCTGAACCTGCTCGCGCATCTGGTCGATCCGCACTTTCATATCGAGCCCGATCCGCGTCAGGTCGGTGTCATTGGCCTTGGCGCAGAGCGTGTTCGCTTCTCGGTTAAATTCCTGCATCAGGAAATCGAGTTTCCGACCCATGGGGCCCGTGCCGTTAAGGATGTCGCGGGCGGCGGAAATATGGCTGTCGAGTCGCTCCAACTCTTCCGAGACATCAGCCTTAACAGCGAGCACTGCGAGTTCCTGCGCGATCCGCTGCGGATCCGGGGCGTCCTGACCCGCGAGATCGAGCACCGATTGCAGGCTCTTTTGCAGCTGCGCGGCTTGGCGATCCGCCCGTGCCGGCAGAAGCGCGCGTGCCTCATGTGTCATGGCGTCCAGCGCGTCGAGGGTCGCGCGCAACGCCGCGGCGGTGCTGGCCCCTTCCCGCTGGCGGGCGGCGATGAATTCCGGGAAGGCCAGATCGAAATCCGCGATCAGCGCCTCGCGCAGGGCGGCCATCTCGTCGCCATCCGGTTGCGCGGCCTCGCTCACGCCGCGAAAGTTGAGGATTTCCAGTGCGTTGGGTGCTGGAAGCGAGACGTTCTCTTCCGCCGCACGGCGCGTCACCGCCCCGATGGTGGACAGCACGGCGGCGAGGGCTGCCTCGTTGATTGGCTGGTGTGCCTCCTGCCTGCGCGACAGGCGCAGTGCGACGGTCACCGAGCCTCGGGTCACCTCGGTCGCGATTGTCTTGCGCAGGATCTGGTCCAGTCCCGGCACCCAGTCCGGCACCCGGATCTTGAGGTCGAGCCCCCGTCCATTCACGGATTTCAGGTCCCAGGTCCAGACCCAGTCGTCCAGCCCCCCTTCGCGGGCGGCGAACCCGGTCATCGACCTAGTCATGGAGATTAACCATCGGCAAAAAATTCCGATGCAATTTTCGCGAATTTTCCGGTATTAAGACTTGAGTAATCATTATGCGAGTAACGGTTAACACCAGACGCTCGCAACGACAACTCCGGCATAAGCGGTCGACCGGAGTAAGGAGTGTTAGCGTGTCGGATATTGGTCAGGTCACATCCAAGATGGAAAATGCCGTCGTGTCTTTGAATAAAAAGAAAGCAACGCTGCGCAGCAAGATCCTCCTGGACGTCATGGAGTACTGGGAAAGCATGCGCGACGGCGACAGCCTGCCCCGGCGGTCTGATATCGACCCGCGCCGGATTGAAGGCGCGCTGCCCTATGCGTTCATCCTCGAAGAGATCGCGCCCGGTCTCGCGCGGTTCCGCGTGGCGGGCGGTCATCTGAATGACCTCATGGGGATGGAAGTGCGCGGCATGCCGATCAGCGCGATCTTCACCCATACCCAGCGCAACCGCCTGCTGCCGATGATCGAGAAGGTGTTCCGCGAGCCGTCCTCGCTGGAACTGAGCCTGTCCTCGCGCAAGGCCGGTGAAGAGCCCACCGAGGCCGAGATGCTTATCCTGCCGCTTTTGGATGATGATGGCCGTCCGACCCGCGCTCTGGGCTGCCTTGTGGCCCGTGGCCCGCTCCTGTCGCCGCCCTATCGGTTCCAGGTCACCCAGTCGCGCAGCACGCCCCTGCCCCAGCCCGTTCTGGCCGAGGAGCCCGCGCGCCCGCAACTGCGTCCCGAGGACCGCGTGCTCGAAGGGTTCCACGAACCGGCCAAGCCCTTTGCCCCGGCCAGCGAGACCGCCGAGACGCCTGACGCGGCACCTGCGCGTGAGCTGCCGTCCTACCTGCGGGTTGTGAAGTAAGCTGGGGGCTGTCCGGATCGCGGGCAGCCAACCGATCCGACAGCGTTCCACCGAACGACCCTCAGATCAAAGCGCCCCGCCCGTCCCGTAGGACCGGCGGGGCTGTTTTTTTGGATCAGGCGGTCCGCTTGGTGGCGTCTGCCGCGCTGCGATGCTTTTCGATTTCCTCGGCGACGAGGAAGGCCAGTTCCAGCGACTGGCTGGCATTCAGGCGCGGATCGCAGGCGGTGTGATACCGGCTCGACAGATCCTCATCCGACACGGCGCGCACGCCGCCCGTGCATTCGGTCACGTCCTTGCCGGTCATCTCGAAATGCACGCCGCCGGGATAGGTCCCCTCGGCATTGTGGACCGCGAAGAATTCCTGCACCTCGCGCAGCACGCTCTCGAAGGGACGGGTCTTGTAGCCCGACGCGCTCTTGATCGTGTTGCCGTGCATCGGATCGCAGGACCAGACAACCTTGGCGCCCTCTTCCTCGACCGCCTTGATGAGACGCGGCAGATGCTCGCCAACGGAGCCCGCACCAAAGCGCGCGATCAGCGTGAGACGCCCGGGGACGTTGTCCGGGTTCAGCTTGGAGATCAGGACCTTCAGGTCATCGGCCGAGATCGACGGGCCGCATTTCAGACCAATCGGGTTCTGAACGCCGCGGCAGAACTCCACATGGGCGCCGTCCGGCTGCCGCGTGCGGTCGCCGATCCAGATCATGTGCCCGGAGCCCGCGAGCGGATGCCCGGAGGTGGAATCGATCCGGCAGAGCGCCTCTTCGTATTCCAGCAGCAGCGCCTCGTGTGAGGTGTAGAAATCCACCGAAGACAGCGTATGCGCGGTGTCCTTGTTCACACCGGCGGACTGCATGAAGTCCAGCGCATCGGCAATCCGGTTGGCCATATCCGCATAGGCGGCGGCCTTTTCGCTCTCGACGAAGCCCAGGGTCCAGCCATGGACATGATTCACATCCGCATAGCCGCCATGGGAGAACGCCCGCACGAGGTTCAGGGACGCGGCCGCCTGGGTATAGGCCTGCAGCATCCGCGCCGGATCGGGGATCCGGGCCTCAGGGGTGAAGGCGATGTCGTTGATGATGTCACCGCGGTAGCTCGGCAGCTCCAGATCGCCCTGGGTCTCGGTCGGGGCCGAGCGCGGCTTGGCGAACTGTCCGGCCATGCGGCCCACTTTGACCACGGGCATCTTCGCCCCGAAGGTCAGGACAATCGCCATCTGCAGCATCACCCGGAAGGTGTCGCGGATCTGGTCGGTCTCGAATTCGCCAAAGCTCTCGGCGCAATCGCCGCCCTGCATCAGAAAGGCGCGCCCCTCGGCCACTTCGCCCAGAGCCCGGGTCAGCCGACGTGCCTCGCCCGCGAAAACCAGCGGCGGATACTTCGTCAGCTGAGCTTCCACGGCAGCCAGAGCCGCCGGATCCGTATAATCGGGCATCTGTACCCGAGGTTTCGAGC
Organism: Dinoroseobacter sp. S375; assembly: GCF_049800775.1. Lineage (NCBI taxonomy): Bacteria > Pseudomonadati > Pseudomonadota > Alphaproteobacteria > Rhodobacterales > Roseobacteraceae > Dinoroseobacter > Dinoroseobacter sp. S375. Next base: position 148,969 of record NZ_JBNAFR010000006.1, on the reverse strand, counting down.
GCCAGCTCGACTTGTTCCACGTCGATGCCATCCTATTCCTCCACGGATTGCAGATTGAACCGGCGCTCTCCTTACGCCACTGGCTCGGCCTTGCCAATGCGCATTCTCGATCTAGGGACATGCGATTTTCCGCGCCCCGGTGACGGCGAGGCATTGCGCCCGCGCGTCAAATCTAGTCTCGTGGCGCAAAATAAGGATGACGCCATGACGCCCGAGGTGCCCCCGCTCTCCCGTGTCCAAAGCACCGCTGACCTCGGTCCGAGCGCGCGACCGAAGCGCTTTGTCTTTGTCCTGCTCGACAATTTCACGATGCTCTGCTTTGCCTCGGCGGTCGAGGCGCTGCGCATTGCCAACCGGATGTCCGGCCAGACGCTCTATACATGGGTTCTCGCAGGCGATGGCGGAGAGGAGGCCTATTGCTCGGCCGGGGTGGGCTTCAAGCTCGATATGGATCTGGGCGAGCTGAGCCGCGATGACGTGATGTTCCTCTGCGGCGGGATCGATGTGAAATCGGCCTCGACAAAGACCCTGCTGAACTGGGTGCGGCGCGAGGCGCGGCGCGGCGTGGTCACCGGCGGTCTCTGCACGGCGGCCTATACCCTGGCCAAGGCCGGGCTGCTTGATGGCAAGCGCGCCACGATCCATTGGGAAAACCATGACAGTTTCCTCGAGGAATTCGACGAGATCGAGCTGACGAAATCGGTCTTCGTGATGGATGGCAATCGCTACACCACCGCCGGGGGGACGGCCTCGATCGACCTGATGCTCAAGATCATCGCCGATGACCATGGCGAGGATCTGGCCAATGCGGTGGCAGATCAGCTGATCTACACCACCATCCGCACCGATCAGGATACGCAGAGGCTCTCGACGCCGACCCGGATCGGGGTGCGTCATCCCAAACTCAGCAAGGTCATCCAGATGATGGAGGCCAATATCGAAGAGCCGATCAGCCCCTCGAACCTCGCCGCCGATATCGGGATGAGCACGCGGCAGCTCGAGCGGCTCTTTCGCCGCTACCTGAACCGCTCGCCCAAGCGCTACTACATGGAACTGCGCCTGCAAAAGGCGCGCAACCTGCTCATGCAGACGGATATGAGCGTGATCAACGTGGCGCTGGCCTGTGGCTTCACCTCGCCCTCGCATTTCTCGAAATGCTACCGGTCGCAATACAACACCACGCCCTATCGCGAGCGCGGTGCGCAGTCGGGCAGGTTGTCGGTCTGAGGCTTTCGGCAAAGCAGGACAACGCAGCGCTGACGAGGTTCTAACGGCGCGCGTCGAATACTCCGGATACCCGCATGAGATCGCGGGACCTATAGGAGTATTTACCCATGAAATTTCTGTTTTCAGTCCTTTTGGCCCTCGGGCTGTCGGGCCCGGCTCTCGCCGCTTCGGTGGATTTCGAAGGCCTGCCCACCAGTTTCGAAGGCACCAGTTTCGAGGTGGACGGCTTTACCTTCAACACCACCGCCCCCTCCGAGGTGCGGATCTTTGACGACAATCCCGGCACGCGCACGACCTATGTCCTGTCCTGTCAGCCCGGCGATTGCGGCAATCCGCTGGAGATCATCTTTCCGAATGCGACCAGCATGTTCTCGATGACTATCGTCTCTGACGAGGGGCCGGATTCGTCGCTGACCCTGTCCTTCATGACGGCCTCGGGCCTGGTCGTGGATAGCTTTTCGGGCTTTGATTACGCGAGTGAGACCAAGGATTTCTACACCATCGCGGGGCTCGATCAGGCAACAAGCGTGCTGCTGACCCCGGTCGGTGAGCCTTCGGGCTTCGGCTATGACGACATCCGGATCGATGCCACGAGCCCGGTGCCCCTGCCCATGCCGGCGCTTTTGCTGCTGGGTGGTCTCGGCGCGCTGGGTCTCGCACGCCGTCGGTCCAACGCGGCCTGACCGACACAAAGTCAATCGCCCACCGGCACCTCCGGCCTAGTGGATCGCGGGGGCCGGTCGGTCGGTTGACGGAAACAGAGCGGCGATCTGTGGTGGGGCGCTGCTCTGTTTTTACCCAAGCCTCGGAGCACGGCGTCCCGCCCCGACCCGGCCTGAAACGGCGCGGGGGCTTACAGGGATAGCCAACTGGCCGGGACACGATCCGCGAACCGGGTCTGGCAGAACCGGTATTGCGGGGCGAGATCCTTTGAGAACGCCTCCTTCGCGACCCCGGGCAAGGGCAGCTTCACCAATGTCTCGTTCAGGGTTTCGGTCTGCCCGGGCGCAGAAAAGGGCAGATCCAGAAAGCGGCACAAGGCGCGCAGGGCCGGATCGTCGAAGAGATTTTCGTAAAACAGATGCAGCACATCCTCTGCGTCGAACATATCGTCGAGCGCCCGCACGATCTGCGCATAATCCGCCCGGGCCCGGATGGCGGGCGATTGCGCGATCCGAGCCCAGTCCCGCAGGACGTCATTCTCTGCGCTGAGCTGCTGCAGATGTCGGAGTTGCGACCACAACCGATCCACCGGATCGCGCATCAGGAACAGGATCTTCACCCGGACGCCGCGTTGGGCGCAAAACGCCTTGAGATAGGCGAAACCGTCTCTGCCGATCGCCGAGTATCCCGGCGTGATATCGCAGACCACGCGGGTGCGGTCCGTCGACAGGCGGGCGAAATGGTCGAAATAGGCCAGCGGATCATAGATCATCTGCACCCGGTCGAGGCTCGCCTGCAAAGCGGCAGCATCGCGCAGGGTCCGGGGCGAGGTGGCGGCGGCCTTCAAGTGGAATTCCAGCCGCTTCATGGCAAACCGGTCCGGGTCGCCAAGGGCGGTCTCGGGGAATTTCGCGTCGAAGAAGTGAACCTCCTTCAGGGGCGAGACGGCCACATCCTCCCGACCGCAGAAATAGCTGTGCAGCCAGCTCGTTCCGGTCTTGGCCGCGCCGATACAGACCAGCAGCGTCCGTCCGTCCAGCATATCGGCACGGCGTGGGAGCGTCATGGCACCCTCCTGGGGCAAGCGTTCGGTCGACCGGGCCCATGGCAGGGACGCGATCGACCGAAGCGACGTTTTGCAAGTGAGGTTCGCGTGGCTTGAAGACACGCAGGCCGGCTAGAGCAGGAACTCCACGCCGTCGCCGAAATCGGGCGGCACATCGTCCTCCCAGGCGATATCGCGGCTGGGTTCCGCCGGCTTCTGGGCGCGGCTCTCGGCGAGGGAAAACTCCGCCTCGAAATAGCGCGCAATCGCGTCGTTGATCATATCGCCGGCATCACGACCCGTGTCGTTGTGTTTGACAAATTTGAAGGAAAGAAGACCGTCTTCAGGCATGGTATGCTCCTCATATGCCCGTTTGAAATGGGCTCAGTTGAATATGAACGCGGCGGCGGAGCCTTGAGAGCGATCCGCATCGCCGCGCTGAGGAGTGTCTAGAGGAGCGGTTTTTCCGTTCGATGTCCCGCCGCGTATCAATTTTGTCTGTTGCGAAACGCTTGGTATCCGGGCCTTGCCGAGGCGTGGCTCAGGGTGCCGGGGTCATCCGGTAGAGCGCGCCATTGCCCACGCTGAGATACCAGATCGCCCCATCCGGGCCTTCGCGGACATCGCGCAGGCGCGCGGTGCTGTCGCCCTCGATCTCTTCCTCGGTAAAGCTCCCGGCCTCCAGCCGTGAAAGATACCCGAATTTCAGGCTGCCGACGAAGAAATCGCCGCGCCATTCGGGCCAGAGCGTACCGGAATAGATCATCATTCCCGAAGGCGCGATGGAGGGATCCCAGAAGTGATCCGGCTGCTCCATCCCCGGCTTTGACGACCCCTCGCCGATGCGCAGGCCCGAGTAATGCCGCCCGTAAGAGATCACGGGCCAGCCGTAATTCGCACCGCGCCGCACAGCGTTGATCTCATCCCCGCCGCGCGCGCCATGCTCGACCACCCAGAGATTGCCCTCCAGATCGAGCGCGGCGCCTTGCGGGTTGCGGTGGCCGTAGGACCAGATCTCGGGCTGGGCGCCGGGGGTGTCGATGAAGGGGTTGCGCGAGGGCACACCGCCAGTGCGGCCGATGCGGATCACGCTGCCATTCTGGGTGCTCAGGTCCTGCGCACTGTCATCATCGCCGCGATCACCGATGGTGACATAGAGAAACCCGTCCCGTCCTTCGACCACGCGGGACCCGAAATGCCGGCCCCCGCGGTCCCCGGGCTCGGTCTCGAAGATCGTGGTCGTGCCGGTCAGCGCCGCGCCATCCTGCGACAGCGTGCCAATGGCGACCGCCGTGCCCGCGCCGGAGCCTTGGGGCCGGGAATAGGTGAGCACCACCTGCCGCGTGCGCGCGAAGTCCCGGGGGATCAACACATCCAGCAGACCGCCCTGCCCGCCCCGGGCCACGCGGGGCAACCCGGCCACGGATTGGCGCTGCCCGTCCTGCGAGATGTGCAGGAGCGTGCCGCCCCGCTCGGTGATCAGCAACCCGCCCTCGGGCAGAAAGCCGAAGCCCCAGGGCTCGTCGAGATCGGCGACCATGCGCGTGACCTCCACCGTCCCGGCCGAAGTGGCAAGGCGTTCGGCCTGCGTCGCCGAGGCGTTTTGCGCGGTGAGGATCAGGGCGAGGCTGATCAGGGCGGGTCGGATCATCGGCGTCCTCCGGAATGCGATACCCTTCACAGATAGGTAGTGCCGGGCTTGGGCCAAGCTGTCCGCGCCAGATCCCCCGGGGTGGCAGGCGGCAATTTGCGGGTTTGGTCCCATTTGTTGCGGGCGACGCAGGGGAAACCAGCCCGGTGACCCTTTTCAATCCGCAAACCGCGAATTAGCTTCCGGTCAGGACATCAAGATCCAACACGGGAGAGATATATGAAAAAGCTGCTTCTCGCCTCCGTCGCGACAGCCGCCATGGCCAGCACCGCCTTTGCGGCAGGCCATTCCAACGAGATCAAGATCGGAGTTTCCGTCGGCTTCACCGGGCCGCTGGAATCGCTGGCTCCGCCCATGGCGATGGGCGCCGAGATGGCCATGGCCGAAGTAACCGAGAGCGGTATGCTGCTCGAAGGGGCAACCGTGACCCCGGTGCGCGGGGACAGTACCTGCATCGATGCCGGTGCCGCGACCGCGACCGCCGAACGTCTGATCACCGCTGAAGGTGTGAAGGGCATCATGGGCGCCATGTGCTCGGGCGCAACTGGCGCGATCTTGTCGAATGTGGCCATGCCGAACGGGGTCGTGATGATCTCGCCGTCTGCCACGTCGCCGGCCTTGTCCACCGTCGAGGATAACGGGCTGTTCTTCCGGACAGCGCCCTCCGATGCCCGTCAGGGCGTGGTCATGACCGAGGTGATCATGGACCGGGGCTTCAAGGAAGTCGCCGTGACCTACACCAATAACGACTATGGCAAAGGCCTGGCCGACAGCTTTGCCGCGGCGTTCGAGGCTGCGGGCGGGACCGTGACCCTCAATGCCTCCCATGAGGATGGCAAGGCGGATTACTCTGCCGAAGTGGGTGCGCTGGCCTCTGCGGGCGGCGAGATCCTCGTCGTGGCGGGCTATGTGGATCAGGGCGGGTCGGGCATCATCCAGGCCGCGCTCGACACCGGTGCCTTCGACACTTTCGTACTGCCGGACGGCATGGTCTCCGTCGCGCTGGAGGAAAACTTCGGCAGCGATATCGATGGCTCCTTCGGTCAGAACCCGGGCACCGACAGCTCCGGCGCGCAGGTCTATGCCGAGATGGTGGGCGATGCGTTCGATCCGACCTCGCCTTTCTCTGCCGAGAGCTATGACGCGGCTGCGCTGATCATGCTCGCCATGCAGGCCGCCGGATCCGCCGAGCCGGGCGACTACAAGGACCACGTGATGGCCGTGGCCAACGCGCCGGGCGAGCCGATCTTGCCCGGGGAGCTGGGCAAGGCGCTCGAGATCCTCAAGAATGGCGGCGAGATCGATTATGTCGGTGCCTCGGCGGTCGAGCTGATCGGTGGCGGCGAGTCCGCGGGCAATTACCGCGAGATGGAAATGAAAGACGGCCTGGTCACCACGGTGCGCTTCCGCTGACCTTTCCAGATGCAAAGCAGACAGCCCGGGCCCGCCCCGGGCTGTTTGGCATGAGGCATATATGATCAAGGTCGAAAACCTGCACCGGCATTTCGGCGGCTTTCGGGCCGTTGACGGCGCGACGCTGGAGATTGCCGAAGGCTCGATCACCGGGCTGGTCGGTCCCAACGGCGCAGGGAAAACCACGCTTTTCAATGTGATTGCGGGCAATCTTAAACCTACCTCGGGGCGGGTGACGATGCAGGGCGAGAATATCACCGGCCTGCCGCCCCATGAGTTGTTTCACAAAGGCCTGCTGCGGACGTTCCAGATCGCCCATGAGTTTGGATCCATGTCCGTGCGCGAGAACCTGATGATGGTGCCCGCTGCGCAATCCGGCGAGACCATGTGGAATGCCTGGTTCAACCGGCAACGCATTGCGCAGGAAGAGGCCGCCCTGCTCAGACAGGCCGATGAGGTGCTCGAATTCCTGACGATTGATCATCTGAAGAACGAGAAGGCCGGAAACCTGTCCGGCGGGCAGAAGAAACTGCTGGAACTGGGCCGCACCATGATGGTGGATGCCAAGATCGTCTTTCTCGACGAGGTTGGTGCCGGTGTGAACCGCACCCTTCTGGGCACGATCGCCGATGCGATCCTGCGGCTCAACAAGGAGCGCGGCTATACGTTTTGCGTCATCGAGCATGACATGGATTTTATTGGAAAACTTTGCGATCCGGTGATCGTGATGGCCGAGGGCAAGAAGCTGGCTCAGGGCACGATCGACGAGATCAAGGCGAATGAGCAGGTGATCGAGGCCTATCTCGGCACCGGGCTCAAGAACAAGGCAAGCGCCTGAACCCCATGAGAGGGCGGGATTTGAGTATTTTTGGAACAATGAAGCCAGGCGCGCGGCGCAGAGGCCATCCATGAGCAGCAATCCCTATCAGGACGCCCGGGGCAATACGGATGCCTCGATCACCAATCCCCGGCCCGGCGGCACGCTTTCGGCGGGGCAATCGACGTCTCCCGGAGGGGCGGCTCAGCCCGGCGAGCCCTTCCTGATCGGGGATGCCATGACCGGGGGCTATGGCAGCGGGGCGGATATCCTCCATGCCTGCACGCTGTCGGTGGATAAGGGCGAGATCGCCGTGATCGTTGGGCCCAACGGGGCCGGCAAGTCCACGGCTATGAAGGCGGTGTTCGGGATGCTGAACATCCATACGGGTGCCGTGCGGTTGGGCGGCGAGGACATCACGCGGCTTACCCCGCAGGCGCGCGTGGCCAAGGGCATGGCGTTCGTGCCCCAGACCCACAACATCTTCACCTCCATGAGTGTGGAGGAAAACCTCGAGATGGGGGCTTTCCTGCGCCGGGATGACATTTCGCAAACGATTGCGCAGGTTTACGAGCTGTTCCCGATCCTCGGGGATAAGCGCCGCCAGCCTGCGGGCGAGCTGTCCGGGGGCCAGCGGCAGCAGGTGGCCGTGGGGCGCGCCCTGATGACCCAACCTCAGGTCCTGATGCTGGATGAGCCCACCGCCGGGGTCAGCCCCATCGTGATGGATGAGCTTTTCGATAGGATCATCGAGGTGGCACGCACGGGCATTTCGATTCTGATGGTGGAGCAGAACGCCCGCCAGGCGCTGGAGATCGCCGATAAGGGCTATGTCCTTGTTCAGGGGCGCAACCGTTACACCGATACCGGGCAGGCCCTGCTGGCCGACCCGGATGTCCGCAAGTCCTTCCTGGGAGGGTGATCATGCGCATGCTGCTCTTCTTGACGCTGGTCGTCGCCACACCTGCCACCGCCAATACCCTGTGCCGGTTTGAAACCGAGTGCTTTGAACGCGAGGCCTGCGCGCCCTCCGGGTTCGAGATGCGGCTGAGCCTGCCGGAAACCCAGGCGACGGTGACGTCCCGGCTCGTGGCCGAAACCGATAGCGGCAGCTTCCCGGGATACGCCCTGCGCGGCGGGCCGGAGCGGCGGCAGTTTTTCTTCGATGCCGGAACCGCGGGTTACATGCTCACCCTGAACGGGGCCGAGGCACGGCTTGCGGTGCATCTCGATGAGGGGCCGTTGATGGTGAACTATCTCGGCACATGCGAGGCGGAGTGATGGATTTTCTCAACGCGCTCGTTGCTTTTCTGAACTTCGTCGTGGTGCCGGCCACGGCCTATGGCAGCCAGCTCGCGCTTGGCGCGCTCGGGGTGACCCTGATCTACGGGATCCTGCGGTTTTCGAACTTCGCCCATGGCGACACCATGGCCTTCGGCGCGATGGTGACGATCCTCTTCACCTGGGCGTTCCAGTCCATGGGGATCAGTCTGGGTCCCCTGCCCACGGCATTGCTCGCCCTGCCCTTCGGGATCGCGGTCACGGGGCTTCTGCTGGTGGGCACGGACCGGCTGGTCTACCGGTTCTACCGGCAGCAAAAGGCGGTGCCGGTGATCTTCGTCATCGCCTCGCTGGGCGTGATGTTCATCATGAATGCCCTCGTGCGGTTCATCATCGGCCCGGATGACCAGCGTTTCAGCGATGGCGCGCGGTTCATCATCTCGGCCCGCGACTTTCGCGAGATGACCGGGCTGCGAGAGGGGCTTGCGATCAAGACGACCCAGGGCCTGACGGTGGTCACCGCGGTGATCGTGGTCGCGCTCCTCTTCTGGTTCCTGAACCGGACAAGGACGGGCAAATCCATGCGCGCCTTCTCGGATAACGAGGACCTCGCGCTGCTCTCGGGCATCAATCCCGAACGGGTGGTCATGGTGACATGGCTGATCGTGGCGGCGCTGGCGACCGTCGCCGGGGTTCTTTATGGGCTCGACAAGTCCTTCAAACCGTTCACGTATTTCCAGCTTCTGCTGCCGATCTTCGCCGCCGCCATCGTCGGAGGGCTGGGCAATCCGCTGGGCGCCATTGCCGGGGGCTTCGTGATCGCCTTCTCGGAGGTGACCATCACCTACGCCTTCAAGAAGGTGCTGGGCTACCTCCTGCCCGAGGCGCTCGCACCGGACGGGCTCGTGCAGCTCCTGAGCACGGATTACAAATTCGCCGTCAGCTTCGCCATTCTCATCATCGTGCTGCTCTTCCGGCCCACGGGGCTCTTCAAGGGGAAATCCGTATGACGATCAATCTGCGCAATCTGGGGCTCTTTGGCCTTGTCGCCCTGCTGATCGTCGGGACCGGGGTGCTGCAAAGCTGGAACGTGGCCCTCACCATCCTGAATTACGGGCTGATCTCGGCGGTGATGGCGCTGGGTGTGAACATGCAATGGGGCTATGCGGGGCTCTTCAATGTGGGGATCATGGGGTTTGCGGCGCTCGGCGGGCTCGCCGTGGTCCTCGTCTCCATGCCCCCGGTGGGAGAGGCCTGGTCCGCCGGAGGTCTGCGCCTGATCCTGGCCCTGGCCTGGGCGCTGATCGTGCTGGCGGCGGCCATCCTGACCTATCAACGCATGGCCGCGGGACGGATGCGCACCCTCGCCATGGTCGCAATCCTGATGGGCGGCTTTTTCTCATTCCGCGCGCTTTTTGACCCGGCCGTCGCCGCGGTGGAGGCCGTGAACCCCGCAGGGACCGGCTATCTCGGCGGGCTCGGCCTGCCGGTGCTGCTGGCCTGGCCGATTGGCGGGGCGCTGGCAGCGGGCGCGGCCTGGGTCGTGGGCAAGACCGCCCTGGGCCTGCGGTCGGATTACCTGGCCATCGCCACGCTGGGCATCGCCGAGATCGTGATCGCGGTCATGAAGAACGAGGATTGGCTCAGCCGCGGCGTCAAGAACGTGGTCTCGATCCCGCGCCCGGTGCCCTATGAGATCGACCTGCAGAACGACCCGGGTTTTGTCGCGCGGATGACCGGCTGGGGCTTTGACCCGGTGGTTGCTTCCTCGGTGACGGTGAAACTCGCCTATGCGGGGCTCTTCGCCTGCGTGCTTCTGATCCTGCTCTTTTTGCTCGAAGCCGCCCTGAAATCCCCCTGGGGCCGGATGATGCGCGCGATCCGCGACAACGAGACTGCTGCCGAGGCCATGGGCAAGGATGTCAAACGCCGTCACCTGCAGATCTTCGTCATGGGCTCAGCCATTTGCGGGATCGCAGGTGCCATGCTGGTCACCATGGAAAGCCAGCTCATCCCCTCCTCCTACCAGCCGCTGCGCTTTACCTTCCTGATCTGGGTGATGGTGATCGTCGGCGGGTCCGGCAACAATTGGGGCGCGATCCTCGGCGGGTTCCTGATCTGGTTCCTCTGGATCCAGGTGGAGCCCATGGGCCAGCAACTCATGCTCTGGCTCACCGCAGGGATGGCGGATGGTTCCGCGCTCAAGGATCACCTTCTGGACAGTGCCGCCCATATGCGCCTGTTGACCATGGGGATCGTGCTGCTTCTGGTGCTGCGCTTCAGCCCGCGCGGCCTCATCCCCGAGAAATAGGCGCGCTGCCCAACTTAAGTCCGGAAATATCCCGGGAGGTTTGGAGGGCTGGCCCTCCAATCCCTCAGGCGCAATGGGCGCTCTCGGCTTCCCGCATGGCCGCCACCGTCGCATCCAGCGACAACAGGATCGAGGCATGGCGGTTCTTGTAATCCTTGGCCGGGATCAGAACCTCGAATCCGTCAAAGGGCGCAGGCGGCACGGGGCCGTCTTCTTTCAGCATCGCCTTGAGCGCGTCGCGCGCCGCTTCCAGTTCCGGCAGGCTCCGCCCGATCACGGCTGCGCCCAGAACCGAGGCCGCAGCCTGTCCCAGGGCACAGGCCTTCACATCCTGGCCAAAAGCGGCCACGCGCCCCTCGGCGACCTTCACATCCACGGTCACGGTCGATCCGCACAGCGGCGAGCGCTTCTTGGCCGAGGCATCCGGCGCGCTCAGCCGTACCGTATGGGGAATGGATGCCGCCAGACCCAGAATGCGCTGGGAATAGAGTTTGATCAGGTCCGTGTCAGACATGGTGTTTCCTCCGGGTCCTGTCGTAGATAGACCGCAAATCGGCTCTGTTAAGGAGGAGCATATGAAATTCGATCCCGCAACCCTGCGCTATAACGACAAAGGTCTGATACCCGCCATTGCGCAGGACGCAACCAGCGGCGAGGTTCTGATGATGGCTTGGATGAATGCCGAGGCCGTGGCCAGGACGCTGGAGACCGGACGGGTGACCTATTGGTCGCGCTCGCGGCAATCCTTCTGGATCAAGGGCGAGACCTCGGGCCATGTGCAAACCCTGCGCGATTTCCGCGTCGATTGTGATCGCGATTGCCTGTTGGTGATGGTCGATCAGGTCGGGGCTGCCTGCCACACCAACCGGCGCAGCTGCTTCTACACAGCCGTCGAGGATGGGGTCGAAGTCGAGAAAATGGCGCCCATGGCGTGAGACCGGGCCCCAGCGCCCCGTGATCCCTGGCCCCGGCGCTCAGAGCGCCGCGGTCAGGGTCTTGAGCGCGGCGAGCGGATCGTCTGCGCCCCAGATCTCTTCGCCGATGGCAAAGAAATCCGTGACCGGGGACAGAGCGGCGACGACCTCCGGGGTCAGCCCGCCCTCGGCCACCACGGGCAGCTCGATCATCTGCGACCACCAGGCAAAAAGATCCGCCTCTGCCACCTCGCCTGCGCCGGTCAGGCCCGCGGCCACGGGGCCAAAGGCGATATAGTCGGCCCCGGCCTCGCCCGCGCTCATCCCGTCATGCTGAGACGCCCCGCACCAGGCCCCCACTACCGCTTCGGCGCCGATCTCCTTGCGGACCTTGCGCACCGAGCGCGCGCCATCGCCCAGATGCACGCCATCCAGCCCCAGACGTTCCACCATCAGGAAGTGACTGTCGATCACCAGCGGCACGTCCCGCGCATGGGCCACCTCGCGACAGGCATCTGCCGCGCGCGCGATCCGATCCTCGTCCCGGGTGGACAGGCTGAGCCGCACACAGGCGATCTCGACCCCGTCCAGCAGAGCCGCCAATTGGCCTGGAAAGCTGGACAGTTCGATCTCTGGCGGGGTGATGAGGTAAAGCTGCGGCTGCTCGGGTGCGTCGGCCATGACAGGCTCCTGTTCTTGTCGCCCCCGTATAGCCCCCCTCGCGGGAAATGACCAATACCCCTCGGGACTTGCCCCCCGTCGCCAGCCCCCCTATCACCCGGGCCATGACCGACGCACCCAGCCAACCCGCCTTTGTCCTTGTCCGCCCGCAAATGGGCGAGAATATCGGGGGTGCCGCCCGTGCCATGTGGAATTTCGGCCTCGACCGGATGCGCGTGGTGGCCCCGCGGGATGGCTGGCCCAGCGAAAAGGCCGTGGCGATGGCAAGCGGCGCGGGTCGGCTGCTGGATCAGGCCGGGCTGTATGACAGCACGGCCGCGGCCCTGCGCGACGCGGATTACGTCTTTGCCACCACGGCGCGGTCGCGGGATCTGACCAAGCCGGTGGTCACGCCGGAACACGCGATGACCCAGGCCCGCGCCCTGATCGCCGAAGGCCAGCGCGTCGCGGTCCTGTTCGGGCCGGAACGCGCCGGGCTCGAGAATGACGATATCGCTCTGGCCAATGCCATTGTCTCGGTGCCCGTGAACCCGGCCTTCCCCTCGCTCAACCTCGCCCAATGCGTGCTTCTGACGGCCTATGAATGGGAACGTCAGGTGACCGAGACGCCCCCCGAAGTGCTGGAATTCGCCGGGACGCGCTTTGCCAGCGGTCAGGAGGTCGAAAAGCTCGGCGATCACTTCGAAGAACGGCTGGAGGAGGCGGGATTCTTCTTTCCGCCCCACAAGGCCGCCCATATGAAACTGAACCTGCGCAACATGCTGTCGCGCCTGCCGCTGACGCTGGTGGATGTGCAGACCTTCCACGGGATGCTGCGGCAACTCGCGCGCTGGAAGGACAGGTCGGGCGGGTCATCTTGAAGCCCGCAAACCCCGCGCATACTCTCCGCAGCAAGGACCAGAAAGGCGACGCATGAGCAAGAAACGCAGCATCTTCGAAGAGGTCGGTACGGATGCGCCGGCGGGCCCGGCCCCGGTCTCGCCCGGGGTGATCGACCGCGCGGCCCGAACCGGTGCGCGCGGCGCGGTGCGGGTCTGGCTGATGCTGCTCTTTGCGCTGGTGGTCATCATGATCGCCGTGGGCGGACTGACCCGGCTGACCGATAGCGGGCTGTCGATCACCGAATGGGCGCCCCTGACCGGCGCGATCCCGCCCCTGAGCGCCGAAGACTGGGCGCGCGAGTTCGACCGCTACCGCGCGATCCCGGAATACCAGTTGCAGAACAAGGGCATGTCCCTCGCGGAGTTTCAGTTCATCTATTGGTGGGAATGGGGGCACAGGCAACTTGGCCGGGTGATCGGCCTCGTCTGGGCGCTCGGGTTTTTCGGATTTCTCGTCTTCCGTCAGATCCCGCCAGGCTGGACCGGGCGGCTCCTTGGCCTTGGGGTTCTGGGCGGGCTGCAAGGCGCGATCGGCTGGTGGATGGTGTCCAGCGGGCTGACCGGCACCATGCTCGACGTGGCCTCCTACCGGCTGGCGACCCATCTCGGCCTCGCCTTCCTGATCCTTGGGCTGATCGCCTGGTATGTCATGGCGCTCGGACGGCCCGAGCGTGACCTGTTGCAGGCGCGCCGCTCCGGCGAGCCGGGGCTGGTGACGGGCGCGAGCTGGGTGCTCGGCCTCGCGGCGGTCCAGATCCTGCTTGGGGCGCTCGTGGCCGGCATCGATGCCGGGCGCAGCTACACGGACTGGCCGCTCATGGCCGGGGCATTCCTGCCCATCGACATGTGGGAGTTCACGCCCGGCTGGCGGAATTTCTTCGAGAGCCCGGGCCTTGTGCAGTTCAATCACCGGATGGTCGGCTATCTGCTGCTGCTGGTCGGGCTCTTTGTCTGGTGGCGGTCGCGGCGCAGCGCCCATCCCACCACGCGCAGTGCCTTTGACTGGGTGGCGGTGATCCTCTTTGGTCAGATGACCCTCGGCATCGTCACGGTGCTGAACGCTGCGCCCTGGACCTGGGCCATCGCCCATCAGCTGGGCGCGGTCATCACGATCTGCTTGATCCTGCGCGCCCGGTTCCGGGCCCGTTATCCCATCGCCACATCCATCCGGGGGACCGCTGCATGACCGCCTTGACCGAGCTGATGGCCTTTCAGCGCGACACCGAAGCCCTGAGCGAAGTCGCGGGCCGTCTCGGCTGGGATCAGGAGACGGTGATGCCGCGCGGGGCCGCTGAACAGCGCAGCGCCGAGATGGCCGCGATGGAGGCTGTGCTCCATGCCCGCCGCACGGATCCGCGGATTGGGGATTGGCTGGCGGCGGCGACCCCCGCGACGGAGGTGGAGGCCGCGAACCTGCGCGAGATCTCCCGAAGCTATGCGCGCAATACCAAGGTGCCCGCACGGCTCGCGGCGGAACTGGCGCGCGTGACCTCGCTGGCCCAGGGAAAATGGGCCGCCGCGCGGGCCGCTGATGACGTGGCCGCCTTCCTGCCGGTGCTGCGCGAGGTTGTCGACCTGCGCCGCGAGGAGGCATCGGCGCTGGCTACAGATGGCGCACTCTATGACGCGCTGCTTGAGGATTACGAGCCCGGCGCCACCGAGGCCGGGATCGCCGCGCTGTTTGACCGGATGCGCCCGCGTCTGGTCTCGCTGCGCGACCGGGTTCTGGGGGCGTCCCATGCCCCTGCCCCGCTCGAAGGCCGCTTTGCCGAGGACGGCCAGCTCGCCCTGTCGCAAACCCTCGCGCTGGCCTTTGGCTACGATCTGGAGATCGGGCGCATCGATCTGGCGGTGCATCCCTTCAGCTCGGGCTCCGGGCGCGATGTGCGGATCACCACGCGGGTCGCCGAGACCGACCCGTTCAACTGCTTTTACTCGACGATCCACGAGGTCGGTCACGCCACCTATGAGCAAGGGGTCGATCCGGCCCATCTGCTGACCCCGATCGGGCGCGGTGCCTCCATGGGTGTCCATGAAAGCCAGAGCCGGATTTACGAGAACCAGCTCGGCCGTGGTCGTGCCTTCACCGGCTGGCTCTTTGATCAGATGACCGCGCAGTTCGGCGACCTCGGGATCAGCGATCCGGACGCCTTCTATGGCGCGGTCAACCGTCTCTCGCCTGGCTATATCCGCACCGAAGCCGACGAGGTGCAGTATAACCTCCATGTCATGCTGCGCTTCGATCTGGAGCGGGACCTGATCGCGGGCCGGCTCGATGTCACCGACCTTGAAGAGGCGTGGAACACGCGCTTTGCGGCGGATTTCGGCGTGGCCGTCGACAAGCCCTCAAACGGCGTTCTGCAGGACGTGCATTGGTCCGTTGGGCTCTTTGGTTACTTCCCGACCTATACGCTAGGCAATCTCTATGCGGGCTGTCTCTTCGATGCGATGAAGCGGGACTTGCCCGATTGGGAGACGGGCCTGACCTCCGGTGATGCCACCGCCTGCACCGCGTGGTTGCGCAGCGCCCTACAGCAGCATGGCGCGCTGCGGATGCCGGCCGAAACCATCGAGGCGGCCTGCGGACATGCGCCCAGCGAGGCGCCACTTCTCGATTATCTCGACGGGAAATTCGCCGAGATCTACCGGCTCTAAGAAAAAAGCCGCCGCACTCTGGGCAGAGGCGGCGGCCAGGCAGCGGATCAATGGTGTTGGTGCGAGACAGGCAATCTCGGATCCCGCAGCGCAGGCAGGCGGCGCGGGAACGAGGTGTCGGGTGGGGGCCCGAACACCGGAAAACCAAACACGGCGGACCGCAGGCAGATCAGAACAGAACGGGCACGTGCAACAGGGTGGCAAACACGACCGTAATCGCGAGGGCCCCGGTTGCATCCTGAGCCAGAGACACCGGTGCGCGGGTGATGATTGTCTTAATCTCTGCGAGCATCTGAGCCTCCTGAAGTTCTGTTGTTGACCTTTTGTTCTCATTTCCGGCGAGCAAAGTAAAGAACTTTTTAAGAACACGGAGGAACAAAACGCGTTCGCAGGACCTAACCCACGGAAATTAAACGGATCGCCTCATCCTGTCCCGTCAGCCAGAGAAGCATCCGCAGCGCCTCGCCCCGAGGGGTCTCCAGCTTGGGATCGGATGCCAGAAACGCGCGCGCATCGCTCTGGGCCATGGCCATCAGACCCGCCTGTCGTTCCGGGTCCGCGATGCGAAAGCGTGGCAGGCCGGATTGCGCTGTGCCTATCAGATCCCCTGCCCCGCGCATCTCAAGATCGGCTTCGGAAATCCGGAACCCGTCCTCGGTTTCGCGCATCAGCTTCAGCCGTCGTTCCGCCGTCTCGCCCAAAGGCGGCGCATAGAGCAACAGACAGGTAGAAGCCGCGCTGCCCCGCCCGACCCGGCCCCGCAGCTGGTGAAGTTGGGCAAGGCCGAAATGCTCGGCCCCCTCGATGACCATGATCGACGCGTTGGGCACGTCCACGCCCACCTCGATCACCGTCGTTGCCACCAGAAGCCGCGTCTCGCCCGCCACGAAGCGTGCCATGGCTGCGTCTTTCTCGGCGATCGGCATCTGACCATGGACCAGCCCGACCTGATCCTCGCCGAACCGGGCCCGCAGAAGCTTGAACCGTTCCTCCGCCGCCGTGAGCGACAGGGTCTCGCTCTCTTCCACCAGCGGGCAGACCCAATAGGCCTGGCGCCCGTCGGACATGGCGCGACCCAGATGATCCACAAGCTCATCCAGCCGCGCGGCGGAGGCGAGTGCGGTCTTCACCGGGGTGCGTCCGGGCGGCTTTTCGTCCAGGATCGAGACATCCATATCGCCGTAAGTGACCAGCGCCAGGGATCGCGGGATCGGGGTGGCGGTCATGACCAGCACGTTCACCGCTGCCCCCTTGGCCCCGAGCCGCATCCGCTCGCGCACCCCGAACCTGTGTTGTTCGTCGATCACCGCAAGGCCCAGATCGTGGAAGGCGACATCGTCCTGAAACACCGCATGGGTGCCGACCAGAATATGGATATCCCCCGCCTCAAGCGCGGCGAGCTTGGCGGCACGGTCCTTGCCCTTGTCGCGCCCGGTCAGCACATCGACCACCACGCCTGCCGCCTCGGCCAGCGGGCGCAAGGCGCTCAGATGTTGCCGCGCAAGGATCTCTGTCGGGGCCATCATGACCGCCTGTGCCCCCGCCTCGACCGCCAGAAGCATCGCAACCAGCGCCACGAGCGTCTTGCCCGCGCCCACATCCCCCTGCAGGAGCCGGTTCATCCGGTGCGGTCCGGCGAGATCTTCGGTGATCTCGGCAATGACCCGCTGCTGCGCGCCCGTGGGCGTATAGGGCAAAGCGTCGAGAACCGGGCGCACCCGGCGGCCCGTTCCGGTCAGAACCCGTCCGGGTTTGCGCCGCCGATGGGCCCGGGCCAGGGCCAGCGTGGTCTGATGCGCCAGTAGCTCATCATAGGCCAACCGCCGCCGCGCCGGGGTCTCGGCCGTCAGATCGCGCAGGCTTTCGGGCGCGTGCGCCGTGGCCAAGGCCGTGCCGAAATCCGGCCAGCCCTCTTGCGCCACCAGCGCGGGATCGGCCCATTCCACGACTTCAGGCATCCGGTCCAGCGCACCCGCCACGGCCTTTTGCATGGTCTTTTGCGTGATCCCGGCGGTCAGGGGATAGACCGGCTCGAACCCGCCCAGGGTCTCGGCCTCTGCCTCCGTCAGGACATGATCGGGATGGGGCATCTGCGCCTGCCCATCATAGAGCTCGACCCGCCCCGAGATGATCCGGCGCTCGCCCACGGGCAAGAGCGATTGCAGAAATGCGCCGCGCGCGTGGAAATAGACCAGCGTGATCGTGGTGGTCGCATCCTGCACCTCCACCCGATAGGGGCGCCCGCGCCCGGTCGGCGGCAGGTGCCGCAGCACGGTCACCGGCACGGTCATCACACTGGGAAACGGGCCCTCCTGCACGGTGTCGACCGGACGCCGCTCGATACCCGTATGGGGCAAGGTGAAGACCAGATCCCGAGGCCGGGCCACGTCCATCTGCGCAAAGCTTTGCGCGGTCTTCTTGCCCACCCCGGGCAGGGTTTCCAGCTCGGCAAAGAGCGGGAAGAGCGCGTCGGGCCTGCTGCTCACTCGAGCCCCGCCAGAACGCGCCACGCCTCTTCATCGATCACCTCGATGCCCAGATCAGCGGCCTTGGTCGCCTTGGACCCGGCCCCCGGTCCGGCAATCAGCAGGTCGGTCTTTTTCGACACCGACCCGGCCACCTTGGCCCCGAGCGCCTCGGCTGTCACCTTGGCCTCGGCGCGCGACATGGTCTCGAGCGAGCCGGTAAAAACGAGCGTCTTTCCCGCCACCGGAGAGTCCTGCACATCCGGGGGCGCTGCCGGGGCCGGGGAAACCTCTGCCAGCAGCCGGTCGATCGAGGCGCGCTCGGCTTCCTGCGTCAGGGTGGTGACGAGGGCCCGCGCCATGACCTCCCCCACCCCGTCGATATTCAGAAGATCCGCCCACGCTTCGCTGCCCTCGTCTTGCGCGGCCTCGACCGCGGCCAAGAGCGCTTCGATCGTGCCATAGTGATTGGCCAGAAGGCTTGACGCGCTTTCGCCGATATGGCGGATCCCGAGACCGAAGAGCAGCTTGGCAAGCGGCGCGTTGCGCGCGACATCGATGGCGTTGAACAGGTTCTCGGCGCTCTTCGCGCCCCAGCCTTCGCGGTTCCTGAGCTGTTGCAGCCCGTCGCCAAACCGGGTCCGCAAGGTGAAGATATCCGCCGGTTCGCGAATCCAGCCATCGAGATAGAACTGCTCCACCTGTTTCGCGCCCAACCCGTCGATATCGAGCGCCCCGCGGGACACGAAATGCTTGAGCTTTTCAACCGCCTGGGCCGGACAGATGAGGCCCCCGCTGCAACGTCGCACGGCGTCCCCCGGTTCGCGCGGGGCCTCAGAGCCGCAATCGGGACAGGTCGTCGGAAAGACGAAGGGCGCCGCCTCCGGCGGCCGGCGTTTCAGGTCGACATCCTTGATCTTGGGGATCACGTCTCCGGCGCGATAGACCTGAACCCAATCACCAACGCGGATGTCGACGCCGCCACGGATCTGGGCACCGGTATTGTCGCGCCCGGCGATGTAGTCCTCGTTATGCAGGGTGGCGTTCGAGACGACAACGCCGCCAACGGTTACCGGGGTCAGGCGCGCGACCGGGCTCAGCGCGCCGGTGCGCCCGACCTGAATGTCGATGCCGTCGAGCCGCGTCCAGGCGAGCTCGGCGGGGAATTTATGCGCGATCGCCCATCGCGGCGTTGTCGAGCGAAAGCCGAGGCGCCCCTGCAGCGCCAGATCGTCGACCTTGTAGACCACGCCGTCGATATCATAGCCCAGCGTGGCCCGGCGCGCCTCGATCTCGGCATAATGGGCGAGCATCTCGGTGGGGCCGAGGCAGCGTTTTGTCAGGGGATTCGTGCTGAACCCCATCTCGGCGAAACGGGCAATCGCACCGCTCTGGGTTTCGGAAAGCGGCGCCGAGATGTCCCCCCAGGCATAGGCGAAAAAGCGCAGCGGGCGGGCGCGCGTGATCTCGGCGTCCAGCTGCCGCAGGGAACCGGCGGCGGCGTTGCGCGGATTGGCAAAGGGCTTGGCGCCCGCCTCGGACTGACGGGTGTTCAGGTCTTCGAAATCCGCGTGGCTCATATAGACCTCGCCGCGCACTTCGAGGACCTCCGGCGCGCCCGCGATCTGCTCAGGGATATCCGCGATCGTGCGGGCATTCGCGGTCACATTCTCGCCGATGCTGCCATCTCCCCGCGTCGCGGCCTGGATAAGCACGCCGTGCTCATAGCGCAGCGACAGCGACAGCCCGTCGATCTTGGGCTCGGCGGTATAGGCGAGCGGCGCATCCTCCGGAAGGTCCAGAAACCGACGGACGCGCTGGTCGAACTCGGTGATATCCGCATCGGAAAACCCGTTCGAGAGTGAGAGCATCCGCACCGCGTGCTGGATCTTGGAAAAGGTCTCGGATGCTGGGGCACCGATCTGATCACTGGGGCTGTCGGCGCGTTTGAGCGCGGGAAAGCGGGTCTCGATCTCGGCATTGCGCCGCTTGAGCGCGTCGTATTCCGCGTCAGAGATCTCCGGCGCATCGTCCTGATGATAGGCCGTGTTCGCCGTTGCGAGCAGCTCCGCCAGACGGGCCAGTTCCGCGCGGGCTTCCTCCGCGCTCAGATCCGCAACCTGAGGTGACGCTTGCGCCATCCCTTCCCCCTCTTGTCCGCTCACTCGGTCAAAAGGAATAGCAGGGCGACGTCCGAGGTCCAGATCGGTTTGCGCCAAAGCGACCCCCGAACAAAAAAGACCGCGCCCCATTTGCCGGGGGCGCGGTCCTGAACACGACGTCGCGGAGTGATGGACTTCAGCCAGTGGCCAGTTGCGGTGTCGGTGCCTCGACCGGATCCGGATCGCGCAGCACGTAGCCGCGGCCCCAGACGGTCTCAATATGGTTTTCGCCGCCTGTCGCCTGGCTGAGCTTCTTGCGCAGCTTGCAGATGAAGACGTCGATGATTTTCAGTTCGGGCTCGTCCATGCCGCCATAGAGATGGTTGAGGAACATCTCCTTGGTGAGCGTGGTGCCCTTGCGGAGCGAGAGAAGCTCTAGGATCTGGTATTCCTTGCCCGTCAGGTGAACCTGCATGCCGTCGACCTCGACCGTCTTGGCGTCCAGATTGACGAGGATATCGCCGGTCTTGATGATCGACTGGGAATGGCCCTTGGACCGGCGGATGATCGCATGGATCCGTGCGACAAGCTCTTCGCGGTGGAACGGCTTGGTCAGATAGTCATCCGCCCCGAAGCCGAAGCCCTTGATCTTGCTTTCCGTATCGTCCGCCCCCGACAGGATCAGGATGGGCGTTTCGATCCGCGCAAGGCGGATCTGACGCAGCACCTCATGCCCGGTCATGTCCGGCAATCCGAGATCAAGCAGGATGAGATCGTAGTCATACAGCTTGGCGAGATCGATGCCTTCTTCGCCCATCGCCGTGCAGTACACGTTCAGATTGGCATGGGTCAGCATCAATTCGATACTTTTTGCCGTGGTCGGGTCGTCTTCGATGATTAGGATGCGCATTTGCCATTCTCTCCGCTTCGGCTCGCATTGGTTAACGACCACTGTGGGGGTAAATGGTTAACTGCGAGTTACCGATAAAGAGAACTTAAGCAAAACAACCTAAGGTTGTCTATACTCTTGTAACTTTGTCGCCTTGAGCCCTTTTAAACCGAAGCTTTCGATTGCAGATATCCAGGATCCGAACTCTTCTTCGGACAACCCGTACAACTTACAGGCTTCTTCCTGCGTGATCAGTCCGGACATCACACCCTTGACCACCGCCGCCTTTCGGCTCGCCACCCAGCGCCGCGTCTCGCGATCGGGCAGATCGGACCGCGTCATGATGCTGCCATCCGGCAGGGTCACGGAGGCGGGCCCCTTGTCTTTTCTCATATACATCGTACCAAAATCCCTCTTGTCCCTCAGACGAGATCAATTTCGGCCAGCAGCGTTAAGCGAGGGTGAAGCGGGCTCTTGAGAGTATTCAGCATTTAACTATATTCCGAGCATTCCTCAGGAGATCCCAAATGACAGCCTCCCCTGTCTCTGCCACGGTCGATACCGCGACCGGCCTCAACTCGCTCGGATTTGCCAAATCCCCCGCCGACACGCGGGTGGTGGTGGCGATGTCGGGCGGCGTCGACAGTTCCGTCGTGGCGGCCGAGCTCGCACGCGAGGGCTATGATGTGGTGGGCGTGACCTTGCAGCTCTATGATCATGGGGCGGCGCTGGCCAAGAAGGGCGCATGCTGCGCCGGGCGTGACATTCATGATGCGCGCCGGGTGGCCGAGGAAATGGGCTTTCCCCATTACGTGCTCGACTACGAGAATACCTTTCGGGAGGCCGTGATCGACGAGTTCGCCGACAGCTACCTCGCCGGGGCGACACCGGTGCCCTGCATTCGCTGTAACGAACGGGTGAAGTTCCGCGATCTGCTGGAGACGGCCAAGGATCTCGATGCCGATTGCATGGCCACCGGGCACTATATTCAACGGAAAATGGGGCCTCGGAAGGCCGAGCTGCACAGCGCGGCGGATTCCAATCGGGACCAGTCCTACTTCCTTTTCTCCACCACGCAGGAGCAGCTTGACTACCTGCGCTTCCCGTTGGGGCATCTGGCCTCCAAGGCGGACACGCGTGCGCTGGCGGCCAAGCACGGGCTGAGCGTGGCGGACAAGCCGGACAGTCAGGACATCTGTTTCGTGCCCAATGGCAACTACGCCGCCGTGATCGAGAAACTGCGTCCGGGCGCGGGTGAGCCCGGCGAGATCGTGGATATGGAGGGCACTGTCCTCGGCCAGCATCGCGGTGTCATTCACTACACGATCGGGCAGCGACGGGGCCTAGGCATCGGCGGGTTGGAGACCCCGCTCTACGTGGTGAAACTCGATCCCGATGCCCGGCGCGTGGTGGTCGGCCCGAAAGAGGCGCTGAGCACGCGGACCGTGCCGCTGCGCGAGATCAACTGGCTGGGCGATGCGCCCCTGACCAGCCGCACGGAATGGCCGCTGGCGGTGAAGGTCCGCTCCACCCGCCCGCCGCGGGAGGCGATCCTTCGTCCGATCTCGGACACCGAAGCGACGGTGGAATTGCTCACGCCCGAGGAAGGCGTGTCGCCCGGGCAGGCCTGCGTGTTCTATGATCCGGACGGAACGCGGGTGCTGGGCGGCGGCTGGATCTGGCGCGGGGCCTGAGGCCTAGCGCCCAACCGCCTGCGACACGGCGCGCGCCGCGCGCAGGCCCGGAGCCTCCCCACCGCGCCCGAGCCGCGTCATCGTCTCGGTCATGGCCGCGATCTGCGCCGCGCGTGCCTCTGTGTCATCGAGCAGCGACGAGAGGGCATTGGCAATCGCCTCGGGCGTGCAGTCCTTGCCAAGGCATTCGGGAATCGTGCGTGTCTCGCTGACCAGATTGACCAGCGTCACCGTATCGATTCGCAGCAGCCGCCCGATCAGAATCCGCGACAGCCAGTTCATGTCATAGGCGATCACCATCGGTGTGCCCGCCGCCGCAAGCTCCAACGAGACGGTGCCGGATGCCGCCAGCGCCAGATCGGCGGCCGCAAAGACGGCGCGCTTCTCGTCAGGATCCGAGCCGCTTGTCAGGATCGGATCCCCCGGCCAGTCGCGCATTGCCTCGGCGACCATGTCGCGCACAGGGGTTGCCGGAACCACAACGACCCGCGCTTTGGGATGCGCCTCCAGCACGGGGCGCAGGGCGGCCCCGAACCGCTCGGCCAGGCGCCCGACCTCGCCCCGGCGCGAGCCCGGCAGAGCCAGGATCAGTGGCGCCTCCGCCGCCAGCCCATGGGCGGCACGAAAGGCGACTGCCGCGTCGGCGCTGGCCTCGGGCTCGGCCACGACCGGGTGGCCCACGAAATGCGCCTGCATGCCCGCGCGGGTCATATAGGGCGGCTCAAAGGGCAGCAGGCAGAGCACCTCATCCACCACCTTGGCCATCTTGTCCGCGCGCCCGGGCCGCCAGGCCCAGACCGAGGGGGCCACGTAATGCACGATTTTCTGCGCCCGCGCGGCCTTGACGATCTTGGCCACGCGCAGACAGAAATCCGGGCTGTCAATGGTGACAAGCACATCCGGCGTCTCGTCCAGAACCGCCTGCGCCGTCTCGGCAATGCGCCGTTTCAGGGCGCGGTATTTCGGCAGAACCTCGGCGATGCCCATGACGCTGAGCTCGTCCATGGGAAAAAGGCTGCTGAGCCCTTCGGCCTGCATGAGCGGCCCGCCGACCCCGGTGAAGCGGATCTCGGGCACAAGGCTCTTGAGCCCGGCCATCAGTGCCGCGCCAAGCTTGTCGCCCGAGGGTTCCCCGGCGATCAGAAACACATGGAAGCTCATGGCTGCGCCCAGATGGCAATCCCGGCCTCTTCGGCCCGGCGTGACAGGGTATCGCGGTCCAGAACCAGCACGGCACCTTCCTGCACCGCGATCCCGCTCAGCCCGGCGCGCGCGGCGGCCGTCACCGTGTCCGGCCCGATGGTCGGCATGTCGATGCGCAGATCCTGCCCGGGTTTGGCGCGCTTGACGAACACGCCCGCTGTCTTGGCCAGGCCTCCCCGTGTTTCGGCCACAAAGCCCAGCATGGCATCGGTGCCCTGCAGGGTCTCCACCCCGAGACAGAGCCCGCCCGCCACCACGCAGCCCTGACCCAGATCCAGAGGGCCGAGCGCCGAAAGGATTTCGGCGCCGCGCGCGGCATCGGTCCGCTCTGCCTCGGTCGGCTGGCGTCCCAAGGCCCCCTTGGCCAGGAGATCGGGAGAGACTTCATGGGCGCCGCGCACCTGCAGGCCCGCCTCTTCGAAGATCGCGATCACCTCGCGCAAGAGCCGGTCATCGCCCTTGCCGATCACCTTCATCAGGCGCGGCACCAGCGACAGGCTGAGAGGATGCAGTTTTGCCATATCCACCGGCGGGCGTTGCATGGCACCGGCAAAGCAGACCTCGGAGATCCCCGCCTTGCGCATGTCGCGCAAAAGACGGCCCAGAGCCTCGACCCTGAACAGCGTGACATCGGGCAGGTCCGGGGCGAAGCCTTCCAAAGCATAGACATGGAACGGGCGCCCTGCCCGCTGCAGCGCCGAGGCCAGCGCCAGCGGCAAGCCCCCGCGTCCGGCCACCAGCGCCAGCATCAGCGCGGCGTCAGGAAGGAGCGGTCGCTATCGGCCAGGATAAAGGCGACGATTTCGCGGACATAGTCGCTCTCGGTTTCATCGCCGAGCCGTGCGGCCCGGTCCATGAAAGCCCCCTCGCCCTGCGCCAGCATCTGGAACGCGGCCCGCAGGGCGGTGATGTCCTTGCGCGCCACACCGCGCCGCTTGAGCCCCACGAGGTTGAGCCCGTCAAGCTCACCGCGCGGGCCCTGCACGAGGCCGTAAGGCATCACGTCATTGGTCACCATCGAGACCGCGCCAATGATCGCGCCGCGCCCGATGCGCACCCATTGGTGGATGCCCGACAGCCCGCCGACAATCACGTCATCGCCAATATCGCAATGACCGGCCACCGCCGAATTGTTCACAAGGATCACCCGGTCGCCTATGATCGCGTCATGGGCCACATGGCAGCCCGCCATGAAGAGCCCGTCATCGCCGATCCGGGTAACGCCACCACCACCCTCGGTGCCGGTATTCATCGTGACATGCTCGCGGATCCGGTTGCGTTTGCCCACCACGAGGCGCGAGCGTTCGCCCGCAAATTT
Organism: Dinoroseobacter sp. S375; assembly: GCF_049800775.1. Classification (NCBI taxonomy): domain Bacteria; kingdom Pseudomonadati; phylum Pseudomonadota; class Alphaproteobacteria; order Rhodobacterales; family Roseobacteraceae; genus Dinoroseobacter; species Dinoroseobacter sp. S375. Next base: position 123,759 of record NZ_JBNAFR010000006.1, on the reverse strand, counting down.
CAGGTCCTGCGGGATCTCGCCAATGGTCGCGAAGGGAAAGATAATCGTCTCGTCGCCAATCTCTGTCCAGCCGGTGAGAACCGCATGGCTCTTGACCTCGACCGCGCGGCCAAGCGTGACCTCGGGGCCAATCACGCAGAGCGGCCCGATCTTGCAGTCAGGCCCGATCGTGGCACCGTCTTCGATCACCGCGCTCGGGTGGACCTGCGCGCTGGGATCAACGCCGCTCATGCGGCATCCTTCGGCAGGTCCATCATCGCCGTGAATTCGGCTTCGGCGGCAAGCTCGCCATCCACGGTGGCCTTGCCGGCAAATTTCCAGACCTTTCCGCCGGGCTTCCCGCGCAGCGCCTCGACCGAGAGCTCGACCACATCGCCGGGGACCACCTTGCGGCGGAACTTGCACTTATCGATCCCCATGAAATAGACCAGCATGTCCTGATCCGCGATATCCATGGAAATCCCGACCAGCAGCGCCGAGGTCTGGGCGAGCGCCTCGATGATCAGCACGCCGGGCATGATCGGCTCGCCCGGGAAATGGCCCTGAAAATGCGGCTCGTTGAAGGTGACATTCTTGATGCCAGTGGCCGATTTGAACGGGTCCATGGCGACGACCTTGTCGACCAGCAGGAAGGGATAGCGATGGGGCAGGATCCGTTGGATCAAGTCGATATCCGCGGTTCGGACGATCTGCGGCTCCGGTGTCGCCGTGTCGGTCATGCCTGCTCTCCTAGCTGTCTTGGGTCGTGTGGTGAGGTCTCGCCTAGCAAGCCCCGCGCCCTGTGACAAGGGAGCGGGCGGACCGGGCTACTCCGCCGCACGGGCGTCTGTTGCGTCGGGCGCGTCGCTTGGCGTTTCGCTGCGTGCGTCCGGCAGCTCGGTTTCGAGCGCTGCGGGCGGCAGGGCCGCGCCCGACTGCGCCTCCATCTCGGCAAGGGCCGCATTGACCCGGGCGATGGCTTCATCGGTGACGTTGATGCGGTCATCGGTCAGAAAGACCTGCCGCTGATCGAGAAAGACATAGGCCCCGTATTCCGAGAGGAGCCCCCCCAGCACCGGCAGCACGAGCTCGAGAAAGCGCTGGCGTTCCAGATCGCTCTGTCTGGCGAGTTGCTCGGATTTGGCGTCCTGCTCTTCGCGAAACCGCGACACCTGCGCGTCGAAGGCATCGGCTGCCTCCCGGAAGGTTTCCGGGGTCATGGTGGACCGCGCCTCTGTCAGGGCGCGCTCCTGCTCGATCAGGTCTGCCTCGATCTGGCGGTTTTCCTGAGCAAGCCGGCGCGAGGCCTCTTCGAGCGCGCGATTGAGCTGAATGCCGAAGGTGCTCTCGGCGAAGAGGCGTTCCTGATCCAGAACCAAGACGCTGCTGCGGATCTGCTGCTGCGCCTCTGCGGGTCCCTGTGTCAGCGCCATGCCGAGGGCCGTGCAAATCGCAAGACCGCGCAGCCACCCCCGCCCGAATGCCATGTCAGAACCGGGTAGAGATCGTGAAGTCGAAGTTATTCACTTCGTCATAGTCCTCTTTCTGCAGCGCGCGCGAGAAGTTGAAGCGTAGCGGACCAATCGCCGTGTCCCAGAATACAGAGACACCAATCGAAGAGCGGAGGTTCAGGCTGTCATCGACCTCGACACCGTCGAACCCGTCCGTGTCATCCAGATCCCAGACCGTGCCCACATCGAAGAACGCACCGAACTCGATCCCGTATTCCTCGGGCAGGCCAAGCGGGAATTCGGCCTCGAACCGGGCGACCGCATAGTGATTGCCGCCGAGCGCATCTTCGTTCGGCGATTCCCGATCCCGCGGGCCGATGCCGTTCGATGCAAACCCGCGCATCTGCGCACGGGACAGGAAGAAGCGGTCCGTGACCCGGGTCTGGCCATCGCCGATCGAGGAGATTGTTCCGCCTTCGAGCGCAACCCGCAGCAGCAGATCCTCGTTCAGGAAGCGCCGTTCCCCGATGGCGCGGGCTTCGGTGATCAGGAAGCTGTCATCCCCGCCCAGACCTTCGACGGTCTGCCCGAAGCTCAACAGAACCCCGGCGGTCGGGTTCAGGCCCGTGCGCCGTGTGTCATAGCTGTAGGTATAGCCGATGCGTGCGCCCGATGCCTTGCCGGTCTCTCTGAGCAGGATCGGCGAGGACAGATCCGGGTCGAGATCCGAAAGCTCCGTCTCGAAATACCCGACATTCAAGCCCAGACGCCCGTTCTCGCTGACCGGGAAGGACAGGCCGAAATCGATCCCCAGCCGGTCGATATCAAATTCCCGGTTCGAGTTGTCCGAGCTTGTCACGCCCGCGGTGAACGAAAAGGCCAGATCCCGCGACAGGAAGGAAGGCTCGACAAAGCGGAAGCTGACATTCTGATCCCCGGAGGTGCCATCGAAACTCAGGGACACGGATTGACCGCGCCCGAGGAAGTTCCGCTCGGTCAGTGCCACGACGAGGCCGAAGCCGTCTTCGACCGAGTAGGAGCCACCAAAGGACAAGGAGCCCGTCGGGGCTTCCTCGACATTCACATCCACGATGACGCTGTCATCCGCCGAGCCCGGCCGTGTGTCCACATCGGCATTCGAGAAAAACCCAAGCGCGCGGATGCGGTCGGCGGCCTCACGGATCTCGCGGGGATTGAACGGATCGCCCTCGACCGTGTCGAACTGGCGCCGGATCACGCGATCCAGCGTGGTGGCATTGCCCTCGATATCGATCCGCTCCACGAAGACACGGGGGCCTCGCTCGACCACGAAATCCACATCCAGCGTGCCAGCGGCGTCATTCCGGCTCACCCGGGGAGAGACGCGCACGAAATTCAGGCCCTGCTGAAGCGCGAGCCGCTCCATCCGGGTTGTGGTCCGGTCGATCTTGGCGGGCGAGTAGATCTCGCCCGGATCCAGGTCGATGGCGGCCACGAAACTCTCGATATCCACCTCGCGCAGGTCGCTGCTCGCGGTGATCTCGCCCATGCGGAACTGCTGCCCCTCGCGGATGGTGAAGGTCAGCAGAACCGCATCCCGCTCCCGCGAAAGTTCGGGCGTGATCGACAGGACCTGAAAATCCACATAGCCGCGCGAGGTGTAGAAATCGGTCAGCAACTGGCGGTCAAACTCGATCCGGTCTTCGATGAAGCTGTCGGCGCGGATCACCTGACGCAGCAGCCCGGCCTCCTTGGTGGCCAGAACCCGGCGCAGGCGGCGGTCGGAATAGACCCGGTTGCCGACAAAGCTGATCCGCTCATTCTCGACCACGGCGCCCTCGGTCACTTCGAACACCAGATCCACCCGGTTCTCGCTGCGGCGAATGATGCGCGGCTCCACCGTGGCGGCGAGGCGACCGCTGACGCGGTAGGCTTCGACGATTGCGGCGGCCCCGGCCTCGGCGAGGGCTGGGTTGTAGACCTGACGTGGGCTCGCTTCGATCAACGGCAGCAACACGTCGTCATCCAGACGGCGATTGCCCTCGACATTGATGCGGTTGATCGTCGGGTATTCCACGACATCGATCACCAGCGTGCCGCCCCGGGGGGTGATCTCGACAGATTCGAACAGGCCCGAAGCCTGGATCCGGTTGAAGGCGTCGTTGAGCTCGCCCGCAGTGACCGTTTGCCCCCGATCGATCTGCGCAAAGCTGAGGATCGTGGCACCCTCGATCCGCTGGTTGCCGTTTATCTCTACACGATCAAAGCGGAAATCCTGGGCTACACCCATATTTGGGGCGCTGAGACTGAGCATCATACCAAGGAATGTAGCCATCAGGACGCGCATCGCCGACGCGCCCAACCTTGGAATCCAGGTAATCATAGAATCTGCCCCGCACCTTGCCTGTCCTTGTCCCGTAGCCGGAACGGCGAGGATTGTCAAAAAAACGGGCGCATGTCGTGCCACTTTTCGCCGCCTCCGCGGGCGGCGTGGCGCGGTCCCTGTCAGGACCGCGGATGACCCGCCCGGCGGCTGGCTCAGGGGCAGAAGAGATCGTTGCTCAGAGCGAAGACCATCAGGGTCAGCAGCATCGCAAGACCGGCGGTCATCATGACCCGCAGCGCCTTGTCGCTGGGCGGGCGACCGGTCACCGCCTCATAGGCGTGAAAGACCAGATGTCCGCCATCCAGCACCGGCACGGGAAACAGGTTCAGCATCCCCACCGCCGTGGACAGCACCGCGATGAACCATATGAACTGATCGAGCCCCTGGGAGGCCACGGCCCCCGAGGTCTCGGCAATTCCGATCGGGCCGGAGATGTTGCAGGTGCTGATCGCGCCGGTGATCATGTGCCACAGCCCCGACAGCGACGAGCGGATGATGAAGATCATTTGCTCCACCCCTTGCCATAGGGCGGCGAAGGGCCCCGGGGTCACGGTCTCGGGTTCGAAGAACATCCCCCCGGTGATCCCGATCAGCCAGCGGGTCTCGAACCCGCCTTCTGGCAGGGGCAGATCCATGCGCCGGGGCGCCACCGAGATGGTCAGCTCCTCGCCGCCGCGCCAGACCTGCATGGCCAGCTCGGCCCCGGCGGAGGCTTCGACCGCCTCGCGCAGATCCTCGAACGCGTAAACCGGTGTGCCATCGATCGCCGTGATCACATCACCCACCTCGAACCCTTCGTCCATGGCGGCACTGCGAGGCTGCAGCCCCGAGACCAGCGGCGGCATCAGATAGGGCCCGGTCACATCGCGCGAGGCCCCGTCGCGATCCACCGTGTAGGTCAGCTCAGGCTGGCGGGGCAGCGTCTCGCGCAGGGCGTTCAACGCCACGTAATCCGGCGTGTCCTGCCCTTCGATCGCGGTGATCACATCGCCGCTGCGCAACTCGGAATTGGCCACGGGCACATCGACCAGTGTGCCGATTGTCGGCCGCTCGGTCGCGGTCCCCTGCCAAAAGATCATGGAGCCGAAGACCACGATCGACAGAATAAAGTTGAAGACCGGCCCTGCCGCCACGGTCGCCGCGCGCTTCCACAGCTTGGCGCCATGCATGGTGCGGGACAGCTCCTCCTCGGACAGCGTGCCCATGGCCGCGCCATCCTTGCCGCTGGCCGCATCGCTGTCGCCGAGGAATTTCACGTAACCGCCAAAGGGCAAGGCCGCGACCTGCCACTGGGTGCCGCGCTTGTCGACACGGCTGTAGAGCACGGGCCCGAAGCCCAGCGAGAAGACCTCCGCATGGATCCCGCACCAACGCCCGACGATGTAATGACCGTATTCGTGGATCGCCACGATGATGCTGAGTGCCACCACGAAGGCGATCACGGTGAATGCGAGCCCGCCAAAAGAGGGGATCAGTCCGACAAGGTCCAAGAGATGTCCTTCGCTTGATGCTGTCTTCAGCGTTGTGCCGCGCGGGTTTTCGCCGCGCGCGCGGCCATATTCCTTGCGAGATGGTCCACTTCCGCGACGCAATCAAGGCTTTGTGGTGGAATCGACAGACTTGTGTCCCGGTCCATGCCCTCCAGCGTGGCCTCGACCACGGCCGCCATGTCGAGAAATCCGATCTGGCCAGCGATGAAGGCATCAAGCGCGGCCTCCTTGGCGGCGTTGAACACCGCGCCGGCGCGCCCGCCCGTGGCCATGACCTCCCGGGCCAGCCGCAAGGCGGGGAAGCGGACCTCATCCGGACGCTCGAAGCTGAGCGACCCGATGGCCGCAAGGTCGAGCCGGGCCACCGGCAGATCGCGCCGCTCGGGCCAATGGAGCGCATAGCCGATCGCGTGGCGCATATCCGGCGCGCCGAGATGCGCCATCAGCGCCCCATCCTTGAACCCGACTAGCGCATGAACGATGGATCCGGGATGCACTACGGCCTCGATCCGCTCTGGTGCAATGCCGAAAAACTCCCGCGTTTCAATGAGCTCAAGCGCCTTGTTGAACATCGAGGCGCTGTCGATGCTGATCCGCTGGCCCATGTCCCAGTTCGGATGGGCCACAGCTTCGGCCAGGGTGGCCTTGGCAATCGCATCGAGCGGCCAGTCGCGGAACGGCCCGCCGCTGGCGGTGATCACGATCCGCTCCACCGCGTCCATATCCTCGCCGACCAGCGCCTGGAACACGGCGGAATGCTCGCTATCCACCGGCAGGATCCGGGCCTGATGCGCCCGCGCCTCGGCCAGAAGGAGCGGCCCGGCAGTCACGAGGCTTTCCTTGTTCGCAAGCGCCAGCGACCCGCCATGGCGCAGGGCGGCAAAGCCCGGATAAAGCCCGGCCGCGCCGACAATCGCGCTCATCACCCAATCGGCGGGCCGGTCGGCGGCATCGCAGAGCGCCTGCGCCCCGGCAGCAACCTCGACCCCGCTGCCGGCAAGGGCCGCGCGCAGATCCTCCAGCCGATCCTCATAGGCCGTGATCGCGATGTCGGCTTTAAGCTTGCGCGCCTGCTCGGCCAGCAATGGGATATTGCCGCCGCCGCTGAGGGCCACGACATCATAGGCGTCGGGATCGCGCTCGATCAGGTCGACCGTGTTCTGACCGATCGAGCCGGTGGACCCGAAAATGGAGATACGTCGTGCCATGCCGTCAGCCCCCCACGTTTCGTTACAAGGGGAGCGGCGGGAAATCGATGATCTGCTCCACCAGCAGCAAGAGAACCGACGCGCCGAGCATGCCGTCGAACCGATCCAGCAGACCGCCATGGCCCGGGATGAGGGTTGAGCTGTCCTTAACCCCTGCCCGGCGCTTGAGCGCGCTCTCGGTGACGTCGCCCATCTGGCTGGCCATGGCGAGCGCGATGGAAATCCCGATCAGCTCTGATCCCGCGATGGTCTGGGTCATGAAGATCCAGCCGACGATCCCGGCGCCGATCCAGCCCGCGACCGTGCCCGACCAGGTTTTCTTGGGGCTGACCTTGGGCCAGAATTTCGGCCCGCCGATGATCCGCCCGGCGAAATAGCCCGCCACATCCGTGACCACGACCAGCAGAACGAGCCAGAGCATCCAGATCATCCCGAAATCCTGCCGCAGCACCCACAGGCCGAGACCGGCAACGCCGATAAACGCCGTATAGAGGGCAAAGACCCGACGCGAGGTTTCGAACCGCCCCACCCCGATCATGGCCGGCAACAGCAAGAGCGGCAGGGCAAAGCCCAGAGGCAGCACCGCGCAGGACGCGAGCGCAGCACCCGCAGCCCCCGCCACCACCATGGCGCCACGGCGGTCTTCGGGGGCGATCATGCGGGCCAGTTCCCACACCATCGCGCCCACCACCAGCGCCAGAAGAAGAAGAAAGACCGTGCCGCCGACCCAGATCGCCGTCACGCCCACCACGACCATGACCACCGCAGACCCCAGGCGGGGCAAGAGGTCGTCGAAGCTGGCCTTGGCTGGCATTGGGGCGGGGTCCGCAGGCTCAGGCGATCGCGCCGAAGCGACGCGAGCGACCCCCGAAGCGGTCCACCACCTCGGCAAAGATCTCGGGTGTGAAGTCGGGCCAGAGCGTGTCGATGAACTCGTATTCCGCATAGGCCGACTGCCAGAGCAGGAAATTCGAAATACGGGCCTCACCAGAGGTGCGGATCACGAGATCCGGGTCCGGCAGCACGCAGGTGTCGAGGAAATGGGTCAGCGTGTTCTCATCAACCGTCTCGGCGTCCAGACGGCCCGCGGACACTTCCTGGGCAAGGCGCTTGGTGGCGCGGGCCACCTCGTCGCGTCCGCCGTAATTCAGGGCAATGGTCAGGTTGACCCGGGTGTTGTGGGCGGTCAGCATCTCGACCTCGTCCATCAGGTCGCGCAGCTTTTCGTCCAGCCGCACCCGGTCCCCGATGAAGCGCACCCGCACGCCCTCGCGCAGGAAACCCTGCATTTCCTTGCTGATATAGCGACGGAAGAGGCTCATGAGGCCCGAGACTTCGCTCTGCGTCCGTTTCCAGTTCTCGGTGGAGAAGGCGAAGATCGTCAGATACTCGATGCCGAGATCCGGGCAGGCCTCGACCACCGCGCGCACCCGGCGCGCGCCCGCCTGATGCCCAAAGAGCCGCGGACGCCCGCGTTCCTGTGCCCAGCGGCCATTGCCATCCATGATGATCGCCACATGCCGTGGGCCGTCCCCGCCACCGGAGGATTTGAGCTGTGTCTGTGCTGCCTTTTGCATCTTCGTCTCGCTTTCGCTGCCCCCCGGATTGATCCAGAGTCCGCCCCAAGGCGAACCGTCCCCCTGCTCAGACCTGCATGATCTCCGCTTGCTTGGTCTCCAGGGCGTCATCGACTTTCTTGATCTCGGTATCGGTCAGGGATTGCACCTCGTCGGACCAGATCTTGTGATCGTCCTCGCTCATCCCGTCGGCTTTGAATTTCTTGAGCTGATCCATCCCGTCGCGCCGGACATTGCGGATCGAGACCCGGGCATTCTCGGCGTATTGCGCAGCGACCTTGGTCAGCTCGCGGCGGCGCTCTTCGTTGAGCTCGGGAATCGGCAGCATGATGATCGTGCCGTTGAGCTGGGGGTTGATCCCCAACCCGCTCTCGCGGATGGCCTTCTCGACCTTGCCCACAAGTCCCTTATCCCAGACATTCACCGTCACCATGCGCGGCTCGGGCACGTTCACGGTGCCCACCTGGTTGATCGGGGTCTTCTGACCATAGGCATCTACCATCACCGGCTCCAGCATGGCGGCCGAGGCGCGCCCGGTCCGCAACGAAGCGAATTCCGTGCGCAAACTGGCGATGGCGCCATCCATCCGGCGGGCCAGATCATCAATATCGAGGTCAAAGTCGTCTTCGGACATGTAAGTCTCTTGGTTCGTGTCGCTGTCATCTGCCAAGGGCTTTGTATACCCGGCGACCTGCAGATGTATAGCAACCAATCATGACAAGTGTTGCAGTGAGGTTTTGGGACAGGCCGAAATCAGCCGGAATTGACCACCGTATAGGTGCCCTCGCCCGCGAGAATGCCCCGGAACCCGCCGGGTTCGTCCAGCGAGAACACGATGATCGGCAGCTTGTTGTCCCGCGCCAGGGCAATGGCCGATGCGTCCATCACGCCCAGATGCTGGGCGAGGCAGTCATCATAGCTGATCTGGTCGAACCGCACCGCGTCGTCATGCTTGACCGGGTCCTTGTCATAGACGCCATCCACCTTGGTGCCCTTGAAAATGGCCTCGCAGGACATCTCGTTGGCGCGCAGGGTCGCGGCCGTATCGGTGGTGAAATAGGGGTTCCCGGTCCCGGCGGCAAAGATGCAGACCCGCGCTTTTTCCAAATGGCGCACCGCGCGGCGGCGAATATAGGGTTCACAGACCTGATCCATCGGGATCGCGCTGATCACCCGTGTGTGGATGCCCAGCCCCTCGAGCGCGGCCTGCATGCCGAGCGCGTTCATCACCGTGGCGAGCATCCCCATATAGTCGGCGGTTGTCCGCTCCATCCCCTGGGCGCTGCCCTGAAGTCCTCGAAAGATGTTGCCGCCCCCGATCACCATGCAGATCTCGACGCCGAGATCATGGACCGACTTCACCTCTTGGGCGATGCGTTCCACCGTTGGAGGATGCAGCCCGAACCCCTGAGGGCCCATCAGCGCCTCCCCCGAGATCTTGAGCATAACGCGCTTGTATTTGGTCGCGTTTGGGGCAGCATCGTCCATGGGGTGACCTCTGTCTTGTCTCCGGAGCGGAATTGCGCGCAAAATGGTCTTTATCCGCGCCGGGATCAACGGCGAAACCGCCGCGCCCTGCGCGATTGCTCCAACCCGGTTCCCAGATGCCTCATTTTGACCTGTCGCAGATCTCTGCCGAGCAGCCTGTGCTCATCGCCGGGCCGACCGCCTCAGGGAAATCCGCCCTGGCGCTGGAGATCGCCGCGCGGCAAGGCGGCGTGATCGTCAATGCCGATGCCCTGCAGGTCCATGACAGCTGGCAGGTGCTGAGCGCGCGGCCCGGCCCGGCGGATCTGGCACAGGCCGATCACCGGCTCTATGGCCATGTGGCGCGCGGGGCCGAATATTCCGTGGGACACTGGCTGCGTGAGCTCGCAGCACTACGCGCCGAGCAGGGTATACGCCCGATTATAGTTGGCGGCACGGGGCTTTACCTGACGGCGCTCACCCAGGGCCTGAGCCCGATCCCCGAGATACCGGCCGAGATCCGGACCCGCGCCGATGCCCTGCGACTGGCCGATCCGGCCCAGATGGCCGCCGCGCTGGCGCAGCGCGATCCGGTCACCAGCGCCCGGATCGACATGGCCAACCCCATGCGCGTGCAGCGCGCCTGGGAGGTTCTGGAGGCAACCGGACGCCCCCTCGCCACCTGGCAGGACGAGACCCCGGCCCCCGATCTGCCACGGCATCAGGCCGCCGCTTTCGTGATCGACGCGCCCAAGGACTGGCTCACCCCGCGCATCGCACGCCGCTTTGAGCAGATGCTCGCCGAGGGCGCGCTCGACGAGGCCCGCGACGCCCTGCCTCACTGGGATCCCGCCGCGCCCTGGGCCCGGGCCATCGGCGCCCCGGAACTGATCGCCCATCTGCGCGGCGAGATGACCCTCGCCGAGGCGCGCGAGAAGGCCATCATCGCCACACGGCAATACGCCAAGCGGCAACGCACCTGGTTTCGCGCGCGGATGAAGGACTGGACCGCCCTGCCCGCGTAATCTTGCTCACCGCGCAGAGCGGTCTGGCCCAAACCCCGCGTCGTGGTTAACATTTTGGCATGACTGCGCCCGACCTTCCCGTTTCCGTCACGCCTCTGGCCGCGATCCTGCAACGCGGACGCTGGCGGCTGACGGATCTCCATGCGGATCCGAACCCGGCGCTCTATGTTTTCACGCGCGGTCAGGGGCGCGTGTTTGTCGATGGCAAGACGCGGGGGCTGACCGGGCCCTGCTATCTCTATATTCCCGCGCGCGCCACGACGCGCTTTGCCTTTCCGGTGCAGGTGTTCGGCACCAAACTGAGCCTGGCCCCCGAGATCGCTGCGGCTTTGCCACAGACCGCGTTTCTGTTGCGCAACTCCACCGGCGCGGTGCAGGCCGATCTGGCCTGGATGCTGGCGCGGATCGAGACGGAGGGACGCGCGGGAACCGAAGACGCCCCCGCCGCCCTGACCGCCTGCGGAACCCTCCTCGCGCTCGAGATCGCGCGGCTGCACCGGCAGGATGGCGCGCCGCTCTGGGCGAGCAGCAAATCCGAGCGGCTCGTGGCCGAGTTCATGGGGCTGATCGAGGCGGATCTGTCCGATCGCCCGGCGGCCCAGCCTTCGGTCGCAGGTTATGCGGACCGGCTGGGGATCACCCCCACCCATCTCACCCGGGTGTGCCAGTCGGTGGCCGGTACCGGGGCCTCGGCCCTGTTGCAGGACAGGCTCCTGTCCGAGGCGCGCTGGCGGCTCGCCGACACGCCGAGCCCGGTCCACCAGATCGCCGATGCCCTGGGCTACGGTTCGGCGGCGTATTTCGCGCGCAGCTATGGTGCGAAGATGGGCCAGCCCCCCAGCGCCGACCGCCTCGCCCTGCGTCGCGGGTGATCCCGGATCTCACGCGGTCCGGCACTTGACCCAACGTCAAAGCGCTTCGGATTCGCCCGCGCACGGCGCACATGTCGTTTTTGTGCGAAGTCAATGTCGTTTTTTTGCACTTTATTACCGGTTCTAGGTGTTGACCGGCCCCGGAGAATGGGGCGTCATGGGTCCAAAGAACCAGATCGCATTGGGTTTCCTGCTGTCCAAAGCGCTCCGTCACGGGGGGCTGCGGCGGGTCTCCGCGTGGCGATTGCAGAAAAAAACAGACTGTTTCTCAGGGGGAACTGAACGAATGACACGCACGACAATCCACGGGAAAGCCATGCATCCGGCGGTGGAGATGTACGCGGACGACTGCCGCGCCGGAAAGATGAGCCGGCGGGAATTTCTGACCAACGCCTCGGCCCTCGGAGCGACCGCAGCGGCGGCCTATGCGATGATCGGCGCGCGTCCTGCCCTCGCCGCAGGTCATGGTGAGACCCCGGCCATGGGCGGCACCTTGCGGATCCAGCATCTGGTCAAGGCGATGAAAGAGCCGCGCACCTATGACTGGTCCGAGCTCGGCAACCAGACCCGCGGGTTTCTGGAATACCTCGTCTCCTACAATGCCGATGGCACGTTCAGCCCCATGCTGCTGGAAAGCTGGGAAGTGAATGACGACGCCACGGTCTATGTGCTGAATGTGCGGCCCAACGCGACCTGGAACAATGGCGATCCCTTCACGGCCGAGGACGTGGCCCGCAACATCGCCGGGTGGTGCGACACCAGCCTTGAGGGCAATTCCATGGCCGCGCGCTTTGCCGGGTTGATCGATTCCGCGACCGGGCAGGCCCGCGAGGGCGCGATCAGCGTCGATGGCGACCTGAAGGTCACGCTGACCCTTTCGGCGCCCGACATCACAGTGATTGCGAATATGTCCGACTATCCGGCGGCGATCACCCATGCCAGCTATGAAGGTGGCAATCCTTACGACCACGGCATTGGCACGGGCCCCTTCCGCCCCGTGAGCTTCGAGACGAATGTCCGCGCCGTGCTGGAACGGGCCACCGACCACACTTGGTGGGGAACCGAGGTCTATGGCGGGCCCTATCTCGACCGGGTGGAGTTCATCGATTACGGCACGGATCCTGCCACATGGTTTGCCGGGGCCGAGGCCGAAGAGGTGGATCTGACCTACGAGACCACCGGCGAGTTCGTCGATCTGTTCGACGCCATCGGCTGGACCGGGACCGAGGCCGTGACTGGCGCGACCGTGGTGCTGCGCCCGAACCAGGTGGCCGAGGTGGACGGGGTGACCCCCTATGCCGATGCCGCCGTGCGTCGGGCCATGGCGCTCGCTGTGGACAACAGCGTGCTGCTGGAGCTCGGCTATAACGGTCAAGGCACCGTCGCCGAGAACCACCATGTCTGCCCGATCCACCCGGAATATGCCGAGATCCCGGCGCCGGAATACGACCCGGCCGCCGCCAAGGCCGCCATGGACGAGGCCGGGCTGGGCGATTTCGCCCATGTGCTGATCACACCCGATGAGGAATGGCTGTCCAATACCGGCGCGGCACTGACGGCGCAGTTCCGCGATGCGGGCCTGCAGATCGAGCATCGCATCCAGCCCGGCGCCACCTTCTGGGGCGACTGGACCAAGCATGCCTTCTCGACCACCTCCTGGAACCATCGCCCGTTGGGCGTGCAGATCCTGGCGCTGGCCTACCGGACCGGCGAGGCCTGGAACGAGACCGCCTTCAGCAATGCCGAGTTCGATGCGGCCCTGGCCGAGGCCATGGCCATCGCCGATGCGGATGCACGGCGCGAGAAGATGTCGAGCATCCAGCAGATCCTGCGCGACGAGGGCGTGATCATCCAACCCTTCTGGCGGTCGCTCTACAACCACCACCGGGGTGATGTGGTCAATGCCGAGAAGCATCCGAGCCACGAGATCCATCTGCACAAGATCGGGTTCCGCGCCTAAGCGCCCCGCGATCCTTCCGACAGCTCCGGGGCCGCCTCCGCGCGGCCTCGGCCCCACCCGGGCCGGCACGGGGTCTTGACCGAACCAAGAAAGAAAGGTCCGGCATATGTTCGCCTTCATCCTGCGCAGGACAGGCGTGGTCGCGCTCACAGCCCTCTGTGTGACCTTCATCGTCTTTGCGATGACCAACCTGCAGCCCAATCTCGAGAAGGTCGCCAAGAGCCAAGGCTCGGTGCGCATGACCGACGCAGAGGTCGACAGCTGGCTCACGCGGAACGGCTATGACGCACCGATGCTGATGCGCTATGGCGAATGGCTTGGTGTCGTGCCCGGTTGGACCCGGGTGGAGGCGGATGGCGGCATGCGCGGGCGCTGCATCGAGGGGACCTTGCCGGCCGGCGAGACGCCGAGCCGGACCCGTTGCGGCATCCTGCAGGGGGATTTCGGAACCTCAACGGTGTTCCGCGCCGATGTCAGTGCGGTGATCGTCGAGCGTCTGGCCCTGACCGGCAAACTGATGTTCTGGGTGATGGTGGTGATGGTGCCTTCGGCCCTGCTGGTCGGCGTGTTGGCAGGAATGCGGGAAGGGTCGCGCACGGACCGGACACTCTCGACCTTTTCCATCGCGACCACCGCCACGCCGGAATATGTCTCGGGTGTGGTGCTGGTCGTGCTCTTTGCTTCCTCGACCTCGGGCCTGTCACCGATCCTCGCGGAATGGGGGCTAATCGACGGGCGCACCATGCTCAAGGGATCGGCTGCCTCGGCCGCCGAGGATGCGACCTTCGCCAATTTCACCCTGCCGGTGATGACCATGGCGCTCTATGGCATGGGCTATATCGCGCGGATGACCCGGGCCTCCATGGCCGAGGTGATGACGGCGCAGTATATCCGAACCGCGCGGCTCAAGGGGGTGAGTTTTCGCAACATCGTGGTGAAACACGCCCTGCGCAACGCGCTGATCGCGCCTTTCACGGTGATCATGCTGCAGTTCCCCTGGCTGCTGACCGGGGTGGTGATCGTCGAGACCCTGTTCAATTACAAGGGCTTCGGCTGGACACTGGTTCAGGCGGCTTCGAATAACGATATCGAGCTGCTTCTGTCCTGCTCGGTCGTTGCGGTCATCGTGGTGCTCGTCACGCAGCTGATCTCGGATATCGGCTATGTCTTCCTCAACCCCCGCATTCGGATCGCCTGAGGAGACACGGATATGGAGCCCATGACCCCTCTCGAGATCCTGATCAAGGTGCTGATCCAGTTCATGCCGGTCTGGGTCGCGCTGATCTCGACCTTCCTGTTGTCGACGGCCTATAAGCGGCGTCTGGGGCTCTACGGCAAGCTCTTTGACAGCCCCATCGGCATGATCGGTTTTGCCATTGTGATGTTCTGGGTGTTCACGGCGGTTTTCGCAGACCTGATCATCACCCATGATCCCCTCAACGTGGTGTCGGGGATGAAGAACAAGGTGCCGGGGACACCAGTGCCACCGGGCACGGAAGGGTTCAGCCACTACATCCTCGGCGGCGACAATCTGGCCCGGGATGTGTTCAGCCGCATGGTGATGGGGGCGCGCGAAGTGCTCAAGATCGCGCCGGCGGCGACGCTTTTTGCCTTCATGGTGGGGATCGTGCTTGGCCTGCCGGCGGGGTATTTCGGCGGGCGTCTCGACACGGTGCTGAGCTTTGTTGCCAATATGGTGCTGGCCTTCCCGGTGATCCTGCTCTTTTACCTGCTGGTCACACCCGAGATCGTCGCCACGGGGATACCCGTCTACATGGCGGCGGTGCTGTTTCTCTTTCCGATCCTGTTTCTCGTGGTGCTCTGGCATTCGCGCTATTTCACCCAACCGGGCAAGCGGAACCTCTATGTCGGGCTGACGGTGCTGATCGGCGGCTGGCTCTATCTCGGGCTGGCCTTCAATGCGGATCCGTTGGGGGTGATTTCGATGCCGCCCAATGTGTTGATCGTGTTCGTGTCGGTGGTTTTCGTGAACTCGCCGACGGTCTTCCGGATCGTGCGCGGCATTGTGCTGGACATCCAGACCCGCGACTACGTGGCCGCTGCCCAGACCCGGGGCGAGGGCCCGTGGTACATCATGCTGTGGGAGATCCTGCCCAATGCGCGCGGTCCCCTGATCGTCGATTTCTGTCTGCGGATTGGCTATACGACGATCCTTCTGGGCACGCTCGGGTTCTTTGGCCTAGGCGTCAGTCCGGAAAGCCCGGACTGGGGTTCCACGATCAATGAGGGGCGCAGGCTTCTGTCGGTCTATGCCCACCCTGCCCTCGCCCCAGCGCTGGCGCTCATGAGCCTCGTGCTCGGGCTGAACCTGCTGGCCGATGGACTGCGCGAAGAGAGCCTGAAGGACTAGGGGGATGAGCACGCATGACCTTTTCCCATCCGGGGCGACCACTGACGCGTATTCTTTCGGAAGCGGGACTGCCAGTGCGCGGCCTGTTCCCGGCGTGACCGGGCCCGTGGCATGGCGGCGCGCAGATCGGTGTGATCCCCTTTGCGGTGGATCTGGCAGAGGCGGGGGCCAGCCCCCGCACCCCCGGAGTATTTCAGGAACAATGAAAGACAGGTGGTGGCAATGACCGACAGGTATGACGGGCCCATTCTCGAGATCGAGAATCTGTCGATCTCCTTTTTTACCCGCCTGCGCGAGATCCCGGCGGTGATGGATTTTTCCTGCACCGTCATGCCGGGCGAGGCCATGGGGCTGGTCGGCGAGAGCGGTTGCGGCAAGTCCACGGTTGCGCTGGGCGTGATGCAGGATCTGGGCGTGAACGGGCGCATCGTCGGCGGGACGATCAAGTTCAAGGGGCGCGACCTGAACACCATGTCGCCCGAAGAACTCCGGCGGATCCGTGGCAAGGAAATCGCCATGATCTATCAAGAGCCCATGGCGAGCCTGAACCCGGCCATGCGGATCGGCAAGCAGCTCATGGAAGTGCCGATGATCCATGAGGGCGTCAGTGAGGCCGAGGCCTATGCCCGGGCGCTCGAGGTGGTGACGGATGTGCGCCTGCCGGACCCCGAGCGGATGCTGAACAGTTTTCCGCACCAGCTCAGCGGCGGACAGCAGCAGCGCATCGTCATCGCCATGGCGCTGATGGCGAATCCGGCGCTCCTGATCCTCGACGAGCCAACCACGGCGCTCGATGTGACGGTCGAGGCCGCCGTGGTCGATCTGGTCAAGGATCTGGGGGCGAGATACGGCACCTCGATGCTGTTCATCTCGCATAATCTCGGGCTGGTGCTGGAGACCTGCGACCGGCTCTGCGTGATGTATTCCGGCGAGGCGGTGGAGACCGGCTCGATCCAGGATGTGTTCGATCGGATGCAGCACCCCTATACGCAGGCGCTCTTTCGGTCGATCCCGCTGCCCGGAGCGGACAAGACGGCGCGCCCTCTGGTGGCGATCCCGGGGAATTTCCCCCTGCCCCATGAGCGGCCCAAGGGCTGCAATTTCGGGCCGCGCTGCGACTATTTCGAGGCCGGGCGCTGCGATGGCGGGGCGATCCCCATGGCCGAGGTGCTGGGCGATGATCGGCACGGGACACGGTGCCTGAAATTCGACGAGATCGACTGGACCGCGCCGATCCAGATCGCGGCGGAGACCGCAAAGCCTGAACCGGGGCCGGTGGTTCTGAAGATGGAGAACCTCAAGAAATACTACGAGGTGGCGGCCTCGGCCCTGTTTGGCGGGACCAACACGAAAGTGGTGAAGGCCAATGAGGATCTGAGTTTCGAGGCGCGCGAGAGCGAGACCCTGGCCATTGTCGGGGAATCGGGCTGTGGCAAGTCGACCTTTGCCAAGGTTCTGATGGGGCTGGAGACCGCGACCGAGGGGCGGATCCTCTTGGACAATCGCGAGATCCAGGGCACGGAAATCGCCGCGCGCGACACCAAGACCGTCGCGGATGTGCAGATGGTGTTCCAGAACCCGTTCGATACGCTGAACCCCTCGATGACGGTCGGGCGGCAGATCATCCGCGCGCTGGAGATCTTCGGGGTCGGCGACAGCGAGGAGGCCCGCCGGGCGCGGATGCTGACCCTGCTCGATCTCGTAAAACTGCCCCGGGCCTTTGCCGACCGGATGCCGCGGCAGCTCTCGGGTGGACAGAAACAGCGCGTGGGCATCGCCCGCGCCTTTGCCGGGGATGCCCGGATCGTGGTCGCCGACGAGCCGGTGAGCGCGCTGGACGTGTCGGTGCAGGCGGCGGTGACGGACCTGCTGATGGAGATCCAGCGCGAGAACAAAACGACCCTTCTCTTCATCTCGCATGATCTGAGCATTGTGCGCTATCTCAGCGACCGGGTGATGGTGATGTATCTCGGCCATGTGGTCGAGCTGGGCACCACGGATGAGGTTTTTGCCCCGCCCTATCACCCCTATACCGAGGCGCTGCTCTCGGCCGTGCCGATTGCCGACACGACGGTCGAGAAAGAGCGGATCGTGCTGGAGGGCGACATTCCCTCGGCCATGAACCCGCCACCCGGCTGCCCGTTCCAGACCCGATGCCGCTGGAAAGCGGACGTGCCTGAGGGCCGGTGCGAGCGCGAGGTGCCAGAGATGCGCCGCACCGAGAGCGGGCATCAGATCAAATGCCATCTCTCCGAAGAGGTACTGGCCCGCATGACCCCGGTCATCAAGATCGCGGCGGAATAGGCCCGGCGGTCTCGGCCCGAAACCGCGCGATCCACGCAGCGCTTTCAGCATCGGCGAGGCGCGCGGTGGGCACGGACACCGCCGCTGCACGCGCCGGATCCAGCCCAAGCGCCGAAAGCGTCTGTGCCAGCACCCCGCGCGGATCGGCGGCGAGGGCTTCGTAGCTGAGGGTCTGCGGCGCGATCCCCTCGGTCGCAAACCAGTCGGTCCATGCCGCATCCAAGGACGACAATTCCGCCAGATGCGCGGCTATCGCGGCATGGTCATAGCGCGGCGGGGCCGCCGGGCGCGTGCGCTCCATCTCCGTCCCATCCGCATGGGCGTGCCAGAGCCCGCTCTGCTCGGCGCGCAGGCGCGAGACCGCCTGGGCCAGTTTGTCGGCCCGGCTGAGATGCAAGAAGGTGACCGGCCCAAAGGCCGCCTCGATCAGGCTGCGGTCCGAGGCCAGCCCCGGATGCAGGATGTCGAGCTGGTCCATGAGATAGGCAAAGCTGCCCCGTTGCAGGCGCAGGCCGAAACAGCCCGACGCACCCGTCCCGCGAGCCTTGCCGGCGGCAATCGCGGCGCGGATCGCGGCACGCCGGTCGGGAAACCGGGTCGCCGCGAGCCCATAGACCTCAAGCCAGCGATCGAGCGACGGGCTGTGAAAATGGCTGTCCGGCGCCCCGGCGACACCACTGGCCGCCAACATCCGGCAAAGCAGCGTGCTGCCGCTCCGCGGTGTGGTGCAGAGGATATAGGCGGGCGCGGGCGACATGGGGGCTCCGTGTTGCATCGGTCAAACCCTGCGCGCAAGGGCGCGTCCCCGCAAGCGCCTTTGAGCCGGACCAATCTGCGGCGGGCGCTGCCTGTGACCTGCGCAGCCCGCGCTTATCCGCATGGTGCCAGCGCGCCCGCCCCAACCGCAGGTCGTCTTGCCGCCTCAATAGGCTGACCATGCCCCACCGCTCTGTCCCCTCGACCCGGGCGGCGCGGCGCGCAAAACCGACCTTTGGTGTCGGGAACGGGCGTGACCCGAGGCCCCTTCGCCTCCGACGCTTTGGGGGCATGACAAGGAGGCGGAGCATGGAGACTCACACGCGGGTTTGCGTCATCGGGGGCGGCGTCGTCGGCTGTTCGGTCCTCTATCACCTGACCAAGCTGGGCTGGTCGGATGTCATGCTGCTGGAACGCTCGGAGCTGACATCGGGCTCCACCTGGCATGCGGCGGGCGGGTTTCACACCCTGAACGGCGACACCAACATGGCCGCCTTGCAGGGCTATACGATCGGGCTCTACAAGGAGCTCGAAGAGATCACCGGCATGTCCTGCGGCTTGCACCATGTGGGCGGCATCACCCTTGCCGACACGCCAGAGCGGTTTGACATGCTCAAGGCCGAGCGCGCCAAGCACCGCTATATGGGGCTGCATACCGAAATCCTCGGCCCCTCCGAGATCAAGGAGATGGCCGAACTGGTGAACACTGATGGCATTCTCGGTGGCCTCTACGATCCGCTGGATGGTCACCTCGACCCCTCGGGAACCACCCATGCCTATGCGCGGGCCGCCAAGATGGGCGGCGCGACGATCCAGACCCATACCAAGGTCACCGCAACCACGCCAAACCCCGATGGCACATGGACCGTCGAGACCGATCAGGGCACGGTGATCGCCGAGCATGTGGTGAATGCGGGCGGTCTCTGGGCGCGCGAGGTTGCGGCCATGGCCGGGATCTATCTGCCGCTTCTGCCCATGGCCCACCAATACATCGTCACCGATGATATCCCGGCGATCTATGAGCGCGGCACCGAATTCCCCCATGTCATCGATCCCGGCGGCGAGAGCTACCTGCGCCAGGAAGGGCGCGGGCTCTGCATCGGGTTCTATGAAAAACCCTGCGAGCCCTGGTCCGTGGATGGCACGCCCTGGGATTTCGGGCACGAGTTGCTCAATGACCAGTTCGAAAAGATTGAGGACAGCATCGCCTTCGCTTATCGCCGCTTCCCGGTGCTCGAGACGGCTGGCGTGAAATCGGTGATCCACGGGCCCTTCACCTTCGCCCCGGACGGCAATCCGCTGGTCGGGCCGGTGCCGGGCCTGCGCAACTACTGGTCCGCCTGCGCGGTGATGGCCGGGTTCAGTCAGGGCGGCGGCGTGGGTCTCGCGCTGGCTCAATGGATGATCGAGGGCGAGACCGAGCGCGACCCCCGTGCCATGGATGTCGCCCGTTTCGGCAAATGGACGACGCCGGGCTATACGGTCCCCAAGGTGATCGAGAACTACCAGAACCGCTTTTCGGTCAGCTATCCGAACGAGGAGCTGCCCGCCGCGCGTCCCTTCCGCACCACGATGATGTACGACATCTGGTCCGATATGGGGGCCGTGTTCGGCCAGACCTACGGGCTTGAGGTCGTGAACTACTTCGCCCTGCCCGGTGAGCCACGCTATGAGACGCCAAGCTTCCGCCGTTCCAACGCATGGGAGGCCGTGCGGGCCGAGGTGATGGCCGTCCGCAATGGGGTGGGCCTCAACGAGCTGCAGAATTTCGGCAAGTTCCGCGTCACGGGCCCGCGCGCGCGGGCCTGGCTCGACCGGATCATGGCGGGGCGCATTCCGGGGCCCGGTCGGCTCGCGCTTACCCCGATGCTGGCACCGTCGGGCAAGCTCATGGGGGATTTCACGGTCTCCTGTCTTGGCGAGGCCGAGTTTCAGCTCACCGCCTCCTATGGCGCGCAAGACCAGCATCTGCGCTGGTTCGAAACCCATCTCGAAGACGGCGTGTCGGTGGACAACATCTCCGACAGCCGCACCGGGTTCCAAATCGCGGGCCCCAAAGCGCGAGACGTGCTGGCCGCCTGCACCCGCGCGGATGTCTCCGGCACGGCGCTCAGCTTCCTCGATGTCCGCCCCATGACCATTGGCATGGCCCAATGCCTCGTCCAACGGGTCAGCTACACGGGCGATCTCGGCTACGAGATCTACTGCTCGCCCAGCGAACACCGTCACCTGTTTCACACCTTGTGGGCGGCGGGACAGGCCCACGGCATCCGGCCCTTCGGCATGCGCGCCATGATGTCCCTGCGGCTCGACAAGTTCTTCGGCGCCTGGAGCCGGGAATACTCACAGGATTACACCGCTGCGGAAACCGGTCTCGACCGCTTCATCCAGTTCGCGAAACCGACCGCATTCATTGGACGGCAGGCCGCCGAGGCCGAGCGTGCCGCAGGCCCCGCCCGACGCCTCTGCGCCTTCGCGGTGGAGGCGACAGAGGCCGATGTGGTTGCCTATGAGCCGATCTCGCTGGCGGGCGAGGTCGTCGGCTTCTGCACCTCGGGGGGGTACGCGCATTACACGGACACCTCCGTCGCCTTGGGCTTCTTGCCCTCCGACCAGATCGCCGATGGGGTGACCGCCAGCATCGAAATCCTCGGACAACACTGCACCGCGAGGCTGCTGACGACGCCGCTCTTTGACCCGGATGGAACCCGGATGCGCGGCTAGGATCTCTTAAGTCGAAAAATATCCCCGCCGGAGGCTCCCGCCACTGGTCAAATGCCCCGCCAGTCGCCAGTCTCGCGACCATGTCGGATGTCATTCTGATCCTCGCCGCCGGACAATCGCGCCGCATGGGCGGTCGCGACAAACTGTTGGAACCAGTGGATGGCAGGCCGCTCGTGGCGCGGCAAGCTGCGCTGGCCGCGCAGGTCACACGGGATGTCCTTGTCGCGCTCCCCCCCCGACCCCATCCCAGATACGCCGCCCTCGACGGTCTGGGCGTGACCGCGCTTTCGGTCCCCGAAAGCGCCGAAGGCATGGGGGGCAGCTTGCGCGGCGCGGTCTCTCGCCTGCCGGAGGGCTGTACCGGCCTGCTCCTGCTGCTGGGTGATCTGCCCGAGATCACCGCTGACGATCTGCGCGCGGTTGTCGCCGCGCGGGACGTGGTGCCGGACGCGCATATCTGGCGCGGCACGACCGAGGCCGGCGCGCCCGGTCATCCGATCCTGTTCTCTCCCGTGACATTCCCGGATTTCGCGATGCTCAAAGGGGACGAGGGCGGACAGAGCCTCATCGCCCGGCACCGCGACCACGTCCACCTGGTGCCCTTGCCCGGCACCCGGGCCAGACGCGATCTCGACACGCCCGAGGACTGGGCCAGCTGGCGCAGCGAAACGGGGCGCTGAGGCGCGTCACTTGGATCAAACTGGGATTTGCGGCTGGTACCCGAGGTCGGACTCGAACCGACAAGATGTTGCCATCGGGGGATTTTGAATCCCGCGACTATCTCGCCCAATCAATAACTTACGCGAAATCTAACACACGCCCATACCGTGAACAGGCGGTGAAAGTGGGTATGGGCGGAATGTATCAGAAAAGGAGAAGATAATGGGCTACAACACGACCGCACTGCTATACAATGATCAGTCGGATCGATGGCCGGAAGCGATACGCGAGGCCATGCAGTCGTGGCAACGACACGAGAACCGCCGCAATTTCGATGAAAAAGGCCACTTTGGCTTTGGGCAGATTGTAGCCTGTGACCACGCCGACCATTCACAGGTCTGCGTCGTCGGCCAGAACTCAGGCCGGTTTTTGACACCTGTCAGCCCGCTTGAAAACCCTGCTGACCTTCAGGTCTTGGCCCAGATCCTACGCGCCCATGGAGCCAGCGTCCGCCTGCCCCACGAAAAGCGGGCAAAGCCGCCGCTGAAATGGGGCTACGCCGCCCACGCAGACACATAGAGGAGAGAGATGATGGACCGCATCATGTTCTACATCTACCACGCGGCAATGTCGTACCACATCTTCCGGGGGTCCGGCCTGTCGGTTTTGCGTTCGCTGCGGCTATGCCTGTTTATGATGCGCGATCAAGAGGCGCGCAGACGCGGCACGGTGCAGGACTTTCAGCGCAACGCGTATAGCGACATGAAGGAACTGGCGGGCAAATCATGACCCCCGCCTAACCCTTCACCCGCACCCGAGGCTCCGAATTCTGCGGTCCAGAGTCGTAGCGCATAACCGCCTCGCGGTCCCATTCCAAAACGTTGGCCATGAGATGCAGCCCGTCCGCGTGTTCGACCACAATGCCGTTCACATGGCCGTTCCTGACGCGGTTCGCGGCTATGAAGATGCCGTTGTGCTTTAGGCCGGTCTTCTCGAATTGCTCGTTGAGAATGAGAATGCTCTGGGTCGCCGCCTCGCCTTGGCTGTCGAGATTGTTCCCGACAATCCAGACATTGCTGGACGGGTTCGGCATTGCCCAAATCTGGATCATGTCCGAGTGATTGACCCGCTGGTCGGACCCGAAGAACCGCGTGAACTCGTTGTCCGAAATGAACATGCCATGCACATCGCTCATGCGTAGGCCGTCCGCCGTCATCCACTCCACGCGATTGACCGAAAAGCGGCATTGGCTGGATCTGAGAAAAGCCGCACCCTGCCAGTATCGACGGATGTGGCAATCCTCTACGGCAATGCCCGAGCTGTCGCTGACAAGCGCAAAGCTGTTGGGGGTGTCGTCGTCGCGGCCGACCCATCCCGTCGCCGTACCCCGGCAGTCCGCCCCCCGGAGCGTGATCCCCTCGCACCCGTCAATCACGCGGAAATCGTGGGAAGCCTCGCCTCCCCTGAGCCGGATCCCCTCGAACAGAATGTTGCGGGACCGCTTGAGTTCGATCCGGGAGAAGGTCGGCGGATCGTCCGGGCGCAGGGCGCGGATGTGGATCAGGCCCGTCTCTGGGCCAACCTTCCACCGCTCAAGGTGATAGGAGCCGGGCTCTAGCCATATCTCCCCGCCCTCTTTCGAGAGCTTGGTGACCGCCCGGCCTAACCCAAGCTGGGTATCGACAATCAAAGCTGCAGCGCGCCCGACACGCCGCCGGAGCTGATCGCAGCGCCGGACAAGTCGAAGGGATACGGGGCTTGGCCGCTGGGGATCGTGGCAAGATCGGTGCCCGAGGTAGGTGTATAGTCCCCGTCACCGGAGCCAGCGCTGCCGCTCTGGTCGTCCGTGAAGGTGACGGAGAGGGGGTTTGCCTGACTGCCCGAAATCGAGCCTTCGGAGCCCACATCGCCCAGCCAAGAGAGGGGATAAAAGCCGACGTTCGGGGGGTTGTCGCGGCTTTCGCCTTGAATGATCGTGTTGCTCTGGGCACCGACTTCGTATCGGATATTCCAGTTCAGCACACGCGCAGGATCGGTGCCGCTACTTTGATATCCGAAGAAATCCCCGGCTTTTGTGTTCCGCTCAAAGAAGATGTTGAACCGCATAACGGTCAGGTGGGGGTATGCAACCGATCCGCCTGCATCTGTGTAGCTGATATTGGCCCGCCCGCCTAGGAAGGTGTTCCCGATCAGGGTGATGTTTTCGCTGCTGTCTGTGTTGCCGTCGCCGTTGATCAGGAACGCAGATCCAGAGCCGCCCGAGCCATAGCTTTCCATGACGCTGCCGACCACGGCAAAGCCAAGCGCTGTGGTCGTGTGGTTGATAAACAGGGGTTGGGAGAAGTCCGTCCGGGCTGCGGTGATGTGCGACCAGCCCACAAAAAGCCCGTCCGCGCGCGAAGCGTTGTTCGGCTCGATGTTCCCGTTAGGGATCCGGCTCGCCACGCAAGCCACGGTGGACGGCCCGGTGAAGCTGCCGTTGCAACCGATGAGCTTTTGCGCCGCTACCTGTGCGCTGTCCTGCGTGCATTCTTCAAAGTAGGAGGCGTCATAGCGCCAGAAGAAGTTATCCGTGGGCGAGAAGCTGCCGTCATCAATCTCAACGTTCTGCATCGCGAGGTAGGTGTCCCGCGTGCTGGTGCCCGCATCGATCATGCGAATGGCCGCGGCAGTCGTGCGCCTGATCGTCAGGTTTCGGACCAGAACTTTTTCCGGGAAGCTCTGATCGGTATTCGACCCCGCATCCTGATAGATCACATTGGCCGGTGTACTGCCCGGAACGCCTTCGATAATCATGTAATAGTCATCGCAGACGCGATTGGGCATCACCGAATGGGTATGCGTGGCCTCTACAAGACGCATGACAGATCCGTCGATCGCACCTCGCCCGGTGTTCGCATCATGCCAGTTGCGCAGGGCCGCAGAGGCGAGTGCGGTCGTGGTGAAGGGTGTGGTCGCCGCGACGGCCGGGTCGGTCGAAACCGCCGCACCGCCGCCCGCCGCCGGGTCCACATAGGCGTAGAGCGTCGGACGCCAGTTATTGCGATTGTTGCCGAAGGTCAGGACCGTGTTTTGGTCAAAGGTCTTGCCCGAGGTGATCACACTGATCTTGTGCGCCGCGCCGACCCACGGAAGGAATTCCGCGTCAATGGTGAACAGGTTGCCCTGTGCACCTGCGGTCGAAAGCGACGTGATGTCCACGGTCCCCTCGTACACGGAGGCAGTAAAGCCAGATGCGGTATAGGCCTCGCCAGTGCAGGACGTGACAAGCTCGCTCGCCTCGCCGCTCAGATGATCCGTGACGATGAACCGGACACCCGCCACGGGCTTGCCATCCCGAGCGTGCCGATGTGCAACGGCAATCTTGAGCGTGATACTGTTTTGGCTGTCCCCGACCTCTTGGCAGTCCGGGACCAGCCAAGCGAATTGCGCATACGGATAGGCGCGGGTCGAGCTGTTCGTCACATCGGTGATTGCCTCGCCGGAATAGATGTAATCGCTCAGAGCAACCGTGTCCGCGGTTTCCGTTGCCACGCCGGGCAGGCGCACGCGGGCCGTGATGTCCAGATCCTCGTTAAAGGTCGTGGCCACGCCCAGAGCGTCGTAGCCCGAGCGCGTCACCGTCACCGTGTTGCCGGTCACGTCCGCAGGCGGGCTCGGATAGGTCGCCTGCCAGCCATCGGAGAAGATTGTGGACACAACGGGGTCATCGCCGGGGGTCGGCGGCGGTGTCGGAACCAGATCGCGCACGTCGATACCGGGCACAACGTCCGCGCCGGTCACGGTCCAAACGTCATCAACCACGCCCCGCGCATAGACAGCGAGAGACCCTGCGGTGACCGTGTGGAGCGCGCCCGCAAAGACCGGCTCGCCATAGTTGCGCGCGAGAGTTGCCGCGCTGGCCCCATCAGCCTGCACCTGCACGCGCCCGGAATGGCTGCCGGTGGTCAGCGTGACGTCGCCGTCCGCAACCTTGATCCACGTGCCATCCATTTGGAGGGATTGCGTATCCATTGATCAGTCCTCCCTCACAGCCCGCTCACGTCGATGCCGGTGGCGGCATTGTCGCCGCTGATCGTCCAGATTTCGCCAGTTCGGCCCTTGACCCAGACCGCATCAGAGCCAGCGGTGAACACCTGCCGCGCGCCGGGGATCAGGGGGTGCCCCCAATTGCGTTCGAGCGTGTCGGTCGTGGCCCCGGTCGCTTGGATCTGCGCCCGCCCGCCATCGCCTTGCGGCGTGACGGTGAGCGTGCCGGTTCCGACATTCTGCCAAGAGCCTGTCATTTGATGGGATTGCGTCGTCATGAAGGGGTCTCCTGTGCGCATGTAAAAAGGCCCCGCCCCCGCGAGAGGACAGGGCAACCGGCAACCCGGCTGGGGAGGATGGGGAAGGCTAGGTTGCTGGTGTTAGGTGCAGCCCGCGTGGAGCTTGCTCAGAAGGTCGGAACCGGTTGCGACGGACAGAGGCCCGCCATCGGTCAACAGAGCGTCAGCGTGCGCCACACGCTCGCTGCGGGTGCCGTCACAGACAGCGGGGGTGCTGCGGAGCGAGGTCACACAGCCGCTCAAGCTGACCGCCAAGGTCGCTAGGATCAATGCCCGCATCTTCGATCTCCTTGATGGTTGCTTCATATGCTTCTGCGGCGCGCTCTGCGGCTTCCTGACGGGCGCTAGATGCCCCCAGCCAGTACGCGCCCGCATGGGACGCTATAAGCACTGCAACCGCGCCTACGGCGAGGTAAAGGCGGGTCACTTGCGCTTCTCAGGGGCCATGAGGGACGCCACAAAGCCCCAGACGGCCATGCCCACACCCACGATGATCTGCCAATAGGCGTCGGTCGTGACGCCATAGACAGCGAGCAGAGGGCCAAGGCTGGTCAGCAAGTGACGTGCTGCGCCCATGACCTTGGGGTCGCGCCAGTTCATGCCTTGCTCCACTTCTTGAACAGGTTGGCCAGCGCCGCCAGCAGCGTGGCGAGCACGTTGGTAGGCTGCACGACCTTCACGCCGTACCCGCTGGCGGAAAGGGCCGCTGCGTAGTCCTCGGCAAGCCCTGCAATGGTGTCTGCCTTGTCCATGCCGTTCACGACACGCCGCGCGTTGCGATAGTCCGTCTTGGTGTCGTTGATGTAATCCGGGATAGCCTTGCCGGTGAAAGCGCCTTCCATACAGCCGATCACTGCAATCGAGACTGACACACCCGAGGCCATGGCCGCATCTGGATCGGTTGTCAGGTCAACGCCAAGGCGTTCGCCCATCCGCTTGTAATTGGTCTCCCAAGTGAGCTGGATATGCCCGCGCCCATACCAAGGGTAGTAGCGC
Source organism: Dinoroseobacter sp. S375 (assembly GCF_049800775.1). NCBI lineage: Bacteria > Pseudomonadati > Pseudomonadota > Alphaproteobacteria > Rhodobacterales > Roseobacteraceae > Dinoroseobacter > Dinoroseobacter sp. S375. Next base: position 96,226 of record NZ_JBNAFR010000006.1, on the reverse strand, counting down.
AGGTTGTCTCGCCGCCAGTCCTCGGAAAGCCAATACGCCTCGCGTACGGGCTTCATCGTCTTGTTGGTTTCCCAATAGATCGTGCCGAGGATGTACGCGGCTTGCTCAAGCGAGCATTCTTCGCGCAGGCACGTCTTGATCAGCTCGGGCGTGTCCCCCAGCTTTAAATCGATGCTCATTCCACACTCCCCAGATAAAACAGGCTTTCCGTCAGCCAGAACGGGTGGCAGCGGTGCTTCACCACCGCGAAGGCGCGCGGGAATTGGTCGGGTGTCAGCTGCACGAGCCACGGCCCGAAATCGAACTCGCCGCCGGGCCGGACTTTGGACGTCTCTCGCATGTCCAGATCCACGCGCGCGTTCGCTTCCGGCGTTCCGAGAAAGAAGTCCACGCGGCGGAACGCACAGGAGCGCAATCGAGAAGACGTGCCGTAAATCACAGATCGGGTTTCGCCCAATGCATCGACGGACGTGATCTGCGCCCGCTTCACAACTGGGAACAGACGACCCTCCACGCCCCCCGCAACAGGTCGCAACGTCGCTGCCGCAACTCCAACGAGAACCGCGAGCGCGACATACTTGAACTTAACCAACGAAACCTCCCTTGAACGCATAAGCCACCAAGGCCATCAAGAACGCTCCGAGGATCAGCCGCACCAGCCATTTCAACGTGTCTTCGATTGCCCCTAAGCGGCTCTCCACGTTGATGCGATGCACTTCCTCCACCGCGTTGCGCCTTTCGACTATGTTCAGCCGGTTTTCGATGCTTCGCGCCCAGTCTTCATCCATCCGGCATTCCTTCAAACATTCTCTGGCAATGCCCCGGCGAGATCCGGTCCATCACGCGGACGAACAGCGCCCAGCGGTCACAAACAGCACAGAAAAACCAAGCCCGCGCGCAGATCGGGGCCGTAACCCCGTCACGCCAAATCAGGCTGTGCAGGAGGGTTGAGACGGGCATGTCATGAGGTGCGAATGCGGTTCTGGTCGATGATCGTTCCCGTCCCGGCGTCCGTGATCCCGGCGCCTGTGATCCCCGCAGAAATCAGGATGCACTCCCTGATAAGCGAGCCGGTCGCGCCTGCCTCAACGGTAATCAAGTTTTCCCCGCCGGTCGGGTCATCAATGGTCAGGGCACGCACGGTCGCGTCCTGTGCGCTGGCCGTGATCTCCAGAACTTCATCAAAGCTTGCCGCAGCGTTCATGATGATGTGCCCGCCCTCAAGCAAGAAGCCCCTGCCGCGCAGCGAAACGCCGTCACCGCCATAAATACCAGTTCCAGTGATCCGCCCGACACGCCCCCCGGCACCGTTCTGAATAAGAACCGTGCTGACGTCTTCTGCGATGACCTCGCCCACGAACGAGCGCGGGTCTGACGTTTCAAAGGAACAAGCGACAGTTGTGCCCCCCCCGAGCCCTGGGCCTGTAACCGCAACAGTTTGAACAGAACCGAACCCCGCCCGCCCATTCCCGTCCGCACGATACCGCATACCCAAGGCCGCGCCCGACATTTCCACTGTCAAGAGCCGCCCATAGACAGGGCCGCGCGCGTCAAGCGCCGCGTCATCTGCATCGTCAAGGGCGTGGTTGAGAACGCGAATATGGTCAAAGACGAATATACCGTTGTCGTTATCACGGTCTTTGATATCAATCGCGTCCTTGCCGGTCGTGTCGATCTCAAGATATCCGATCTCAACGCGCTGCGTTGTGCCGTTTTGAATGCCGAGCCCGTAGCTCTGGCAATTCTGGATCCGCACTTGATCAAGCCGAATAAGAGCGCACCCAGCAGAGCGCAGGCCATGCCCTGCCGAGCGGGTTCCCCGGTTGCCATCTATGCAGATCCCGTACAGATCGAAGGTCGCCGTACTGCCGGTCTCGGTATTCAGCACATGGGCGTCAACGAAAGGCGCAAGCTTGATGATAGGCCGGTTGTTCCGATCCCCGGTCAGCAACAGCTTTTCCGAGCCGTCCAGTCGCAACGGATCGATCAGGTACGTGCCGCCAGACCCGAAATCGACCTTCTCGCCGCTGGCTGTGCAGAAAGCCTTGATCGCCTCCATGACAGCGGTGTTGTCGGTTACGCCATCCCCAACGCCGCCAAAATGCGAGATGTGCGGGGTGCTCTTGGGCGCAGCGGGCACGAACCCCGGCTGGTTCGGGAGGGTGGTCGTGTCCGAAGATTTCTTCTCGAACACCAGATCCCCGACCTGCGCCCGGTCCCCGTCTGCAAGCGTTGCAGCGGCCACGGCAGCAATGTCCGCGTAAGCCGGGTATTTGACGGCATCCAGATTGGCGGCATCCGTGAGCGCTTCATTGACAGCAGCGACAAGTTGTTCAGACGTATCGCCAAGTGCAATCTGTGGCATGGGCACGCTCCTAGACCCCGCTGGCGGGGCTCATCTTCGAAAAGTGGGGGTGGTTAGGCGGTCGCGAATTCCGCGAAGAAGGCGTCTAGTTCGGGGCCAGAGATGCCCTGCGCCGCAGCAAGGTCCTGCACAAGGTCGCTGGTGCGCTCGGCTTTGCTCATGCGCAGAAGCCGCATACGGGCCGCGTATTGCGCCTCAGAAGGCAGTGTGGCCACTACGGCCAATGCCGAGGCAGGCAGGGCTGTGGCAGCCGCCCAGGCATCGCCCTCGGCCTCGGTGATCCAGCCCCGATCCTTAAGGCCGATAAGCAGTTGCGGCATGGTAAGCGTCATGGATGCCCGGTCGGGCTGGGGCTTTGCGGGCTTGCCCACGCTGATTTTGCCCGCCAGCGCCTTCCGAAGAAGTGCCCCTTGGTTCACAACCGAGCGACCATCTTCCTCGTAGACAACCGCCGTGCGGGTGTCGTCAGTCCAGCGCAAGTTCAGCACCGTTAGGTCTCATCAATGGGGGTGTATTCTTTAAGGTAGTCATCACCGGACTGGCTGAAGGCGCTGACGCTTGACACAACACCAACGCCCCCGGATACCTTGTGCTCCCAAGTGATCACGTCCCCGACCGCTACGGGTACGTCGATTGATACAGCTTGAGACAGGTTGTTGCCGATATCCCAAGTCTGCAGAGTAGTCGTGGTTCCGCCGCTTGTTTTTCTGATGCGAAGATCGACTTCGGTGCTCGCATTCGTTTTGTGGGTCGCCTTGAAGCGAATGCTGCCGGTGAAAGACACCACCGTGATTTCCCGAGCCATGACATAGCTCCCCGAGCTTGTCGATGAGGCCCCCAGAACAAGCGATAGCCCCCGGGAAATGGCAAAGTCATCGCTAGCGGCAACGGTAATCAGAAAGGCGTCGTCTGTGGCCATAGCCTTGCCTTTGATCTTCGGCGCGCCGGTCACGCCGTCCGCGAAGTCGCTAAACGCCGCCTCAAGGGCGTTCCAACGCTCGACGGTCACGGCATCGCCAACCTGTGCGGCCGGGAAGGTAAAGAAACTCATTGCAGTCTTGGTGCCTCCGAACCATCGGGCAGAAGCCCTTTGCTATCGCCTATGAAAAAGCCATCAGGATCATCCGACCCATCCCCAACGTAAGCCGGGGTGTCAGCGGCTTGGAAATATCCCACCCGGCCAAGAGGGGAGACGTCCCACGCCTCGCAATCGATCAGCCCGCCGGGTGAGGGCTGGTGCGCTTTCGTGATGAACCAAGCCTTGGTGATCGGGTCTCCCCCGCCGGTAACAACGGTGTCGTCAGCCTTCCGCACGATGTCCCCGCGCTTCACTGTTGAACGCGACGGGTGCAGTTGAAACGAGCACTTGAGCGGTGTGATCTCGCACAGAGTGTGAAGGCGTGAGCACGTCGAGAAGGCGAGAATGTCGCTTGTCAGCCAAGGCGAATAGAGCTTGCGGCTGATATCCACGCCATCCCGGTTATCATCGCCGCCGCGCCCGTTGACCTCGACCACCGTGCGGTAGCTGAGCTCCTCATCTGGATCCGATACCGGCGTCCGCAGGTTGTAGTGCAGGATTGCGCGGGAAATGCGCTGCAGCGGCATGTCAGACACCCGGAACGAACCCGCCACGATGTCCTTGTCATCGTCCAAAACCAGCGAATTGCTGTCGTATCCCCGAACCGGCAAAAGCTTGGTCTTGCCGGTGAATTCATCATAATCGATGTGCGTCAGAGTGTGGCGCACCAGTTGGCCCAGAAGCTCACGGGCGGGCGTTGGCTCACTCACGACGCGAGACAGCGCCCCGGTCCATGGACGCCGCCAGATCCCCGCCACGCTGGCCGCTTGAGCCGCATCAAAAACCGCGTCGGGAAAGTCCGTCTCCGCCAAGATGTCGCCAAAGGCTTCATCAACAGAACGGTTTTCCAAGACGAAGCAAACCTGCACCTCGGTCTCATTGGAGTGGTCATCTTGCTCGGTGTCTCGGTGCCCCCGCTCGGTCGCCCGAATGCGGATGCCGTAGCTTTCCTCATGGACGCTTTCATACGAAATCAGCTCGTCGCCAATTCGAACCATACCCGGCGCGGGGTAGTCCTCGACCCCTGCCCCGATGATCGGCAGGTCAAGCTGTTCGTCTGTGATGTCCTGATAAAGGATGCCGGTTGATTTCGCGGGCACGTCCGAGCTTTTGAAGTCCAGAAACGTGAACGGGTCCTTGGCCGTAAGTGTTGCGCCCTGCCGTGTGACTGTCAGTTCCGTGGCGTAGTAGACAGTTGCCCGCATATCCGCCAAGGCATCGCCCTTATAACCTTCATATCGCGTGACCTTGGCTTTGGTGAGGTAGACATTCCGGGCTTTGAACTTGCGCCAGAAAGTGCTCTTGGTGCGTGGATCAAAGGTCCGATCATCCCGGTAAGGGTCCATCAATTGGTCCGAGTGCGGGCCGTCCTTGAATTGCACCGTGAGCGTGCTGACATACCCGAGCCCGATTTCGGTGTCCTTGGAACCTGCGAAGTTGATCGTGCCGCCCGTGCTGCTGACAGACGTCACAAAGGGCAGGATGTAGCTCGGGGCGTCCGTGATCGTGCTGTCCGCGAGGTTGCCCCGCGAGAACCAAACATCAAAGGTCCCCTTGTCGAAATTCTCCTGGTCGTTACAGCTTGAGAACGTGTTGTAGCACTTTGCATCCCCGGTCTCGGTAGCTGTGCAGGGTGCCGAGCCGTGGGTGCGGGTGCAGCGCGGAAGCTCGACCTTGATCAGGCAAACCGGCTCACTCATAAGCTTCCGCCACGTAGCTAACCGACATCTGCAAAAGGTCCAAAACGCCCATTGTCGTTACCTTCGGGGTCTCGGTCGCCATGCCGTAAATCACGTCGTCGTAGATGCTGGTCGTCTTTGTGCCGTCCGGTCGCCAAGCCAGAAAGAAGGGGCCTTGCTCAAGCGACAAGATTGCGTCTCTGCCGTCGCTGTCGATCCACTCCGGCGTAAGGTGCGGAAAGCTCAAAGTCCCCGAAAGGTTCGCCCGCTCCACGTCCCGCGCGAGGATCTTGCCGCTCTGCGAAAAGGTCGTGTTGTAGGTGGTCGAACGGGAATACCGCGATGGCGTGACGCCCGAAAAAATCGGCTGCTCAAGCTCCATGCTTCGCCCGAACTGCACCACCCCAATAGTCGGTCGCTCAGTTCCAGCCTGCACCAGAATACGCAAACCTCGAAGCGTCGAAAGATCGAACATCCAGAAAATCGGGCTGTCGTCCTCGATCACTTGCTCTGGCTGAAACTGTGCCCAGGTTGAGCCGTCCGTGCTGGCGTCCAGGCGAATGGTGGTGCCTGTAGAGCCAAGATTGTGCCCCGCGATGCAAACGCAATCAACGCTACGCAGGGCCGACCACATGCGCCCCCAGCGGCCCGTGTCCGAGTTTGGCTTCCATGCCTCAAACGTTTCAGGCCCGTCCGGCCCTTCCGCAAAGTAGCCGTCCTCTGTACCCGAGATGTCGTACACCCCGACCTTGGAGGCTTCATTGCCGCTGTGGAGAAGCCGCGCGTGCGTCTGCGGCTGTTTCGCTCCCTGCGTCCAGTTGGTATAGATCACGGTCATGCAAGGCCGCTCCGAATGTTCACGTTCGCGATGCCGCCGTCAGCCGCAAAGACGTCCGCGTCCTCGAAAATCATCTGCATCAAACGGCTGGTCATCCCATCCTTGGCATAGACGTTGATGTCGCCTCGCTGCACGGACGCAGGTTCTGCCGTCGCAACTGCGGACGTCCCGCCAGCGGCGCTTGACGAACCACTGCCACCGCCGAAGCTTGTTGCGTTGATCGAAGCTAACAGAGCCCCCGTCTTCGCCAAGGACGCAGCGGTGAACGCCGCAGCCGTAGGGGGGCCACCGATCCGCATACCTTTTTCCCAGGCAGACACCGCAGCGGCCTTGCCATCCAGCGCCGCCTGCGCGGAAGCCGCCACCTTGCCGATCTCAAAAAGCTTGCGGCTTTCGGTCGTCATGAGCGCTGACATATCCCCCAGCGCCCCGGAATAGGCCGCATGGCGCGCCTCCATGGATCTGCGGTCCAGCTCCTCAAGGGCTTGGTTCTTCTCCTCCAGCGCGCGCTTCTCCAACTCATCGTAGGACAAGTTCATCTCAAGCTTGCGCTCGCGGTATTCCTCTAACGCAGACATCGTTTCTTCGTAGTGCATCAGCACAAGCTCGCGCTCGGTCGCGAGTTGCCGCTCAAGGTCGGGCAAGGTCGATCCGCCACCAGATGCGGATGAAGCCGGGCTTGCCAGAGGGGATCTGTTTTGGTGCTGACCGCCACCGCCAACTTCTATGCTTACCGGGCTCCCCAAGAGGCCTTCGCCTTGGCTTTGCAGTTCATTCCAAGCGTCGTTGAATTCGCTGACACCGCCGTTTTGGCCTCGGATGCTTTGCAGGCCGGGAAACATTCCGCCCATCATTTCGAGCAAGCCGCCCATGTTCTCGCGGGTCTTCTGGCCTAAGTCACTGTTCGCAACGTTCGCGATCCCACCGGCCAATGCGTCCATCCATCTCGCCGCCGCCGCAGCGCCTTGCACAAGCGAAGCCAGAGCGGGGGCACCATAGTCAGCAACGAACTGGTGCAGGATCGCCAATTCATCCTCTACCGCAACCAACGCAGAGATAGTCTGGTTGCGGACAACCGCCCCCATTTCATCTAGCGACTGCTTTAAGCTATCAGCCTGCCGGATCGTTTCATTCGACAAGATCCGCCCGACTTCCTCCGCCCGGTCGCCGAGCTGTTGCAGCGCGGTTCCGTTGTCCCGCAGAAGCGGCAGAAGCGCCGTGGCGTCCGAGGCCATCGCCTCCAGATAGAAGGTCATTTGCTGCTGAGACGCGCCAGCCTCCTCAAGGGTTTTGACGTAAAGCTGCAATGCCTGCGGCCCCGAAAGCCGCGCGAATTCGTCAGCCGTTACCCCCACCTTGGGGGCAACCTGCTCGAAGAAATCCGCCATCGGCCCGCCGCCGGTTTCCAGGAAATCCCCCACCCGGTCGGTCACGTCCTTGAGAATATCCGAAAGCTTCTGTTGGCTGATATTCACGGTCTCTGCCGCCGCTGCCATACGCTGAAACTCGCGCGGCGTTGCATTGGCCACCCGAGACAGATTGCCGACCTCAACAGCCGCTTCTGCCGCCTGCCGCTGCATGGCAACAAAGCTCGCGCCCATAGCCCCCGCTGCCGCGACAACTGCAACGCCCGCCTTCGCGACGTTGACCGACATGCGCCCCGCAGTATCGCCGAACTGCTTTGTGGAGCGCCGCGCCTTCTGCATGTTGGTCAGGAGGCCGGAGACGTCCGCCCCAACCGTAACCGCAATATCGCCGACAACTTTGCTCACTGGTTTAATCGCTCCTGCATCTGTCGCCGCTTCAATTCTCGGTAAAGGCGCTCATTGTCCGAGTTGTCGGACATGCTGTCTTTGACTTCGGGAGGAAGGTTGTCTTCGATAAGCCACCACACTTCATTCGGCGGCATCACCCAAAACTCCGGGCCGGTGCACATCTTCCCACCCACGCAGATCCGGTGCAGTGTTCGGACTAGCCCTTCGCGGAGACTTTTTTTTCCTCAGATTGCGCCTTGGCCTTTTCGGCCATTTCAGAGGCAATCGGCGGGGCCAGAAGGCCCAAAACAGCGATAATCACGTTTTGCGCAGAAGCGGCCGCACTCAAATCGCCGTTGATTTGCGCGTCTGTGACTTGGCGATAAAGCTCAATATCAGACACTTTCGCCCCCGCCGCCCGCAGGATGCAACCAAGAGCCTCTGCAAGCTGGCCGTCCGTGACGCCACCGCTGTAGTACGTCAGAACCTTCTGCACGGCGCTGCCGCCGAGAATATCCTCGACCCGGCGGATCAGGCGCATTTGATCAGAAGGCGCAATGCCGTACTTGGTGCCATCCCACTCGATGACGGCGGTATTATCATCAAGCTGCATTGAAGGTCCAAGGGCCATCGGTCGTGAAGGTCGCCGCGAAGTTCTGCGCGTCTTCGTAGGGACCGGTTTCGGTGTACCCGGTCATGACCATGTCACCCGTCAACGTGTCCCCATCGGGGAAAGTGACGGAGATGTCATCCATGAAGGCCCCCCCCGACGCCCCAGCCGCAATCGCCCGCAAGGTGCTGCCATCAACCAGCCCGGAAACTCCGAAGGTGATGGACCGCCCGATGAGCTTGTTTGCCAAATGGCGAATGACACCGCTGTCTGTTTGGCCGTCCACGCGGATAGGCTCGCCGTTGACGGTCATCGTTACTTCGCGCAACGTGCCGATTGTGGCGCTGTTCTTTTGAAGAACGAACAACGCACCATCAAGTTCAGCCATATCGGCCTCCTGTTAGATTGTTTCTCCGGGAAGGATGCGCCCCTCTGGACGCAGAATGCCGTTCTCATCGAACAGCCAAGGCGACCACGTGCAGCGCGCCAAGTACTCACAAACCCCGTGGGAAATCCGGTCGGGCTCGTGCATTACATCGGTGTCATTTCGGGACACAAAGACGGTCGGGAAATAGGTCATGCCCATGTCTCCGCCGTGGAGAATTTCATAGATTGCCGCCTGCACACCACGGACTTCCAAGCCGCTCCGGTCGAAGGTGTGAAGGCGAAAGGAGATGTCGAAGCCCTTGCGATACCGCCTTGAGCCATCCCGCGATGTGACGATAAACCGGCCAAAGGTCACATAAGGGTATTCTTGCTCCTCTGGCCTTTCGACTTGCGGAGCGCGGTCATAGATCCGCCCGCCCGCAACGCTTCCGAGCTTCTGGAAAACGGCGCGCTGAAACTCTGGCTCGATCACTTCGCGGCCCTCCGGGCGGCACGCTTCAAAGCGGCTTCCCACTTCTTGCCGAATTGCTTGACGAACGTGGCCGTCATCGTCCGCCGGAAGCGCTCGACCGCGCTGTAAAAGAACGCGTGTTCAACCCCATCAGGGCCTTGGCCATACTCAAGGAAGCGCCAGTACCAGCCCTCACGGCCCATCAGAACGTCCGACCGGATCCAGCCCCCACGGGTGCGGCGGCGCTTGTGGCTCGCGGCTTCCTCCATGTCGCCGGTATCTCGCGGCATGTCCGCGACGGCCTCTTTCTTGATGTCGCCCGCGATCCCATGAACCGTTGAACGCATGATGTTCACGGCCTGATTGGGCGCGATCTCACCAAGCATCCGGTCAACGTCTTCAAGGCCGCGAATGGTAACGGTCGGCTTCATGTCGGAACGCCCAGTTGGCATTCGATCTTGAGATACATCTCACGCCCGCCAAAGTCATGGATGGCCCGGATGATGTGCGCCCTGCCTTGCCAGAGAATGCGCATTTCCTCGGTGAGGTCGCGCCGGTTTCGGATCGTGAACACAACACTGCGCTCCGCGACGATCCGGTCATTCTCCATGCGCTCGTTGCCCGTCCGGTAAGCGGCTCGTGCCCAGACCGTGGGGGCCGTTGCTAGATCGGTCCAAGTTTTTGTTTCGCCACCCGCTCCATCCGAAACCTTGACCGGAGATTGGATCGTCACCCGCTCTGTCAGTTTGCCTGCGTTCACGCGGCGACCCACCCGGTGCGATACTGGTTTGTCAGATGCTCAACGCTGTATTTGATGTCGTGCATCTGCTTTTCGGTCGCATCGCTGCGATTGCCCTCCCAAAGGCCGATGAGCAGGCGGATGGCGTGTACCAGCGGCTCGGGCGTGGCCAATGTCCCCGCCTCGAAGGTGATCTGGATAGCGTCCTCACGCGTGATAGTGGCTGGCCAGCTCACACCGCTTTTAGGCTTCACTGCCGCTTCGAAGTCGCTCGCAAACAGGTAGTAGTCCGATTTGGTCGCCGTCTGCTCGACGTCATCCGCATCGAAGTATTTGATCGAAGAAATTGACGCCACGGGCACCAGCGGCAGGACAACACGGCCCGTTGCGCTGGGGAAGCTATACCGCCACTCCTGCACACCGATTGCACGCCCGGTCATCTCCTGCACGGTCCCGCAGGCCGCAGCGATCAGAGACGTAAGCAGCGCATCCTCGTCGGCATACTCGGACCTGATGTAGGTCTTGGCCTCCTCCAGCGTCACAGGGAACACCGTAGGGGCCGTCACCCGCGTCAGCATTACTTGACTGCCTTCTCGGCCTTGGACCGCTTGACGGCCTTCTGAGGCGCTGCAGAACGCACGGGCGCGGCCTGCTTGGCTTCGATCAGGCGGCGCGCTTCATCAGAAGACACCTCGATTTCATCGCCAACATTTTGCGCTCCGGCGGCAGATGCCCGAGCGACCAGAAGTTTGACTTTCATGTGGAACCCTCCAATCGGCTCAATAAGACGGCGGGGCCAGCCCGCCGCCCTGAGAACTGATTACGATGCAGCCGTGATGAGGTGCTTGACCGCGCGCGTGTCGGACAGCTCACCGTCGAAACGGATGTAGCCTGCCACACCAACCCCCGGCGCGAAGTTGCTGTCCTGGATGGCCAGCATCAGGGGCGCTCCGACCTTGCGGACGAAGTATTTGGACATATCACCGAACAGCATGACCTTCGAAGATGCGGCGAGGGACGGCATGTCCTGGTTGATCCAGTACGGACGCCCGTTCAAGGTGCCGGGAACACCCGCTTGGATGTTGCCCTGCTGCCAGAGGTAGTTGCCCTGACCATCCTTGAGCTTGCGGATCGCGTTGAGCGTACTGTCATTGAACATGTAGCCGACCGAGCCGCCAGTCCGATAGGCGGGGTCAACCGAGTGCTCAAGGTCAAGGATCTCGTCAGAGGTGATCGCAATCGCGCCCACGGCGGTCTTGCCAAGAGACGACGCCGTAACAATCCCGTTCGGAGCGCTGGACCCAGTGCCGGTTGTGAGCTGAGCGTTCGCAAGCCGGGCAAGGCGCTCACCAAGGATGCCGGAGATGAACGTCTGCATCGCAAGGAAGCTGTCATCCATCAGCTCTTTCGAAATCCGCAGCCACTCGGTGTCAAACGCATAGGCGTCAAGCTGCTTGTTGTCGAAAGTAGCGTCTTTCCCACCATCATCCGTCATCGTCGCGCCCTCGGTGTGGGCTTCCGCCGTGACAGCGGTGTCATCGATGGTCGGGAACGGCATGGGATTGCCGCCGGTCGTCACAATATCCCGGAAGGGCGCGCCCGAATACATCGGCCCCCAAGCTTTCATAGCGACAACGATCTCCTCAAGCATCTGCTCGGGGATGGAGTAGCCACCGGCTGCATTCGCAGTGGTCTGAGCGCGCTTTTCAGCCATCGCCTTGCGAGCTTCCGGCTCAAGGCCGCCCAAGCTCGCGCCATTGCGCAGGAACGCCTGGAATGCGTCGCGATAGTCCATCGGCTTGCCGTCATCCACTGCGCGAGCGGAAACGTCCTCACCGCGCACCGCGCGGGGGTCCGGCGCGTCCAGCGCCTTCTCTGCGTCCTCAAGACGCTTGAGGCGCTCCGCCTTGGCACCGAGCTTGTCATAGTCGGCCATCATGGCGTCGTATTCGCGCTCGATTTCGGCGGCACGTTCTTCCGGGGTTTCGTCGGTGATTTCTTCGAATTTGGCGCGTGCGTTCGTGGCAATCCGCGCCTGCTGCTCGTGCAGCTCTTTAAGGGTAGCCATGGTTAAGCTCCTTCTAAGGGAAAAGGCGTCGCCATCACGGCGGGCCAAGGGATAGGCAGGGCGCGGCCCTAGCCGTTCTCTCGCTGCGCGAGGTCTGCTTTCATGCGCATCCGCGTGCGGACAGCGCTGAAATTCCGTTGCTTGCGGTGCGCCTCAAGGCTCCGCAGGCCAATATCGGTCCCGTCATAGGCAGGGGTTGTTACCGCCGAGACGTCGAATAGGGATGCGCGCTTGATCGTGCGCAGCGGGAGGTCGCCAGTGTCATCCCACTCCTCGACATCGGGGATGAAGGCGAACGACATCTTGTTCACGTTCCCTGCGCGCATCTTCGCGGCGAGCTTTGCCGCATCGGGGTCATCTTGAGACAGACGGGCCGTGACCTTGAGGCCCGTGTCATCCTCGGACAGGTCCAGATTGCCCGCAGAGCTTCGGGCCATGACCGTTCCGTCATCATGGTTGAACAGGAACACGACTTCATCCCGCCCAATGGCGTCTTTGAAGGCCCCTCGCTCGATCTGTTCTTCGAAATACCCGCCGATATTGGCGCGCTGCCCGAACACAGAGGCGTAACCCTCAACCACCAGTTCATCACCGTCCGCGCGCACCTCAACGGGCTGGCGCGACCATTTACCTCGCGGCTCACGTGTCGTCATTTTCTGCCTCTTGTTGCTGGGTGCCCAGAGGCACGGTTGCGCCTTGGATCAGTAGGTCATCCCCGCCATCCTTAGGGGGGCGGTTCTCCATGGCGCGGCCTTCATTGGGCGTCTCCAGCCCGGCCTGAATTGCCGTCGCGTGGCCCTCCATGCGGGTCTTGAAGTCCCCACGCAGCAAGCCATCAATGCTCAACTCCACAAAGAACCGAGAATTCCGCCGCCCGAACAGTTTCAGGTTCATTTCCTGCTCGAATTGCTCGATATGGCGCTTCAAGCTGTGCTTGGCGAAGTGCAGGTCCTGCTGTTCCGTGTTGCTGTGCGTCCCGTGCGTCAGGTCCTGCAAAAACGTGGGCGGCAGGCTGTAGATCCGGGCCACCTGCTCGACATAGTAACGCTGTGTCTCCAAGAGCTGCGTTTTGTCAGGGTCGGAGCCGATCTGCTCAATCGTAAGTCCCGCTGGGAGAACCAACGCCTGCCGAGCCTCTTTCGCAGCCTTCTGCACCGCCTGCTCAAGGTCATCAGCGGCACGCTTCATGGCCCCCGCAGATTGGAAGTTGCCGGTGATCGCGTAAGGCGGCACGCCGCCATTTGCGAAGAACAGACCGGCGTACTTTTGTACCGCCAAAGCGACGCCCAGAGCCTCCCTGTTCTTGGCGATCGGGCCAACGTGGGAGACGCCATCCGGAGCAAGCATGAATGGAAGGTCAATAACGTCCGCAGCCGGTAGTCGCACCTCGGCCCCGCCGTCCTTGTAGATGTAAAATTTCCGCCCCTCCCGGCGCTCAACAGTGACGTTGAGGGGGTTCCACGGGATCAAGTCGCGGACTTCGTTGCGCCCATTCCGCACGATCTGGGTGATGGAGCGCCCGCCAGTCAGGAACTGCTGGAACACGTATTTGCGCCACTCGAAAGACGTCATTTCGTCCGAAACGGCGTCGTGCAAAAGGGTCGCAAGGGGCGATTTTACCTTCTCTCGACCCTCCTCCGTCCGCTCGTAAACGTGCAGCGGAAGGCCCGCGATGGTCCCCGCAATGAAGTTGACCGCCGCGAAAACTGCCGGGATCTCCAAGGCACTTTCAACAGTGACGCTTGGAATGCCCTTCTGCTCCAGCCCCATGGCCGCGAAGAACTCCGCCGCCGATGCAGACTGCACAACCGCGCGCTGCTCGGGCTCTTTCGCCCGCTTGCCTAGGCCAAACATCAGCCAGCCAACTTGTAGTTGGGGTCAAGGTCCCAAGGAGACGGCGGCTCGCCTTCATCCGCCTCCGCCATCACAGAGACGGCCATCGCCAGTGCAACCATGCCGTCAATCCTTCTCTTTTCGCCAAGCTTGATCAGTTTGCGGTTTCCCGCCGGATCAGACTTGGTGACGCTGTTCTGCGCGCACATGGTCAAGACGGGGTGCATCCCGTGCCGTGCCCGTGCGTTCAGCAGTAATTCGTCCAGATCACGCAGCGCCGGTGACATGCTTTGAAAGCCCTGCCCGAACGGGACGAAATAGCTGTCAACTTCCTCTTCAATGAACCCAGCCTTGAACAGCCAGGGCTTGAAGTTGCGCAGGTTCCATCGGTCGAACGCAATCTTACGAATGTCGTGCTCTTTCGTCATTTCCCGCAGAAAGTGCGCCACGAATTCGTAGTCCACCGTGTTGCCCGGCGTGGTCTCCAGCAGACCCTCTTTCGCCCACTGATCGTAGGGCACCCGGTCCTGCCGCGCCTTGGCCTCCAGTCCCTCCCGAGGGAGCCAGAAGGTCGGCTTGATGCTTGTTGCCTCGCCGGTCTGCCCCGCCATGACGAACGCCGTCAGGTCCGAGGTGGCCGAAAGGTCCAGCCCAGCGTAAACCGGCCCGTCTAGGTCTAGTGCGGGCCCGCCGTTCTTCTCCCAAATCGACCGAGACACGTAAGGTGAATGCACCTCCACGCGCTGGTTCAAGATCAGGTTGCGAAACTCCGCTTCCCGCGACGGCATTTCGCGTGCATCGTTCGCTTGGCCCATGACTTCCGTCGCGTTTTGGAAGTCCCCGAATGCCGGGTTTGCCTGACGTATCGTTTCCTCCGCAAAAGGATCAGCCTTGGTGTCGGCTTCGTACAGGAATAGCTTCGTTCTCCCGTCCGTGTTTGTCTTCGCGTTGTCGATCAGAACGGACAGCAGGTCATCGGCATTCGGAGCCTGCGTCGAAATCACAATCGTGATGGGGTCCGTCTGCGCCGCGCTGGCGGTCTCAATCGCCTCGTAAAGCTCTGACCGAGGCCCCCGCACCTGCCCCAGCTCATCGTGAACCGAGAACACTGGCGAAAGACCGTAAGCAGTCTTGGCCTCTGCCGAGAGGGCCTTGTACTTCGCCCCGATCTCCGCGCAGAGAAGTTCCTTCGCGCTTTCCCGCACTAGGACGTATTCCGAAAGCACCTCGCTCATACGCACCATCTTGGCCGCGAGGTTGAACAGGATTGCCGCCTGATCACGAGACTGCGCCGCGCTGTAGAGCTGCGAGTTTGGCCGCGCTTCCGGCCCGCAGAGGTGCAACAGGTTAAGCATAGCGCTCAGAGCGGTTTTCGCGTTCTTCCGCCCAAAGCTGATTACCGCTCGGCGTGTCTTTCCATCATAGATCCCGCGCAGGATGTTCCGCTGCCACTCGCGCAGCACAACCGGCTTGCCAACGTCCCGCCCCTCAGGGATCAGGCAGTATTCCTCGATCCACGCAATGTTCCGCTCCGACCTTTCGGACGGCGGGTATGTAGGGATCACTTAGCCCACGGCCTCGCGGTTTTCTTGCCTTCCTTCCGGCGCTCCGGGTCGTAGCTCGCTTGCTGCGTGATCCGCATCCGGGTTGCCAAGGAAGATAGCGCCCGACCCTCACGCTCCTGCATTTTCAAGAGCTGGTCGTATTCGCCAATGTCCAATTCCTCGCCTGCCGTAGCTTGGGCGATCAACTGAGCCACACGCCGGGCCGAAACCACGTGGCGGCAATACTGCGCGAGCAAGCCGTGCGTTTCGCGGGGGAACCAGTCCGCTGGCATCCGGTCAACAACGGCCCACCATTCTTGGCTTTCCTCGTCCGTCAGATCATACGGCGCATCAGGGCGCGCCTCACGCTCAACACGCGCCGGAGCAAGCGCCTTAGCCTCGATTTCCGCTCCAGACTTTCTTGGCATTGTCAAACCTTTTCTGTCGGGGCGTAGCAAAAGAAGGCTCCCGCGGCGGTCCCTGCGATATAGGTCATAGACTTTTACCTACCCCCCCGTCCGGGATTGCGCAGAGCACATGCACAGCCTACCGTGTGGCCGACTGGCAACCGGAAGGGATCACCAATGCTGCCAACCCGTAGCGCTAGGGCGCTGGCCCTCTCCGGCCTTCTGGCTGCACCGGCTTACGGTCAGAGCGGCAACCTCGCCCTTGATCTTGGGTCTCTGCTTGCTGCCGGAGAAGTCTGCGAGCTTGGCCTTGAAGAACAAGCGGTGGTCGATTTCATTCGGCGCAACGCTGACCCATCAGACATTCGCTTCATATCCACGCTAAGCTCTGCCATCCGCACTCGGACGATCATCTACTCAGGCATGGAAGGTGTTGAGCGGGCCGCGGTGTGCGAGGCCGCTCGCGTATCCTTGCAAAACTACCGCCTGATCAAGTGATTAATCGTTGGCCTCGTCGGCAAGACCCTCAAGCAGCTTGCCCAGATCAGCGCGCGGCTGCACAGGCAGCTTAAGGTCGAGCCCTTGACGGTAGCTAACCAGTAGCTCCATGACCGTAACGCCGTCCACTGAGGACGAGACAGCGAAGCTCTCAACGCCTTCGACACGCAGCCCCTCGGACGTGGCCACATAAAGCGCGCCATCGTCGTCTGTGCAGAGCTTTAGCCTCGTTGTGCTATCGGCCATCCATCTTCCCCCACTGGTATTAGCGTCGTGCTGTTCTCTGCTCTGGTCTTGGCCTTGTGGCAGTCTGTGCAAATGGACTGGAGGTTATCCAGATCATTCGTCCCGCCTTGCTTCTTGGGCGTGATGTGATCGACCTCTTTGGCCAGCGTTGTCCGGCCCTGCCTGCGACACGGTACGCAGAGATAATCGTCTCGCCTTAGTGCAACTTCCCTCGTGCGCACCCAATTGCTATCGTACCCGCGTTCATGCCGAGAAGGATAAGCCATGCGATTGATTGCCCTCCTACCTCTTGCGATGTTGCCCGCCTGCCAGATGGCAGAGACGTCAACCGCCGCTCACTTGGAGACGGTACGTGTAGGGCAGGAGCTTGAGGCCCGGTGTCAGGCCACAAAGGACGTTGATGACTGCGCTGCGTTTCAGGCGTTCAAGGCTGACTTCGAGCGTGATGGCGTGCCGTGGGAGTGGGCTTGGGGCAACCGCTAAGGCGGCTGTGCTGTTGGATGTGTGCTTGGCGAAGGTGGGAGGATTCGAACCCCCGCTGACGCGGTTTTGGAGACCGCCGCTCTACCCCTGAGCTACACCGACGCGAGAGATTGTTTGAACGCGGGCCGGGCGCTTATCTCCGGCTCTAACACTTTCGCTGCCAGCATGCCTGCTGAGAGCTGGGCCACTTGGTTGAGGCGGTCCCTCTAAGTCCCCTAGGGATACCTTGGTCCGCCCGTCTGCCGTTAGACCTTTCCCGATCCGTCTGCGTGTCTGCTTTCCACGCCGCCGCGTTCATGGGGTGTGTCCGGGTTGCCAATCTTGCGAGGCATCGCGCCTCCCCGAGATCGCCTAAGCCGCACGCGCCCTAGGCCGGTAACGGCACACCTCAAAAACGCGGAGATTGATATGGCCTTCCACAACATCGCGCAGTCTGGCCTTGCCAGTATACTAGCGGTGCGGTCAGCCTCGGTCAACGAAAACCTGCAGCGCTCGCATGGCCTCCACGAACCGCTTGCCCTGCCCGGTCACCACCGCAACGATCCTTTCGTTCTTGGCGTCAACCACTGCGCCCATCACCTGCACCTGATCTGACCGCGTCTCATGGATCGAAAGGCGGTGATGCGCAGCGAGACAGCCCAAGTGCCCCTGCCAGCGCATCCAAGCATTCACCGTGTCGCGGTCCCGCTCATCCTCGCTGCGCAGGTCGGGCTGATCGTCCGGGCGCGCCTCTACCACATCAGGCATCATCTCAAGCTTGGCGGTCTTGGGGTGCAGCCCCTTGCCGAGAATGCGGCGGTGGTAATTGTCCTGAGCCGCTGTGAGCGCCTTGTAGGTGCCCCAAAGGGTTTCTGCCTCGTCACCCTTGCAGGACGCCATTAGCGCCTGCCCTGCGGGCTCTCCGTAAGCCGGGTGGCGCATTGCGTCCTTGTCCTTGTTGCCTGAGTGCCGCTTCCGGGCCTCGATCACCGTTTTTTGCGGGTCGCGCTCTGCCACGTAATCCGTATCCCGGCGCAGCCGTCCGTTGGGTTGCTTGCGGTCCACGGGTGCCAGTTCCGGCAGGTCGGCCTTGTTGGATTTGCGCGCCCGACGCTTTGCGCCTTTCGAGTATGCTTTCGTCACGGCTTCCCGCCCTTCTTCTTGCTGCCCTTGCCCATGTGGTTAGCCTTCTCGCTTTTGCCGCAGATCAAAGCCCATTGCTCGACGCGGGATCGGCACCATCAACGGCTCCCCGTCTGGGCCTAGAAGCGCAGAGATGCGTTCGCTGGGGCGGTGGTCAATCTGGGGCTCAGACTGCCATCCGTCCCAGTAGCTCGGCCATTCGTGGAGGCTGTCTCCTGGCTTCTTGTCGATCATCCCTCGCCCTCCCGCTCCAAGTGCCGCAGGCAGAGCAGCTCTGCGTCTGTCAGTGTGGTCATGACAGCACCACCTTGATCGTTTCGACAATGATCGTAGCGACAAAGATCCCCGCATAGACCCCAGTGACCGTGCCGAGGGTTCTCACAATGCTGCACCCGGTCATCTCATGAAAGATGATGATCGCAAACGCCAATATGGCATACTCGCTCATACCCGCCCCCAATGCCCACCGGCGCTGTCTACCTGCTGGCAATGAACCAAGCCCTTACCCTTGAGCCGCCGTAGCGTGTTAGGCACTGACCTGCCCTCCTCGCCTAAGAGCTTCGCAATCGCCGCTGACCTGAGCGTCACACCGGGGGCCAGAACGGCCAGAACGCGACCTTCAAGGGATCCGTCCGCATGGGGGTCTGGCGTGGCCCGTTGGTGCTCCAGTCGCCGCACGGTTACGTTTGTCACAGCCTTGCCGGGATAGGCGCGCTCGAACTTTTGGCGCGCGCTGCCGGGGCATTTCACATCTTGGCCAATGCAGGGATGCGTGCGGTGGCCGATGGTATCGACAATGCCGCTGACTTCGAACATGAGGGTCATACCAGCCCCACCCAGTTGAATGGAATCGAATCTTCCAGATCGCTCTGCGGCCTGCCCCCTGCCCCGTAGCCGCTGGGCATTGATGCATCGTGGTTGCCGCCAAGACTTGCCCCGTAGCCGCTGCCATAGCCGCCACCGGATGACTGCCCATCCTGCTTCCCGTCCAACATGGTCAACTCGGACTTGTACGGGCGCAGGACGATCTCGGTGCTGTAGCGGTCCTGTCCGCTCTGGTCCTGCCATTTTCTGGTGGTGAGCTGGCCCTCGATGTAGACCTTCGATCCCTTGCGGAGATACTGCTCGGCCACCCGGATCAGTGGGTCGTTCATGATTGAAACCGAATGCCACTCGGTCCGCTCTTTCCGCTCGCCGGTGCTCTTGTCTTTCCATGTCTCGGAAGTGGCGATGCGGAGGTTGCAGACCTTGCCGCCGTTCTGGAATGTGCGGACCTCTGGGTCACGGCCAAGATTGCCGATGAGGATGACCTTGTTCACTGAGCCTGACATGTCGCGGCCTCCATTCTGTTGATTGCGTGCATCACGGTCGTGTGGTCACGGTTGAAGAATTTCCCAATGCTCGGGTAGCTGTGACCGGCGGCGCGCATGGCGTGCATTGCGGCCCAGCGGGCGGCTACGGTTTCGTTGTCCCGGCGGATGCCGCGCATCTCGGAGAGCTTGACGCCGGTTGCATTGGCCACCTTCGCAGCTATGCGGAACTTCTGGCGGGTCTCGGCCATGTTGTTCGGGCGCGCTGCCTTGAGGGCGGCTCGGATCATTTCGGCCTCGTTCATGCCGCGCCCCCGAACTTCTTCGGACGAAACCCCGCTTCCTGCATGATCCGCTCGGCTGCTTCGGCGCTGCAAATCTCATCCGGGTCGCGCACGGGGCTGAATTGCTCGATGCGCACCGGCTCAGGCTTCGGCATGTAGGATTTCGCGATTTCGTAGATCGCCCCAGGCGTCGGCTTCTTCCGGGGGAATTTGCGCTGATACTCGATGCAGGCCCGCTGGATCAGCTCTTGCGGCAGGCCCTCCAGAACGTCTGCCCAATCCTGACCGATGGCTGCGGTCAACTCGGTCGGGTCATCGTCCCGCCAGTAGTGGCTGAGAAGGGTCAGAGCCCGCCCGCCAATCCATTCACGATGAACCGCGCGCGCCTGAGATGAAGGCATGCATTCGCTGGTCTTGCTTGGAAGGTTGGGCATTGGTGCCTCCGTTGAGAACTTTGGTGATGTACGAAACCGGCTCCTCGGTGCCGATCTTGTGGGCCGCGTCGAGAGCATTGAGGATCGCGATGGTGTCGTTGCCAGTGTCGCGCATCCATTTTCCGATCATGCTGCCCGGATCTCTGACCCCCTTGCTCGCGAGGTAAGCCTTGCCCGCTGACCACATCGCAGTCGTGGCCACGGAAACTGGCGTCGGCGGGGGCGTCTCGCCCCGTTCCGAAGGAACGGAATAATTGTTATCTTGTTTATTTATGGGTTGCTGTTGGGTTGCTGTTGGGTTTTCGTCTGGGTTTTTCCTTGGGGCGGCATCCTGATATTTGCCGTAATTGCAGATGGTTATCAGGGTTTTTCCTTTGGTTTTTTCAGTGGCCGGTTTTCGTTCAATCGCTGTTTCGGCTTCAAGGTCATCCAAGAGCCTGCGGATCGCCTGTCGGCCCACTCCGGTCGCTTCCTCAATCTGTCTTTGGGTGACGCAAAGCTGCCCCCGCTCCACCGTGATGACCGATCCGCCAGCGTCCATCCGGTAGGGCTTCCACGCAGCCGTGGCCAGCATCCAAGACCAGACAAACAGCCTGTCAGGACGCTTTTTGAAAAGCGGGTGCTCGTGAATGCCCCGCCGCATGGCGAACCACCCGCTCATCTGACAAGCCTCAGGGGCGGCATTTCTTCGCCGCTCTCTCGTGCTGCCTTCCGGGCTTCCACGTGCGCCTGATAGCGTTCAACGGCTCCCTTCATGTCCTCTGGCGTCAGGTACGCCAGAGCGTCCTTCAGGGCGTATGTGTGCATGTCGTAGGCCGCAGCTGCATCAGCCAGCAGCGCTACGTCAAAGAAGTCAGTCTCAGGGACGATAATCTGATCTGGGATAAATGCCTCCAGCCACCCCTCAACTTGCTCTCTCTGGATGTCGCCCAAAAGTTTCTCGACATGCTCAGTTTCGTGCATCTCGCACCGGAAGAACTCCCGGTCATCATTCAGGCGAAGGTCGGCTAAGACGCGGTGAGCCTCGCGCTCAGCCGCGTGGCAATTTGGGCAGAAGACGGCGCAATGGACCTCAAACGGTGCAGGAACGCCGGTGCCGCTGCTTATCTCCCTTGCCCTGTCGTGCGGATCGCGAGTGGTCTTGCCAATCTTGATCAGCCCGGGCATCGCAGAGTTGGTCAGCGCGTAAACATAACCCTCGCTCACTTGCTCACCCCCTCTGCCATCATTTCCCGTGCGAGATAGGCGAGCCCTTGAAGGCTAACTTCTGCGTGCTGGTGAGTGATCGCGTGACCGCCGAAGGTCGCAGCTATGGCGTCGAACCACACGCGCACACGGACCTCGCCACGGTTCGCCTTGTAGACAACGCAGGGGAACTTCCCGGCTTTCTCTGCGGCCTCGTGTGCTTGGACAGCCCATTCAGAACGGAAGGTCTTGGCAGCGGCCCAGTTCTTGCACTCGATCAGGAACGGCCAGTCTTGGCATTCCGTGATCAGATCGCCGCGCGCTTCCTCTCGGGTCTGGTCAAGGTCTCGCTTGAACTCGATCCCGGTTTCGAGAAACAGTAGCTTGGCGACATCGCGCTCAAATGCAGCGCCCTTGCGGCGTGAGTTCGCCCCGGTCATTTGCGCCACCACTTTTGCAGCGCGCCCGAAGCGCGCAGGGTGGCGACGTGAGAGCGAACGGCTCGCAGCGGCGTATCCAGCCACAAGGCAATGTCCTCGACCCCGTAGCCCTCCAGCAACCGATTCTCCACGAGATCGCGCCACTCTTGCGAGCCAATAGGAAGGTTCTCGGCGCGGGTGTAGATAGCTTGCCTCACTTCCCCACCTCCGCCCTAAGGGCCTCTGTGGTGGCCTCTCGTGGCCTCTGGGCGGTTCTGTTCTGGCGTTGGGTGTCCTTGAAGGTCAGTGCCTTCCGATGGGCTTCTATGGCCCGCTTGCGCTTCTCTTGGATTGCTGCGAATTCGCGTAGGGTCATGCTCGCCTCTCAAAAAGCCCCGGACGCCATGCAACGCCCGGGGAAGTTCAGGGGAGGAGTGCACGGATTACCCGCCGTGCCGGGAACAGTTACCCCCCGCGCCTTTGCGCGAGGGGATGCGCCGGAGGCCCGTGGGGCGGTTCCTGCGGCGTATTCGGAATGGGTCCGGGGGGATCGGGCACCCTGCCCCCGGTCAGAGGTGATGTCGGCCAGAGGCGGTACTTGGGCAGGCGAACTACCAGGAAAACCCGCCCTTTCCTCGCCGATAGCCGTCGCCCTGCACGCCGAAGCGCGGTTCTTGTGAGTGGTGGTCATTGGGCGGCCCTCCCGAAAAAGCGGGCAGGTCCGGTGTCGTAGGCATCGAATAGATACCAAGCGCAGTTGTCCTTGCCGGTCTGGCCGTTCTGCATCCATGAGACGCGGCCAACCGAGACGATCTTGCGGCACATCTTGAGGTACGGCGCGGCTTGCTTGGTGTGCATCCAATCCGCGTCAAACAGCAGCCAAGTGGGCCGCAGATGCGCGAAATGGTCGATCATCGGATGCAGGATTTGCCGAGTCCACGGCGGGTTTGTGATGATGTAATCAGCTTCTGCCATCGCAACGCTTTTCTGCCCGACCGAAAGCGCATCCGCCCGCTGCATCCAGCCATCAAGGCCGCGCGGCTCGATGTCAGAGCAAGCAACGCAGTTGCCAAAGGAAAGCGCTCTGATGAGCGCGCCACTTCCGGCGCAAGGCTCCCAATAAGGCGCGCGGCGCGGCAGGTGGCCCCTGAGAGGCTCCACCGCCTCGCGCGGTGTGTCGTAGGTGTCGTGCTTTCGACGGGGAAAATCAGAGCGCTTACCCACGACGCCACCGCAGCGCAGCCAGCGCCCCCAGCAGCAGCAACCCAGGCCACGGCAGCGGAATGGCCGTAGGCTCCGGCGCAACGAACGCCGCCACATCCGACAGGCTCACGCCCGCCAGCACAGCGAAGGTCAGACCGCCGATGATGATGGCCGGGTCAAACATCGCGACAGGCGCAATCACGTCCGAGACGAACTTGCCGCCGACATAGGCGTCTGAGGCTACTGCAAGGTATGTGCCGAGGGTGTCTGCGGCTATGATGGTCAATTCAAAGCCCCCCGCTCACGTAGCAGAGCTATGCGGACCAATACGGCGCGCTGCGTCCGGCCAAACTCCTCGGCCATCGCCCACACCTCGGAGCCCGTTGAAACCATTATGGCCAGGTCGGCATCATCCTCGGGGGTCCAGGGCAAATTGCGCTGGAACGGCGTCGAGAGAGTGCCGGGGAAAAGCTCAGGGCACTTCGGCGCATCCGCCAATACTTCTTTGGCCTGTTCGGGATCCAGAGCGTAACCGAAGCCCCGAACGTTTTCGATCGTCAGGCTTGTTTTCTTGCGAACCTTGCTAACCAAAACATCGATCAGCTTTTCTTCGACCTCGCCGCGCAAGCCGCAGATGGCGGTGTAAATACGCTCTTTGGGGGCAACGTCAGGAGCGCTGGAGGCCAGCACCCAGATGAGCCGACTTTCCTGCGGAGTGACGCCGTATCTCTTGGCTATATGAGCAAGAGCCGCCTGATCCTCGCACGTCAGCCGCCGCACGATTTCTATGGCGTACTCTAGGCGTTGATCCTCTGGGGCCTCGCGTATTTCGCGCTCAAGGCTGTGCATCACTGGCCCCCGCTTGCTGTGGTTGCGAGGGGGCTCATTGCGGGGCCTCACCGTGCGGAGAAGCGGCCCTGAGAACCTTCTTAAACTTGGGCCAACCCGAAACCGGGACAGCGCCGCCTGTTGCCTGCTCGATCCGCTGCGCAACCTCTAGGCTGGGTTCGCGGGTCTCATCCAATAGGCCGTACAGATACGGGCGCGACACACCAAGCGCCGCCGCCGCGTTAGTCATGTTCCAACCTTGGGACTTGATATGTTTGTGGAGAGTGCTCATGTCGGAGCAATGTCTCACATTGCGACAAGCACGTCAACAAGCAACGAACCGCCCTGTCACTATTACGGTCGTGCGTTGGCTATGCGAAAGTTTTACTCAGTGCCCATGGCACTTAGGATTCGTGAACTCCGGGAAGCTAAAGGCTGGACCCAGGCTGACCTTGCGGCACGCGCGAACATGTCGCGCTCTCAACTCGCTATGATCGAGAGGGAGACAAGGCCCGCCAACACATTGAGACTAAACGCAATAGCCAAAGCGCTTGGGGTGGCGCCTGAGCGACTATTCTCAGAGGGCGGGCCAGAAGCTCAAATCATGGACCTTATGCGCAGTCTTTCCGAAGAAGATCGTGCTGCGATTGTGCATCTGGCGGAGGCTCTGGCGCAGAAGCATCAGCGATGAGCTGCACTTGAAGTAGCAGCCTTCCCACATCCCTCTCGCTTAGCAGTGGCAACATCTCGATCAGCCTCTGTGCCGACTGTTCATAGGTCACTTGTGTCTCCTGTACGGGGCCAGTTTCACAAAATCTTTAATTAACAAATCAGGCCCCTGAGGTCCAGCCGTCGCACATTGTGACATTACTTGTTGACTGTCATGTCGCAATATGAGACAGTGCCTCTATCAACAACGGATAGAGACCACAATGCAATCGCCCCCCATCATCAGTTTGCGCCCCACGATTTGCCCGCACTGCCGAGGCACGGGGTTTGACAGCGAATTCCAGCACATGGGCGCGCTCGTCGCCCCGCCCTGCCCATTCTGCGGTGGCGACAATGGAACAGCCATCACTCTGCCGGTCATTGCGGCCAGCGCTGCCGATCACGCATTCATCGCTCAGCGATAACGCCCTCAAGCAACAGAGGTGAACACGATGAACCAGCGCCACATAACAGACCTCCGCCACGGTGAGCCGGTGACGGTCAAGATCGCCCCCAGCGAAGGCGGCGCGGTTGTTGAATACCTCTACGGTAATGCGCGCGGCTTCGACTATTGCAGCGACTGGTCCGAACCGTGGGCCGAGATCATGGACCCGGAGAACGAGCGCGGCGAGGAATGCTTCGCCTGCTTCGACGCGGCCCATGACACCGAGATTGATCTGATCGGCTGCTTGGTGGGCGACGTCTTTTATGACAACGCGAACCTGACCGAGCTTGGTTTGGACGTGGCCCGCCTCACCGACATTACCCTCAACGAATACCACGCATCCGCCGTGGCTGCTGAGTGAGGAGAGAACGATGAGGCTGACAGAAATCGACAAAAGGCAATTGGTGCATAGCGCGCGCGGCGGGGGCGAACTGCGTTCGCATAGCAACTTCGATAAGCCCCACAAGCGCGTTCAGAAGCTCATCGATGCGGGGCTGCTCGTTTCGGCCTTTGAGGCGACAGAACTCGGCCGCGAAAAGGCACGGGAAATCATCGAGAAAGAATGGCCGGGCGATGACCTAGCGCACCATCGCGAGAAGCTTTTCGAGGAAATCAAGTGATCCCCCGGTGCGCGCCTAGGGCATCCCCCTAGCACCGTCCCCCACCGGAACAGCCCTTGGCGCAGGGCGTCCGAGCCGGAGCAGAGACTATGAACGCACAGACACAAGAAATCGCACCGGCCATGTCTCCCGAGGCTTGCGACTTGTCCCGCTATTACCGCAACCAGCGCTCGGCCTGTCAGAGCCGCCTGCGCGGCAAGCTCTTCCTCAGCGAATACACATCACTCCGCGCGCGCATTGCGCATTACACGAACCTCATTCGAGCCTTGGAGGGCCAGTCATGAACCACGGATTGAAAGCCAAGACCATCAAGGCGATCCTCCGCAAGAAGGTGGACGAGTGGCTGGCGTCAATTGAGGACGAAAGCCTGCGCAAAGACTGCGCAAAGGAGGTTGTGGTAACAGGCGGCTGCATCGCCTCCATGCTTCTGGGCGAGACCGTCAACGATTTCGACGTCTATCTGCGCAAGAAGGAGACAGTTCGCAAGCTCGCCGAATACTACTGCGAGCGCTTCAAAGCCATCAAGTCGGCGCAGGGCGGTGTCCCTTACGACGTCTTCGTGGAGGACCTCAAAGACACCCGAGGGAAGGACCGCGTTCGCCTTGTGGTGCAGTCTGCTGGCGTGGCTTCCGCTGATGCCGAAAGCGACTATAAATACTTTGAGAGCCGACCCGACCACGAAGCGGGCGATTATGTCTCCGAGGCATTCGACCCTCTCAGCGAGGTCGCTGATATCGTGGAGCCGATTAAAGAGGAACTGGCGGAGGGAACACCCTATGAACCCTCGTTCATCAGCTCCAACGCCATCAGTCTAAAGGGCAAGGTGCAGATTGTAGTTCGGTTCTTCGGAGACCCGGATGAAATCCATGAGAACTATGATTTCGACCACTGCAAGAACTACTGGGAGGCGTCAACGGGCAAGCTGACCCTGCGGCCAGAAGCCCTTGAGGCCCTTCTCAGCAAAACACTGGCCTACTCTGGGTCTCTATACCCGCTCTGCTCGGTCATCCGGACCCGCAAGTTCATAGAGCGCGGCTGGCGCATAAATGCTGGCCAGTATCTCAAAATGTCCATGCAGCTTTCCGATCTCGACCTCAAGAACCCCGCCGTCCTTGAAGAACAGCTCACAGGCGTTGACGCGGCGTACTTCGCCCAAGTCATCCAGCGAGTGAAGGACAAAGACCCGAACCGGGTAGACGCCGCCTACCTCACCGAAATCATCGACCGGATGTTTTGACCATGAACCAGATCGCACCCATTGGCCACAATACCCCGCCGGACCCCATTGACGAAGCTCTAGCGCCCTATGGCGACACAATCAGCGAGGCCGAAAACTGGTTGGATGGAGAGCCTGTCACTGACGAAGGTCAGATGAAGGCTGTTGACGCGCTGATCAAGACAATGCGCACGGCAAACTCCGATCTGGGCAAGGCGAAGAAGGCCGCAACCGCTCCGTTGCACGATGCCTGGAAGGCTGAAATCGCACGGTGGAAGCCCACCGAAGATGATATCGAGCGCATCCGCAAGGGCCTTACCGCCCTAGTCGCGCCGCTCAAGCAGAAGCTGGCGGATGAAAAAGAAGCCGCCCGGGTTGCGGCCCAAGAGGAGGCCCGCCGTAAAGAGCGTGAGGCTCAGGCCGCCATCGCTGCAGCGAATGTGGCTGACATTGAGGAACAGCGCGAGGCGGCGGCAAAGATCCAAGAGGCGCGAGAGGCCCAAAAGGCCGCAAGCGCAGCGAACAAAGATACCGTCAAGGGTATGCGCACGGTGACCAAATGGGAGATCACCGATTACAGCGACATGCTGCGCTGGCTGAACAAGAACGACCGGCCCGCGCTCGAAGAATTCTGCAATGAGTACGCCCGCCGCTACCACAAGGACGGCACCCCCATCGCCGGTGTCCGCGTGTGGACCGAGAAAGAGGCGTACTGATGGAATTCGCAGAACTTCAACGCAAGGTGCACGTCGCCAAGGATCGCCGCAACGACTTCGGCGGGTACAACTACCGCACGGCAGAAGGCATCCTGTCCGCGATCAAGGCTGCGCTGCCCGATGATGCAACGGTGACTGTCACCGATGAATTGCAGGAGCTTGCCGGGCAAATCTTTGTCTCCGCGACCGCCAAGATCAGCTTTGCCTCTGGCGAAGAATACAGCGCAACCGGCCACGCCCTGCACCCGCTGACGAAGAAGGGCATGGACCCTTCCCAGATCACCGGCTCCGCATCTAGCTATGCCCGCAAGTACGCTCTGTCCGGCCTTGTGGCTTTGGATGACGGGTCAGTTGACCCTGACGCCACGAACAAGGGCGATGAGCCTGAACGCCCCGAATACACGGACGCGCAGAAGCGGGATACGCTCAAGGGCCTGTTGGAAAAGCAGACGACCAAGCAACTGGTCAACGCGACATGGGCCAATCCCAAGTTCGACGCGGCCTATAAAGGCTTGCCTGAGCCGATGCAACTTGAACTGCAGGCCGTGAAGAACGCGCGCATGGAAGCCGTGCCGGATGATCCCGCAATGCAGGCCCCGGCAGCATGACCCGGCCTGTTATTCTACGCAGCGATAGTCAGCGCGAGTACGCCTGCACGCTCATAATGGGCGCAGACAAGGACAGCGTTGTTACCATCAAGGGGCCTCAGAAAAGCCAGAGCGATGAACAGCGCAACCTGTCGTTCATTTGGTACGCGGACGTAGGGCGGCAGTTGGACGGCTGGTCCGCACAGGACGCGCGGGCGTTCAGCAAGTTGCATATCGGCGTCGGGCTTCTCCGCGCACACAAAGAGGACTTTCGCGAGCAGTGGGATCGCTTGATACGCGACCGCTTTAGCTACGCCGAGAAGCTCGATTTGATGCTGGAGCCGCACGATTACCCCGTGTCCCGGATCATGGGTGTGAAGCTTATGCGGCAATACTTGGACTCGATGCACCGCCACTGGTCCGGTCAGGGCGTTTCTCTGACCGGACCAGTGGCCCGCAAGTATGAGGGCGCGGCATGAACCGCCCTCTGCGCCCCGTGCCCAAGCCCATCAAGCGGAAGAAGAAGCCACGCCGGGAGCGTCAGGGGCTTGTTGATAAGCCCCACGTGGCCCGCGTGCGCCGCCTGCCCTGCTGGGCTTGCTACGAATACGGCATGACACAGACCACACCAACCGAGGCCCATCACCCGATCATAGGTCGGCTGTCGCAAGACAGAGCCCCGGACGTCGAAGCCCAGCCCTTGTGCACCCATCACCACCGAGGCGGAGACCCGAACAAGATCGCCATTCACATCGACCCCAAGGGGTTCGTTGCAGCCTACGGCACCGAAGCAGACGGAACTGCATGGGCGCACCGCATGATTGAGACAGGACGGTTCGAATGAGCACCACAACAGACAAGACCATGGACGCCGAGGCGCTGGCAGCGCTCAAGAAGTTGCAGGCCGCTGTCGTAGAGGACTCTGACCGGTGGTCCGGCCACGATGTTTTCGTAGGGTTTGGCCAGCACAAGCAGCGCGACTTTCTAAAGGCCAAGGGGGGCTCCCTCGACGCGGCCAAGGCGCTGCATGACGCGGTGCTGCCGGGGTGGGGTTGGCGCTTTCATGAACGATACGGCGACGGGGTGACTAAGGAGTCTGAGGCTAAAAGAGCTTGGGTTTCGCGTCCGCATAGCTGGCGTGTTGGACATACTGCAGACGTGGTTGACGACAACGCAGCACGTGCGTGGTTGACCGCGATCATCAAGGCCCTGATCTGGGAGGCCGAGCAATGACCTGCAATCAGGACCTAAAAACCATGCTGGCGAGAGCAAAGCGGGATGCGGCACGCCCGCAGCGGCAGTCTTTGACCATGCTCGTGCAGGCCCGAGACGCCGAGGAAACCGCAGAAGGCTATGACGCCTATGAACGGGCAATCGACGCTTTGCTGAGGCACCCAAAACTGCAGCGCTGGCGCGAAGAAGTGCTCAACGATTTGGCGGACATGGGTCAAGAGGCCGAGCAATGACCGATATGGACGCTAAGACGCTCGAAGCCCTCAAGGCCAGCATCGCGAAGTGGGAGAAGAACGCGCGGGTGCGGAAGGCGGAGAATGCGAAGCTGACCGTTATTGATTGCCCGCTTTGCGACCTGTTCCACAAGCTTGGCTGTGAAGGCTGCCCTGTGGCTGAGAGGACCGGGGAAATCTCGTGCTGGGACACCCCATACGAGCACGCGTATCATGAGCGCGGAGAATGGCTTGAAGATGCTTCTCGCGGCCCCCTTTTCCGCGCCGCCGCCCGTGAGGAAGTCGCCTTTCTCAAGAGCCTTCTCCCGGAGGCCGAGCAATGACAGACAAGACTACGGACGCCGAGACGCTGGCAGCGCTCAAGGAACTGCTGGCGATGGTGGAGGCTGGGGTCGTTGGGACGCGCCTTATTCCACTCTGCCCTCCAGCGGGGGTGAGTACGTCCCTCGTCTTGAGAGCCTATAACAACCACGCGTCAGCAGCGATAGACCTTATCGAGAATGATCTTGCTGGATTTGATTGGTCAATAAGCAGCGCCGGTAGCGCGATGGTTTGGCATTCTGGGGACGCCCCGTTTCGCGAACCCCACATTAGCGACAACCCATATCCCGCTCGTGCTGCTCTCTGCGCTTTCTTAAAAGCCAAAATAGTTGAGGGATAGTAATGGCATACTACAAACCCTGCAAAAACTGCGCCGGAGGCCGAGCAATGAAATCCGCCTTCGAAACCCTCAACACCGAGCGGATGCGCCGGGAGGCGATCTGGGCAGCAGTGCGCGAGTGGACCGTGCCCGTCTCGGTCGGGCTCTTGCTGATTGCAGCAATCACGTATTGGCCCGGCCCCAAGGCTATCGGGCAGTTTCAATATGACATGGAGGCAGGCCAATGATGCTACCGCCCGAAGCGCCAAAGACGCTTGACGAAGCCATCGCGCAGAGCGCGTTCTACGTAAATCTTGCCATGGAGCTATACTCCCCCAAGTACGTTGTAACGCTGGTCTCAGGCGGCAACGATAGCGCCGCCTGCCATGCGCTTGCTGTCGAGCTGGGGCTACCAATTGCGGCGACAATTCACGGACACACTGGCTGCGGGCTCAAGGGCACAACGCACTTTGTCCAGGCAAACTACGGAACCGATGCGCCCCTGATCATTGCAGATGCCGGAACCTCGTATGAGGAATATGTGCTGCGAAAAGGGTTCTTCGGAAAAGGTCGCGACGCGCACAGCTATGCGTATCGAGTGCTAAAGGCACAACCCTTTCGGAGCGCAGTATCGTCTGAGCTCCGGAAAGGCCAAAGAGGCGTGCGCGTGCTTCTCCTGACCGGGGCATACAAGGCCGAGAGTGAGAACCGCAAAAAGAACATGGCGCGCGGACGCATAGACCCCGGCGCTCAAAGCAACATCTACTTCAACCTTATCCACGATTGGACGCCCGAGCTTCGCGACGAATACCTCGCAACGCGCAACATTCCCCTCAACCCAGTTGCAAGGGCACTCTGTAGGTCTGGTGAGTGTATGTGCGGCACCATGCAAAGCCCTGAGGAGCGAATAGAAGCGGCGGCCTATGACCCTGAGTGGGGGGCTTGGCTTGACGACTTAGAAGCCGAGGCGCTGCACCTGCACAAATTCGGCTGGGGCGAGAACAAGCCCAAGCCGGACAAGGCGCAGCCCAATCTGTTTATGCCGATGTGTGAGGGTTGCGGAAAATGAGGCCGTTTGAAGCGAAGCATGACATGGAGGCAAGAGAATGATTGTCCTGTCTCTGTTCGATCACTCCGGCATTGCCGTTGAGCCCTGGGCTGCTGCGGGCCATGAGTGCCTGTGTTTTGACAAAGAACACGCGACATTTTCCAGTCACGGCAACGTCGCCTTCATCCCGGCAGACCTCGACCCCGGGGCCGAAGGGTGGACCGTTGTTCGCGCTGTCCTCCGCCGACCGGGCCGCAAGCTCGTGTTGGGCTGGCCACCGTGTGACGATCTCACAGCGTCGGGGGCCAAGCACTTCGCGAAGAAAGCGGAAAAGGACCCGCACTTCCAGGCAAGGGCCGTCAGGCGCGCTACGCTGGTCGCTGAGGAGGCCGAGGCCGCAGGGGCTGCTTGGCTCGTGGAAAACCCAATCGGGCGGCTGTGCACGCTGTGGCGCAAGCCGGATGCCATATGGGATCCGTTCCAATTCGGGGGCTACCTGCCCGAGGAAGAGGAGCACCCCGAATGGCCCAGATACATCGCGCCGCGAGACGCCTACACGAAGAAAACCGGGGCATGGTTCGGGGGCGGGTTCGTCTTCCCCGAAGCTCGCCCGGTCACGCCCGAGATACTGGAGCGCGAGACCAAGAGCGGGCGCATCATTCGCGGGTCCCGGCAGTTCATGCGGCTGGGTGGGTCTTCGCGGAAAACCAAGCTGATCCGCAACCTGACCCCGCGCGGGTTTGCGCGGGCGGTATTTGAAGCGAACATGGAGGCGAGAGAATGATCCGAGCAACCCTGCTAACGTGCCTGCTGGCGTCACCTATCGCCGCTGACACCATCCATCTGCGCGAACACCCCAGCGCCATGGCTGAGCTGTTCTACCGCAACGACCCCGCGCAAAACAGCGTGCAAGGCGAAACGCGGCACGAGGTCAACGGTATCGCGGAGCTGGAGAAAGAGAACGCGCAGCTGCGAGCCGACTGTGCCAAGTGGGAGAAAATGGCGCGAGCCGCGATGAACGTGGCTGTCGATGCCTATGACGTGCCGAGCGCCGCGCAGCAGGACAAAGGATAGAGGCGATGGTCATTCTTCGAACCCGATCACCGCCGCATAGACGCCCCGAGCTGAGGCCCGCTGCGCGGCTCGCTTGCGATCAGGGGAATGCGCAGTCCGCTAGACAGCCGACCGCCGGGTATCTGGCCCCGGTATGGAGGCCCCTATGTGGGAATAACTCAGAGCGCCGGGGCACCTGATCGCCCCGGCTAGCCCCCACACACGGAAGGAATGAGACGATGATCAAATCTGAAATGCGACACTTGGCTGACAGGCTAGACGATATGGCAGCCGGTTTAACCCAGATCGACTTCGCAGTTCCGGTTGAGCCGCGTGACGACGCGAGCGCCGACGAATGGCGAGACTACGGCTTGGAAGTCGCCGACAAGCTGGCCGAAGCTGAAAAAGTCACACTCAAGATCAGCGAGCAACTTCAAGAGTAACCCATAGCTGAGAAAGGATAGACCGTGCCCGCGACACCCCTCTTTGTCAAAGACACTGGCGCTGCACGCCTGCTTGACATGTCCACGAAGGAATTTCGTAGGCTGGTCGAGCAAGGCGCGCTGCCGCGTCCGGTGAACTTCGATAGGTGGGATGTGGAGCAGCTGAAAAGCGTAATGCGTGGGGACGCGCACCGGCCCGATCAGGGCTTTGAGCTATGACCCGAAAGGCCCGCCCGTACACAAAGCGCGTCAACGGCAAGGTGCATTACCGGATCACGTGGACCGAGAACGGCAAGCGCCGGGAGCGCTCTGTCTTGATCCCGTTCGCCGAAGACACGCCCGAGTTTGACGCCAAGTATTGGGAGTTGCGCAGTGGTCGCGCGCCGGAGCTGACGAAGGCCCCCGCGACGAGCTGGAAAGCCTTGGTGGACAGCTACAAGGCCTCCCGGCGCTACAAGGCGCTCGCCACCGGCACCCGCCGGAAATACGACCCGATTATAAACCTGATCCTGGAAAAGAATGCCGACCGCGATGTCCGGTTCACCACCCGCGCCCACGTTCGGGCGGCACATGAGAAGTACGCCGCAACGCCCCGCAAGGCTGACTATATCGTGCAAGTCATGTCCCTGCTGTTCGCCCACGCGATCCGGCTTGACTGGATCAAAGACAACCCGGCAAAGGGCATAGAGCTGTTCGGAAAGCAGCGCGAGTATGAGCCATGGCCGGACAAGGCCCGCAAAGCATATGTGAACGCCTGCCGCTCGCTCGACGAGGCTGACGCCCTCACTGCCTACATGCTGGGGGTCTTCACCGGGCAGAGGCCGGGAGACTGCTGCAAAATGGAATGGGCGCACTATGACGGGGAATTCATGGACGTGGTGCAGGACAAGACGGCGACCCGGCTGTCGGTCTACTGCCCCAAGCCGCTTAGGGATTACCTCGACGCCATGCCCCGCAAGGGCAAGTTCATCCTCGCGAAGAACCTAACCGAGCCCATGGGCTACGATGCGGTGTCGCGGGCTATCAGACGGGTCAGGACCGCCGCCAAGGTTCTGGGCTATGTGGCCCACGGCTGGCGCTCAAACGCCGCTGTGGAGCTTGCCGAGGCGGGGTGCAGTGACGCCCAGATCCAAGCCGTAACCGGCCACAAGACGACCGCCATGGTGCAGAAATACCGGGCGCGGGCGTCTCAGAAGAAAATGTCGAAATCAGCGCAGAGAAAGAGGAAGTGATGGGTAACGAAAGTGGGTACAGTCCAATCACTATCGCGCGCTTCTGGTCCAAGGTCGATGTGCGTCCCGACAATGATGATTGCTGGGAGTGGCAAGCGGGGACAAAGGGCGCTGGGTACGGAATTCTAAAGGTCGATGGGAATGTGAAGATTGCCAGCAGAATGGCATGGGAGCTTATTAACGGTGAGCCACTTGGGAGTCGCCACGCGCTTCACTCTTGCGACAATCCCAGATGCTGCAACCCGCATCACATCGCGGCAGGGACTCACGAGGAGAACATGCGGCAAGCGGGCGAGCGTGGCCGCAGCAGTAACGGCGATCAGGCGGGAAGTTCGAACAATCGAGCCAAGCTATCCGACCGAGACATCTTGCGAATTCGGTCCCTGATCGCCGCTGGCCTGACTAACGTGGAAATCGCCAAAAGGTACTCCGTGACGCACAGCATGATCTCTAGGATTCGCACGGGGCGGTCCTGGAACGGAACAAAAACGAAATGAGAAAGTGGGTATGGGTGTGGGTATTGGCATAACAAACGCGGCCAAGAAAGCGGGCCGGGAGGAGAAATTCCCAAATGCTTTCAATATGGTGCCCGAGAAGGGACTCGAACCCTTACACCTTGCGGCGGGGGATTTTGAATCCCCTGCGTCTACCAATTCCGCCACTCGGGCACGCGGGTGTGCTACCGCCACAGAGCCACCGCGTCCAGAGCAAAAAAGCCCTTGGCCGCCCCTAGAACATCACCCCGACAAGCCACAGGGTGATCCCCGGGAAGCTGACCAGAACCACCACCCGGATCAGGTCCGAGGCCACGAAGGGCGCGACACCACGATAGGTCCGCCCCATGGGCACATCCTTCGCCATCGAGTTGATGATGAACAGGTTCATCCCCACGGGGGGCGTGATGAGACCGACCTCCACTACGATCAGCGCGAGGATGCCGAACCAGATCGCGGCCTCCTCCGGTGTCAGGCCGAAATCCAGGGCCTGCACGATGGGAAAAAAAATCGGAATGGTCAGCAGGATCATCGACAGGCTGTCCATCACGCAGCCGAAGACCAGATAGCACAGCAGCATCGCCGACAGCACCATCAGCGGCGCAAACCCTTGTGTCGTCACCCATTCGGCCAGTTGTTGCGGCGCCTGGGTGAAGGCGAGGAAGGAGTTGAAGAGCTGCGCGCCCAGAACGATGAAGAAAATCATCGCCGAGGCGCTTGCGGTCTGCAGGATCGAATCGAGCAACCCGCGCCAGGTCAGCCCGCCGGTCGCCCAGCCATAGAGCCCCGTGGCAACCGCCCCCACGGCGGCCCCTTCGGTGGGTGTGAACAGCGCCTGCACCCCATCCTGTGCCCAGTTCCAGTCCCCGGCAATCCCGCCCATCACCAGCCCGAAGATCAGCACGACCGGCCAGATCCGCCAGAGCGTCCGCATCCGCTCGGCCACGGGGATCCGGGCCGCGGTGGTGGCTGCATCGGGCTTGATCCGCACATAGATCGCCACGGTCAGCATATACCCCAGCGCCGCGATGATGCCCGGGATGAGCGCTGCGATGAACATCTTGACGATGTTCTGCTGAGTCAGGATCGCGTAGATCACGAGGATGACCGAGGGCGGAATGAGGATCCCAAGCGTGCCGCCCGCCGCCAGCACGCCCGTGCTCAGGCTGTCGGAATAGCCGCGCTTGCGCATTTCCGGCAGGGCCACCTGCCCCATGGTGGAGGCTGTGGCGAGCGAAGACCCGCAGACCGCGCCGAAGCCCGCA
Source organism: Dinoroseobacter sp. S375 (assembly GCF_049800775.1). Classification (NCBI taxonomy): domain Bacteria; kingdom Pseudomonadati; phylum Pseudomonadota; class Alphaproteobacteria; order Rhodobacterales; family Roseobacteraceae; genus Dinoroseobacter; species Dinoroseobacter sp. S375. The sequence continues at coordinate 60,528 of NZ_JBNAFR010000006.1, read as the reverse complement.
CAGGCCCCGACCGCCGCCATGGCCACCCCGCCCTTGCGATGGCCCAGCCAATCCGACGCGGCCTGAAACAGCGCGGCGGACATACCCGACTTGGTCGCGAACTGCCCCATGAGCAAAAAGAGCGGCACGATGGAGAGCGAATAGCTCGAGAACGTGTCATAGCTCAGGGTCTTGAGCTGGCTCAGGGTCGCGTTCGGATGCCCCAGCACCATCCAGGTGCCGAAGAACCCCGTCAGCCCCATGGCCACGGCGATCGGCACCCGCAGAAAGATCGCCCCGAGCATCAGGGCAAAGGCGATCAGGGCCAGTTCGATCCCGCTCATGGCGTGGCCTCCCGCCCGGCAAGTACCCAGTTCAGGCTGCGCCAGACCGTGTAGAGCGCCACCAGCACGAAGACCGCAGCCCCGGTAACGGCCAGCGCATAGGGGATCCAGATCGGCAACTCGAGCTCATAGGTGGTTTCCGGGAAGAACGGTTTATAGCCCATCGAGAGGGTCTCGCGCAGAGCGTCGGAGCCATAGGGAAACTTCTCGCCAAACCCGAGCCAGAGCCGCCAGAAGATCACGCCCGCCGCCAGCGCGATGAGCATGTCCCCGATCAGGCCGGTCAGCGCCTTGAGCCGCGCCGGGAGACGGTCCACGAAGATATCCACCGTCACATGGCCGCGCTTGAGCTGGCACCAGGGCAGAAAGGCAAAGATCGCCACGGCGCAGCCAGCCTCCACAAGCTCGAAATCCCCGGTGATCGGGCCCAGCCCGAGCCCGATCAGGGCGCGCCCGGTGATTGAGGCCACGGTGAGCAGGGCAATCGCCACGAGGACAAGACCACCGCCATAGGCCAGCCACCGCGCCAGCGCTTCGAGCACGCGGCCCGTCCGGGCCTCCAGGGTCGGTGCGATCATCTGAGCGTATCTCTTACTCTGGCGGGCAGGAACAGGCCGGGACCGTCCCCTTGGGTCGGTCCCTGATGTACCCTGCTCAGGCAGGGACGCAAGGGGCAGAACACCGCCCGCCCCGCGGCGTGCGCCGGGGCTGCGCGGGTCCGCGCGACGCGCATGCGTGTCGCGCCCCGGTCTCCGATTGCCCCGGCTGAAGTGGGATCTGTGGCAGGCCCCGACATGCGGGACCTGCGGACGCGCCTAGCTGCCGCCGTTTTCGTGCTTGGTCACGAACATCTTAGCATCCTCGACCATGGCCGCACCGGGCAGGCCCTTGCTCTCCATCTCGGCGACCCAGGCCGCCGTCAGATCATCCCCGATCTTGCGCAGCTCCGAGACCGTGCCGTCATCCAGCACGTGGATCTTGTTGTCCGTTCCAGCGACGACGCCCTCGCCCAGCTCGTCCCCCTGATCCATGGCGCGCCCGGCCCAGGCAGACGCCTCCAGCCCGGAATTGGCATCGATGATCGCCTTGAGGTCCTCCGGCAGCCGGTCATAGCTGGCCTTGTTCATCCCCCAGACGAAAAACGTATTATAGAGCGCCCGGTCTCCGCCGATCTGGGTATGGCTGTCGGCCAGCTCATGCACCTTGAGGGGCGGCACGATCTCCCACGGGATCACGCCCCCATCCACGATCCCTTTCGACAGGGATTCCGGAAAGGCCGGGACCGGCATGCCCACGGGCGTCGCCCCGAGCGTCTCCAGCAGCTTGTTGGCCTGCCGCGAGGGTCCGCGCAGCTTCAGCCCGTCGAAATCAGCCGTCCCCATAATCGGATCGCCCTTCTTGTGGATCACACCGGGACCATGGACATGGACGGCCATAAGGTGGATATCCCCCATCCGTTCCATCAGGTATTTCTCGGTGAACTCCCAGGCGGCCCGGGACGATGCCTCGGCGGACATGGTCGTCATGAAGGGCAGCTCAAACGCCTCACTCTCGGGAAAGCGCCCGGGCGTATAGGCCGGCAGGGCCCAGCCGCAATCGATCACCCCGTCGCGGATCTGGTCATAGAGCGCGGGTGGCTTGCCGCCCAGCTGCATCGCCGGATAGATCTCGACCTTGATGCGCCCGTCGGAGTCCGCCTCGATCTTCTCCGCCCAGGGCGTGATGAAAAACTTGGGCACCGACCCTTGCGGGCTCAGGAAATGCTGGCACCGGAGCGTGACCTCCTGGGCCGCCACAGCGCCCGCGCCAAGCGTCAGGGCCACCGCCCCCGTGAGGACGGTCTTCATAAGGCTGTTCATGGTGTTCCCTCCCTGGAACGACTGCAATCACATATCGCCCGGGGCGGATCGGTCTTCTGCCATCGCGGCCCCGGCTGGGACGAGTGTAGCCGGACCACGCAAAAGCGCCAGAGGTTTGTTGCATCTGCAACGAGCGCACTCGAGCATCGCCGCAGGCCAGCCTGCGGCAGTGGCGCACGCACCCGGCCAGGCTCATACACGGGAATTTGGACCCCGGGGCGATCTCTATGCTGAACCACGGGCAGCGCCGCGCCCTAAACGGGGCTGGCCCCCACCCGACCCACTTCTGGTTTTGGGCGGACCCGCGCCGGGGTGTGAAGATCCCGGCACCGACGGTGTCTGCCTCTGGTCCGTCCCATGCGTCCTGCCATCAAAGCCCACCGAGACCGCACAGCTTTTCCCGGTCCCCCCTGCGGTCTGGCTCTGGCCATGGCGAAGCGCATTTGCTAGCCCCCTTGCAACGCGCCCTCATGGTCCGAGCGCGCCTAGATCAGGAGCCTCGCCCGATGGCATCACCGTCTGAGGATTTGTCCATCTCGCAACGCCTTCACCAGTTGGCGGAGGATGCGGAGGGCACATCCGTGTCCCTCGGCTGGGTGATGACGCAGCTCCATGAGCAAGCATTCGGGCTGTTCCTGCTGATCCTCGCCCTGCCCTGCTGCATCCCGTTTCTTTACGGCGTTCCGCAAGTTGTGGCCTTGCCGCTCATGTTCGTGTCGGCCCAGATCCTGTTCGGACGCCAGACCCCCTGGCTGCCAGAGCGGCTGAGCGCGCGGGAGGTCAAGACCGAGAGCCTGTCGAGCCTCGCAACACGCGCCGAACCCTGGCTGCGGCGGCTCGAAGGTGTCAGCCGCCCCCGGCTTGCGGCCCTGACCCACGCCCCCGCAGACCGCATTGTCGGGCTGGCACTGGTGCTGTTCAGCGCGTCGATTCTCGTGCCCCTGCCCTCGACCAACACGGTGCCCGGCATCGCGGTGGTCATCGTTGCAATGGGCCTGCTGCAGCGGGACGGGATCCTTGTCGTTCTGGGCGCGCTTATCGGGACCGCCTGGATCGGAACGCTTCTCTTCGCCGGTGCGACGGTCATCAGCCTCCTGAAATCATGGGTCGGCCTCTGATTGTGATCCGCCGGGGCCTTGCGGCGCCCCGGGACATGGGCGAAGAACACCCATCCGCCGGTCTCAGAGGTCTCGATGCTCGATAATCCCCGCATGCTCGCACTGATCGCCGCTGGCGGGTCTCTTGCCATGCTGCTGGGCGCCTTCGGCTTTCAGCATCTCGGCGGGCTTGCCCCCTGCGCCATGTGCCTCTGGCAGCGCTGGCCCCATGCGGTCGCGGTGGCGGCCGGGGGGCTGAGCCTCGTCTCCCCCCTTGCAGCCTGGCTTGGTCTCGGCGGCGCGCTGACCACCGCAGGGATCGGCGGCTACCACACCGGGGTGGAACGCGGCTGGTGGGAAGGGCCCACCACCTGCACCTCCGGCGACATCACCGGCATGAGCCCCGAGGACCTGCTGGCCTCGATCATGGAGGCCCCGCTCGTGCGCTGTGACGAGGTCGCGTGGGAGATGCTGGGCCTTTCCATGGCGAGCTGGAACATGGTGATCAGCCTCGGTCTCGCCCTGCTCTGGGCGCTGGCCCTGATCCGGGCGCGGCGCAGCTGAGCTCGGCCGCCCGCACGTGGCGCACAGTTGGCAAGACATCGCTGCGTCTCTAGCCTGTGCGCGGGCAACCACGGGGAGGGTACGGGATCGCACATATCATCGAGGACCGCATGGCGGCGCAGATCGACGGGGATTTCGTGCTGTTCCTGATCGGCATGCGGATCAACAAGCCATGGAAGATCGCCAAATGGCTGCCCGCACTTTTTGCCATGCCACGGATGATCAAGGAGCTGGAGGCCTTACCGGCGGATGAAACCGGGTTTCTCGGCCATAGCGGCGTGGGCCTGGGGATCACGGTGCAATACTGGCGCAGCTTCGATCATCTGGAGGCGTATGCGCGCGCCGAGGACCATCACCACCGCCCCGCCTGGACCGCGTTCAACAAACGGATGAAAGGCGCGCGGGGCGATGTGGGGATCTGGCACGAAACCTATCTGGTGCGCGACGGGGCCTATGAAGCGATCTATTCCGGCATGCCGCCCTTCGGGCTCGGCCGGGTGGCATCGCTGGTGCCCGCCACGGGCAACCGTGCCGAGGCCCGCGCGCGCCTGACGGGCTAGATCCCGCGGACCCCAGATCCGCCGCGTCAGTGCAGCGGCAGCTCATGGGTGACATGGCGCCACTCACCGGGCGAGATCATCTTGCGATGGGCAAATCGCACGGAATGCAGCGCGCCCTCGATCTCGGCCTGCCAGAATTCGATGAACTTGAACAGCGCCGGGTAGTCCGGCGCGAGGTCATAATCCTGCCAGATGAAGGTGTTCAGAACGCTGGGATGGTCGGGCATGCGGTAATACATCTCCGCCGTGGTCAACCCGTATCCGCGCAGCATCAATTCGGTCTCGTGGCCTGCCATATGCGTCTCCGTTCCGGTCCGTTCCCTTCATCGAGACATATCGTGTTTAAGAATTCAATAAGAACAGCATGTTAGCACTCCATGGCAGAGGCTGCTCGTAAATGTCATGCACAACTTGTGCGCAAGATAAAGGTTCTGTTATACTCCAAAGGACTAAATATTGTGCCTCTGACATAGGAGTTCGGCCCACGTGACCGACACCCCGGAACCCCCTGAGAACATGGACGAAACCCCCGGCGGCGGGTCCGATTATACGGGGCCGACCATCTCCATCGCGGAGGAGATGAAGAGCTCCTATCTCGATTATGCCATGAGCGTGATCGTCAGCCGCGCGATCCCGGATCTGCGTGATGGGCTCAAACCGGTACATCGGCGGATTCTCTATGCCATGCACGAAACCGGGAACTCTCACGAAAAGGCCTATCGCAAGTCGGCGCGGCCCGTGGGCGATGTCATGGGCAAATACCACCCGCACGGGGATGGGGCGATCTATGACGCGCTGGTGCGGATGGCGCAGGATTTCTCCATGTCGCTGCCGCTGCTCGATGGACAGGGCAATTTCGGCTCCATGGACGGAGATAACCCGGCGGCCATGCGGTACACCGAGGTGCGGATGGACAAACCCGCCGCCTCGCTGCTGGCGGATATCGAGAAAGACACCGTCGATTTTCAGGACAATTACGACGGCAAGGATCAGGAGCCGACGGTCCTTCCGGCGCGTTTCCCGAACATGCTGGTCAATGGGGCTGGCGGTATCGCGGTCGGTATGGCCACGAATATTCCGCCCCACAATCTCGGCGAGGTGATCGACGCGACGCTCGCGCTGATCGAGACCCCGGATCTCGAGGTTGAGGACCTAATGCAATACGTCCCGGCCCCGGATTTCCCCACGGGCGGGCAGATCCTCGGACGGTCCGGCGCGCGCAAGGCCTATCTGGAGGGGCGCGGCTCGGTCATCATCCGCGCCAAGACCCGGATCGAGGAGCTGCGCAAGGATCGCTACGCCATCGTGCTCGACGAGATCCCCTATCAGGTTAACAAGGCCTCGATGATCGAGAAGATCGCCGAGCTGGTCCGCGAGAAGCGGATCGAGGGCATCGCCCATGTGCAGGACGAGAGTGACCGGATCGGCGTCCGCGTGGTGGTCGAGCTGAAGCGCGATGCGACGCCCGAGGTCGTGCTGAACCAGCTCTACCGCTTCACGCCCATGCAGACCTCCTTCGGCTGCAACATGCTGGCGCTGAATGGCGGGCGGCCCGAGCAGCTGACGCTGAAGGATTTCCTCAGCAGTTTCATCACCTTCCGCGAGGAAGTTGTGGCGCGCCGTACGGCCTTCGACCTGCGCAAGGCCCGCGAGCGGAGCCATATCCTCTGCGGTCTGGCCGTGGCTGTGTCCAATGTGGATGAGGTCGTGGCCACCATTCGTGCCTCCGCCGACGCCGCCGAGGCCCGCGAGAAGTTGATGACCCGTCGCTGGCCCGCCGCGGACATCGCCGATTACATCCGTCTTATCGACGACCCAACCCACACGATGAACGACGACGGGACCTACAACCTGTCCGAGACCCAGGCCCGCGCGATCCTCGAGCTGCGTCTGCAGCGCCTGACCCAGCTTGGCGTCAAGGAAGTCACCGACGAGCTGCAGGAACTGGCGGGTAAGATCCAGGAATATCTGGACATTCTGCGCTCCCGCTCGCGGATCATGGCGATCATTTCGGACGAGCTGCGCGAGGTCCGCGAGCAGTTCGCCGTGCCGCGCCGCACCGAGATCACCGAGTGGTCCGGTGACATGGAAGACGAGGACCTGATCGAGCGCGAGGACATGGTAGTCACCGTCACCTCGGGCGGCTATATCAAGCGCACCCCGCTGGTCGAATTCCGCGCGCAAAAACGCGGTGGCAAGGGCCTGTCGGGGATGAACACCAAGGAAGACGACGTGGTCACGACGCTGTTTGTCGCGAATACCCACACGCCGCTTCTGGTCTTCACTACGGACGGGATGGTCTACAAGCTCAAGACATGGCGACTGCCCTCGGGCGGACGCAATGCCCGCGGCAAGGCCATCGTCAACGTGCTGCCGATTCCAACCGGCACCTCCATCGCGGCGATCATGCCCGTGGACCGGGACGAGGAAGACTGGTCCGACCTGCAGATCGTCTTTTCAACCTCTGCCGGAGATGTGCGTCGTAACGCCTTGTCAGACTTCACGAATGTGAAGTCCAACGGCAAGATCGCCATGAAGCTGCCCGAGGGGGTGAGCCTTGTGAAGGCGCGGATCTGTTCCGAGGATGACGATGTTATGCTGATCACCGCCTCGGGGCGTGCGATCCGCTTCCGCACCACGGATGTCCGGGTTTTCAAGGGCCGTGACAGCACGGGCGTGCGCGGTGTGCGCTTGGCCGAGGGCGACGAAGTCGTCTCCATGGCGGTGATCCGGCATTTCGAGGCCGACCCGCAGGAGCGCGCCGCCTATCTCAAGATGCGCCGGGCCGTGGCCGGGCTTGCGGATGAAGCCGAGAGCGATGATGAAGAGACCGTTGAGGCCGGGCAGCTCAGCCCCGAGCGCTATGCCGAGATGTCGGCGGCCGAGGACCTGATCCTGACGATCACTTCCGGCGGGACGGGCAAGATCAGTTCCAGCCATGACTACCCTGTCCGCGGGCGTGGTGGCCAGGGTGTGACGGCCATGGACAAGGCGATGCGGGGCGGCCCGCTGGTTGCATGCTTCCCGGTGGAGCTGGACGACCAGATCATGCTCGCCACCTCCACGGGCCAGTCGATCCGCTGCCCGGTGGACGGGATCAGCTTCCGCTCCCGCGCGGCAGGCGGCGTGAAGGTGTTCAACACCGCGCCGGGCGAACAGGTCGTCTCGGTGGCCTATATCGCCGATCAGGGCGAGGACGAGGATGGCGCCGAGGACGAATAACCCTCGGCGCGGCCCGCGCGGCGGCGGATCGCACCCGTCGCCCCTCAGCCCGCCGGGGTCGTCAATCCGACATTTCCATCCCGCTCATGAGCCTCTATATCGAGGCCCATGAGCACAGCAGATCACACACTCCACATCATCGGCGGCGGCATGGCCGGATCCGAAGCCGCCTGGCAGGCCGCCCAGATGGGCGTCAATGTCGTCATCCACGAGATGCGGCCCAAGGTCGGCACCTTTGCCCACAAGACCGGGCATCTGGCCGAGATGGTCTGCTCGAACTCCTTCCGCTCCGATGATGACGAGCAGAACGCCGTGGGGCTCCTGCATTGGGAAATGCGCGCCGCGGGCGGTCTCATCATGGAGATGGCGGATCGCCACGCCCTGCCCGCCGGTGGCGCGCTGGCTGTGGACCGCGACCCGTTCGCGGCCTCGGTGACCGAGCGGCTTCTGGCCCATCCGAGGATCACCCTCGATGGGGACGAAATCACCGCCCTGCCCGAGGACGGAACCTGGATCATCGCGACCGGCCCCCTGACCTCGGGCGCGCTGGCCGAGGCGATTGCCGCCGAGACCGGACAGGAAAGCCTCGCCTTCTTCGACGCCATTGCGCCGATCCTCTATTTCGACAGTATCGACATGTCCAAGGCATGGATGCAGTCGCGCTATGACAAGGGCGAGACCGAGGAAGAGCGGACCGCCTATCTCAACTGTCCCATGGATCGCGACCAGTACGAGGCCTTCATCGATGCCCTGCTGGCCGCCGAGAAGACCGAGTTCAAACCGGGCGAGACGGCGGGATATTTCGACGGCTGCCTGCCGATCGAGGTGATGGCCGAGCGGGGCCGCGAGACCCTGCGCCATGGCCCGATGAAGCCCGTGGGCCTGACGAACCCGCACCAGCCGGACATCAAGGCCCATGCGGTGGTCCAGCTGCGCCGGGACAATGCGCTCGGCACGCTTTACAACATCGTCGGGTTCCAGACGAAGATGAAATACGGCGCGCAGACCGAAGTGCTCCGGATGATCCCGGGGCTGGAAGAGGCGCGCTTTGCCCGTCTCGGCGGGATCCACCGCAATACCTTCATCAACTCGCCGACCCTGCTGGATGCGCAGATGCGCCTGCGCAAACGCCCCAACCTGCGCTTTGCCGGTCAGATCACCGGGGTCGAAGGCTATGTGGAAAGTGCCGCCATGGGCCTGCTCGCTGGTCGGATGGCCGCGGCCGAGATCCTCGGCCAGCCGGTCGAGGGGCCACCGCAGGAAACTGCCATGGGCGCGCTCATCCATCACATCACCGGCGGGGCCGAGGCCAAGACATTCCAGCCGATGAACGTGAATTTCGGGCTCTTCCCGCCCCTTGACGGGGTGCGCGGGGGCCGCCGGGGCCGCAAGGAGCGCTACAAGGGCTATACGGACCGCGCCAAGGCCGCCTGGATGGACTGGCTCGGGCAACCGCTCGCGGCGGAGTGATCCGCGCACCCCGAAACGCCCCATGAAGACGCGCTTTGCCCCCTCGCCCACCGGTCCGCTCCATCTCGGCCATGGGTTCTCGGCCTGCACGGCGGCGGAGATGGCCGAGGCGGCGGGCGGCACCTTCCTCTTGCGGATCGAAGACATCGACCAGAGCCGCGCGCGCCCGGAATGGGAGGCACTGATCTACGAGGATCTCGCATGGCTCGGGCTGGCATGGCCGAGCCCGGTAATGCGGCAGTCCGAGCGGCAGGCGTCCTATGACGCCGCGCTCGATCGCCTTTGGTCAGACGGTCTGCTCTATCCCTGCACCTGCACGCGGCGCGATATCGCCGAGGCAACCCGCGCCCCGCAAGAGGGCGCGCCCCTGCTGGGCCCGGACGGAGTGATCTATCCCGGCACTTGCCGAGGGCGGTCCCGCAAGGGCCCCCGGCCCGTGGGCGCGGTGCTGCGGCTGGATATGGCGGCGGCGGTGGCGCGCTGCGCACCGGACGCGCTGCGCTTTGTCGAGACCGGTGCGGGTCTCGCGGGCGAACAGGGCGAGATCACCCTCGCGCCCCACGGGCTTGTGGACCGCGTCGGCGATGTGGTGCTCTGCCGGCGGGACATGGCGACCTCTTATCACCTGTCGGTGGTGGTCGATGATGCGGCGCAGGAGATCACCCATGTGGTGCGGGGGCGCGACCTGTTCGAGGCCACGGCGATCCATGTGGTGCTGCAGGCGCTGCTTGGGTTGCCGGTGCCCGCCTATCACCACCACCGCCTGATCCGCGATGCGGCGGGCAAACGGTTGGCCAAGCGCGATGATGCGCGCGCCCTGTCGGCCTATCGGGATGCCGGACTGTCCGTGTCCGAGGTTCGCGCACTCTGGTCCGACCCGCAGGGGTGATGCGCTCGGATCACGGCCTCGCAGCGTCTGGCGAGCTCCTTGCGATTGGCGCAGCTGCGCACCGGGATCGGGTCGTGAAACATCACCTCGACGCGGCCATGGCGGGGTTGGGCCAGCATCTGCAGGAAATGCCCGCCGAACTCCATATCGCCCCACCAGCCGTAAAACCGCGGATCGACTCCGTCCGGCGCGTGATAGATCACCGTCACCGGCTGCACCGCGCTGTCTTCGCGCAGATCCGGTTGGAAGAACGCGGAGAAGAGCGAGGATTTGAAGGGCAGCACGCGGCGGCTGTCGCTGCTGGTGCCCTCGGGAAAGAGGATCAGGTGATGCCCCGCCCGCAGGCGCGCATGAAACGCCTGCGCCTGATCCGCAGTGGCGCTGCGGTCGCGACGGATGAAGAGCGTGCCCGTGGCCCGTGCCAGCCACCCGATGCCGGGCCAGCCGGCTACCTCGGATTTCGAGACGAAATAGACCTGCTGACAGGAATTCAGGACGAAGATATCGAGCCAGCTCGCGTGATTGGCGACCTGCGCCCCCTGAGCGCGCAGCGGGGTGCCGGTCACCTGTCGTGGCAAGCCCATCAGGGCCAGCGCGATGCGGCAAACAAATGTGGTGATATGGGGCGTGAGGGGGCGGTGCAGTCCAAAGAGCGGGCGTTCAACTAGGCGCAGCAGAAGCAGCAGCACGAGCCCGCCAAACACCACCAGCGCCATGGGTAGCCCGCGTATCACCACCCGCCCCCAATCCGCCAACCCAAAGCGCCGGGGCGCGGGCGGCGGTCCGTCTCCGTCCCAAGTGCTCATGAGGCGCGCTGGGTGTGGAAGGCCTTGCGCTTGGCGGACATGCGATTGGTATCCATGACAAGACAGACATCGGTGGTGTTGAAGGCATGGTCGATGAAGGCCCCTTCGCCCACGCCGCCGCCAAGCCGCAGATAGGCCTTGATGAGCGGCGGGATCGCGCGGCTCGCCGCAGCCATGTCCAGCTCGGCCTCGGGGATCAGGTCCATGGGCTGGAAATGCTCCGGCTGCGCCGAGACCCGCAGGCCCGCAGGGGCCAGATGCCTGTGGTGCAGCAGGGACAGCGGCGCGCGCAGCGTCTCGATATCCGTGCCGTGAAAACTGGCAACGCCAAAGAGAACCTCGACCGCGTTCTCTTCCACATAGGTTGCGAGGCCGGACCAGAGCGCCATCATGGCCAGTCCGCTGCGATATTCCGCATGGACGCAAGAGCGGCCCAGCTCCAGCAGGTTGCGGCCCGAGCCCCGGAGCGGGTCCAGATTGTACTCAGCCTCGGAGTAATAGGACCGTCCGGCCGGCAGGCGCTTGCCCTGCAGCAGCCGGTACACCCCGACCACCTGGTCCAGATCATCCGCAGGCCGCGCCAGATCGCGCAACAGTAGATGCTCGCAGATCGTGTCGTATTCATCCCGCTCCAGCCGCGCGGCGTGATCGACCAGCGCGCCAGTGCCCCCAAGCTCGTCCACGAACACGTCATAACGGAGCCGCTGGGCCGCGCGCATGTCCGCCGCGGTCTCGGCCAACGTGACATCAAAACGGGGCGTATGGCTCAACATGGCACGCTCTTTAACGCATTCCCGAGAACATGCAACGGATCGGCGTCTTGGTTCGTTGACACAACCTCAGGTTGTTGTTAACCTTCACAAGTAGTCGGTTTAGGAAAGTCACTCCATGTCAAAAAGCCGATCCAATGCAATGCGCGTGGCGTCCATCACGACTTTGCCCTCATTTTCGAAATTGACCGTGATGCGACTGTTTATGTTTGACTGCACCTGCCCCACCCCCCACTCGGGTTGGTCGGGATTGCGCACGAACATGCCCGGTTCCAGAAGCGCGTTCATCTCTGACATGGCGGTGCATCCTTTCGTTGGAGGCGATCATGAGTGATCCGGGACAGGCAGGCCAAGCGCAGGATCTCAGCGCGCTCATAGGATCCAGGATCTGTCATGATCTTATTAGCCCGCTTGGGGCAATCGGCAATGGGCTGGAGCTGTTGCAGATGTCCGGCGCGAGCGAAGGGCCCGAAATGGCGCTGATCGCGGAGAGCGTCGAAAGCGCGAATGCGCGGATCCGCTTTTTCCGGATTGCCTATGGCGATGCGCAGGTCAATCAGATGATCAAGGGGGCCGAGTTGCGCGGCGCGCTCCATGGCAGCTACCAGGGCGGGCGTCTCGTCATCGACTGGCAGCCTGAGGATATGCTGCGCTCGGATGCCAAGAAGGCCTTCCTGACCCTGCAATGCCTTGAGACGGCGATGCCCTATGGCGGCACGATCCGGGTCACGGGACAGCCGGGCGCGCTGGTCTATACGGGCACGGCGCAGCGCTTTGCCTTTGATGAAATGTTGTGGAACGGATTGGCGGGAACAGCGCCCCTTGATCACCTCCGGCCCGCGCAGGTGCAATTTGCCCTGCTGCGCGAGCTCGGACAGGTCACGGGGCGGCCGATCCGGGTGGTGCGGACCGACGAGACGACGCTGTCGGTCCAGACCTGAGGCAGTGCGACGATCCGGTCAGCTCCGGATCGTGCCATCCCCTTCGACAAGGTATTTGAACGAGGTCAGCTGCTCGGCACCCACGGGGCCGCGGGCATGCATCTTGCCCGTGGCGATGCCGATCTCGGCCCCCATCCCGAACTCGCCACCATCGGCGAACTGGGTCGAGGCATTCCGCATCAGGATCGCGCTGTCGAGCCGCTGAAAGAAGCGGTCCGCCGTGGCGTCATTCTCGGTCAGGATGCAGTCGGTATGCTGCGAGCCATGATCCCGGATATGGGCAATCGCCCCATCCACACCATCGACCACACGGGCGGCGATGATCATGTCGAGAAATTCCCGGCCATAGTCATCTGCAGCCGCCGGCACCGTGCCCGGCACCGCTTGCAGGGTCTCATCCGCGCGCACCTCCACACCGGCGTCGATCAGGTCGCTGAGGACCTGCGCGCCGTGTGCATCGAACCACGCGCGATCGATCAGAACGCATTCCGCAGCGCCACAAATCCCCGTGCGGCGGGTCTTGGCGTTCAGGATCACGGCGCGCGCCTTTTCCGCATCCGCATCGCGGTCGAGATAGATGTGGCAGATCCCCTCGAGATGGGCAAAGACCGGCACGCGAGCTTCGGCCTGCACCCGGCCCACAAGCCCCTTGCCGCCGCGCGGGATGATCACGTCGATCGTATCCGTCATGGTCAGCATCTCGCCCACCGCGGCCCGATCCCGGGTCGGGACCAGCTGGATCGCCGCCTCGGGCAGACCGGCGGCGCGCAGCCCGTCCACGAGACAGGCATGGATCAGCGACGAGGAATGGAAGCTCTCGGAGCCACCGCGCAGGATCACCGCATTGCCGGATTTCAGGCAGAGCGCCCCGGCATCGGCGGTCACGTTCGGGCGGCTCTCATAGATCACGCCAATCACGCCGAGCGGTGTGCGCACCCGGCGGATCTTCAGCCCGGTGGGCCGATCCCAGGCCGAGGTCACGGCCCCCACGGGATCGTCTTGTGCCGCCACGGCGCGCAGGCCCTGGACGATGCCGTCGATCCGTCCCTCATCGAGTGCCAGACGGTCCATCATCGCGGGGCTCAGCCCCTTGTTGCGGCCGAACTCCAGATCCGATGCGTTGGCGGCGATGATCTCGTCGCGCCGGGCCCAGACCGCATCCGCCGCCTTGGTCAGCGCCTCGGCCCGCTGTGCGGCTGGGGCGAATGCCAACTCCGCCGCGGCCTTTTTGGCTGCGGTCCCGATTTCGGTCATCAGGGCGGGGATATCGGCAAAGTCTTTCATGACAGACCCTCTGGGGTTGGTGTGGACATTGGGGATACGGGGAAATCCCGTTTCGGGCAAGACCGGGGCTTCGTCCGGTCCCATGAGAACGGCTGGTTTACAGGACCATATCGTCCCGGTGCACCAGCACGGCACGGCCTGGATAGCCCAGCACATCGGCAATCTCGGCGCTGCGCTTGCCGCGAATGGCCCGCGCCTCGGCAGCCGTGTAGCGGGTCAGTCCCTTGCCGAGCGCCTGGCCGTCCGGGCCGAGGATCGCCACGGGGTCACCGCGCCCAAACTGGCCCGAGACATCCGTGATCCCCGCGGGCAGCAGGCTCTTGCCCCGGCTCAGCGCCGCATGGGCGCCGGGATCGACGGTGATCTCGCCGCGCGGTTTCATCGCCGCGATCCAGTGCTTGCGCGCGGCCAGCGGGTCCGTGCGCGGCAGGAACCACGTGACCGGCGCGCCGTCGATCAACCCCTGCAGGGGCCGCAGGCGCGAGCCTTCGGTGATCGCCATGGCGCAGCCCGCATCGGTCGCCGTGCGTGCGGCCAGAAGCTTGGTCTTCATCCCACCCTTGGAGATGCCGGAGACCGCGTCGCCCGCCATGGCCTCGATCTCGGGCGTGATCTCGTCGATCACGTCGAAGCGCCGCGCCTCCGGGTCAATCGCGGGATTGGCGCTGTAGAACCCGTCCACATCGGACAGGAGCACAAGCTGATCCGCCCCAGCCATGACTGCGACCTGCGCGGCCAGCCGGTCATTGTCGCCATAGCGGATCTCATCCGTGGCAATCGTGTCATTCTCGTTGACGATCGGCGTCACCCCGAGGCCGAGCAGCGTCCCAAGCGTCGCGCGCGTATTGAGATACCGGCGTCGATCCGTGCTGTCTTCAAGGGTCACCAGCACCTGGGCGGTGGTCTGACCATGGGGGGCGAGCACCTCCTCATAGGCGCGGGCAAGCCGGATCTGGCCCACGGCGGCGGCGGCCTGGGCCTGCTCCAACGGCAGGGGCCCGGTCCCGAGGCCGAGCACCCGGCGCCCCAACGCGATCGAGCCCGAAGAGACGAGGATCACATCCGAGCCCCGCGCCCTTGCGTCGGCCACGTCCTGTGCCAGCCCCTTGAGCCAGTCCTGACGCAGTGCGCCGCTCGTCTGATCCACCAGAAGCGCCGAGCCGATCTTGACGACAAGGCAGCGCGCGGTCTCTAGGGCTGCCATGCCTCGGGCTCCTGATTGGCGGCAATCTCGGCCTGCCGCGATCCCTCGATCCGGCGGCGGACGGCGCGCAGCACGTCCTGCACCCCCTCGCCGGTCACGCCAGAGAGTTGCAGCACGGGAAAGCCACTGGCCGCCTGCAGAGCGGCGGCTTTCTCGGCCCGCTCTTCGGCATCCAGCGCGTCGATCTTGTTCAGGGCAGTCACCCGTGGCTTGTCGGCCAAGGCACCGCCATAGGCCTCCAGCTCATGGATGATGGTCTGGTAATCGGCGACCACATCCTCGGCAGTGCCGTCGATCAGATGCAGCAGGACCGCGCAACGCTCCACGTGGCCGAGAAACCGGTCGCCGATCCCGCGCCCCTCATGGGCCCCCTCGATCAGCCCGGGAATATCAGCCATCACGAATTCCGCCCCGTCGATCCCGACAACACCGAGATTGGGGTGCAGGGTCGTGAACGGGTAATCGGCGATCTTCGGTCGGGCATTGGAGGTCGCGGCGAGGAAGGTCGACTTGCCCGCATTGGGCAGCCCCAGAAGCCCTGCGTCCGCGATCAGCTTGAGGCGCAGCCAGAGCGTGCGCTCCACCGCTTCCTGCCCCGGATTGGCCCGGCGCGGGGCCTGATTGGTGGAGGACTTGAAATGCAGGTTGCCGAACCCGCCATTGCCGCCCTTGGCGAGCAGGACACGTTGGCCGATGGTCGTCATATCGGCGATCACGGTCTCTTCGTCCTCTTCGAGGATCTCTGTGCCCACGGGGACACGCAGCACGATGTCATCGCCATCCTTGCCCGTGCGCTGCCGGCCCATGCCATGCTGGCCGGATTTGGCAAAGAAATGCTGCTGGTAGCGGAAATCGATGAGCGTGTTCAGCCCGTCGACCGCCTCGGCCCAGACATCGCCGCCACGCCCGCCATTGCCGCCATCCGGGCCGCCCTGGGCGATGTATTTCTCGCGCCGGAAGCTGATGCAGCCGGCCCCGCCGCCACCGGAGCGGATATAGACTTTGGCGAGATCGAGGAACTTCATGTCTTTGCCTTTATGGGTTGCCGCCGCTCGTACAGGAACACGTCTGCGGGCTCAAGCCGGGCGCGCGAGGTCGCGATACCCTGCCCCACATGGGCAAAGCCGCAGGCTTCGAGGACCTTGCCCGAGCCGGGATTGTCGGTGAAGACCTCGGCCCCCAGCACCGGCAGGTCGAACCGGGCCATGACCGCGTCGGCGACAGCACCTACCGCCTCGCGCGCATAGCCGTGCCCCCAGACCGCGGGGTCGAAGAAATAGTAGATATGAGGCTGCGCACTCACCCCGATGGAGCCGATGAACCGGCCCGCCTCGGTCAGCACCGCCAGCCGGAACCCCAGCGCGCCGCGCCACATATCGCGCGCGATCAGCGCTTCGGCCTCGGCGAGGGGCCAGGGCACGGTAGCCACGAAGATGTTAGGCGCGACGCTCGGATCCCCGGCGATCCGGGCCAGATCCGGCGCATCCCGCATCTCAAGCGAACGCAGGCGCAAACGCGCGGTGCGCAGGTTCGGTAGGTCTTGGTCAGCCATGAGTTCCTCCGCCCCGGGTCGCGTGATACCCCTCCGGGCCCAGCCACATGCCATGGATCGTCACCACGCGGTCCACGGCCAGCGCATGGATTTCGCGATCCTCGCAAGGTGTGAACCCGAGCTTGCGCAACACATGGGCCGAGCGGTCATTGCCCGTGTGATACCCCGACAGAAGGCCCGGCGCAGCGGGGTCCGCGAAATGCAGGTCGACCACCGCCTGTCCGGCCTCGGTCGCATAGCCCCGGCCCCAGACAGACCGGGCCAGCCAATAGCCGAACTCGCGCTTGCGCCCAATACAGCCGACCAGACCGCTGGCATCCTCGATCATCCAGACCTGTCCGGCATGCCCTGCATTCTTGCCGATGAACGCCAGCGCATCCGCCCGGGTATAGGGAAAGGGCGCGCGGGAGAGCCAGCGCACCACGTCGAAATCATTGATAGCCGTGACAATCGCATCGGCATCCGCCTCCGACACGGGGCGCAGGCGGAGCCGGGAGGTTGTCACGATGTGGCCCGGCGCCTGCATGGGATCAGTCCACCCGTTTGAGATAGGTCCAGGTTCGGACCTTGGCGTTACGCGCCACGGAGAAGGCTTCGGCATCGCCGAGATAGTCGAACCCCGCATTGGTCAGCACCCGGGCCGAGACCGGGTTGTCCTGAAAGACCGAGCCGAAGATCGTCTTGTTCGCCAAGGGGTTCGCCGCCACGAGGGCCGCCACGGCCTCGCTGGCAAAGCCCGCATTCCAATAGGCGGGCGCGACCCAGTAGCCGATCTCGGACTGGCCGCGATCCATGCGTTGCAGGGACAGAACGCCCAAAAGCTCTCCACCGCCGAAATCCGAGGCGTCGATCACCCAGACGATCTCGTCGGTCTCGGGCGCGAGCACCCGTGCGATAAAGGCCTCCGCCGCGCCGGGCGGCAGGGGATGCGGGATTGAGGTCGTCGCCTCGGCCACGCGCTTGTCGCTGGCAAACAGCGTCATGAGCCCGGCATCGGATGGCCGGATCGGGCGCAAGACAAAGCGCTCGGCATTGATGGTCTGCACGCTCTCGGGCGCGGTCACGTCCATGGTCATGCTTGTCCTCCTCCGAACAAAACATACAGCACACTGGCCAGTGTCAGTCCTGCGAGCGCGTACATCAGGCCACGCTCCGCAGGGGTTCCAGCAACCCGCGACGCCAATGCGGACCCTCCCCAGGCCCAAAGCGGCTGCAACAGGATCTGGCAGGAGATCAGGCAAAGCGCGATCGCCAGAGTTGCCTGAAACGCCGGGGTTCCAGGGTCGGTAAAGCTCGTGAACCCCGCCGTGATCATCGCCCAGGCCTTGGGGTTGAGCGGGTGCACGATCAGCCCGGCGGCAAAGCCGGGGGCCGCGACATCGTCGCCCCGCGCGCCCGGTTGCAACCGGATTTGCGTCACCCGCCAGGCAAGCCAGCAGATATAGGCGGCCGAGATCCATTTCAGGGTCTCGAAGATCCACGGGTGCTGGGTCCCCAGCGCCAGAAGGCCGAACCCCATGGGCCAGATGATCAGCTGCTTGCCCGCGATCACGCCCGCCACGAAGGGGAGCGCCCGCCGCAACCCGAACCGGGCCCCGGTCGTCATCAACGCCATGTTCGCCGGGCCGGGGGTTCCGACCTGACTGGCGGCGAAAACGAGGAAGCTGCCTATGGCAACACTCATAGCCTCGGACCCTGATGGGGCAGCGCGATGCTGCGATTGCAAAAAACGGGGCGCAAAACGAAAAAGACCGGCCTTGGAGGCCGGTCCGTCAGGAACCTGGGTCCTGAATTGGGAGCGGCTTACTCAGCGGCCTCTGCGGCTGGCAGAACGGAAACAAAGGTGCGGCCTTTGAAGCCTTTCTTGAAGGAAACATTGCCTTCCGCGGTTGCGAAGAGGGTGTGATCCTTGCCCATGCCAACATTGTCGCCCGGCCACCACTTGGTGCCGCGCTGACGCAGGATGATGTTGCCCGGAATGACGACTTCGCCACCGAACTTCTTGACGCCAAGACGGCGGCCAGCGGAGTCGCGGCCGTTGCGGGATGAGCCGCCTGCTTTTTTATGAGCCATACCGTGTGCCTCCTATCAGCTGTTTGCCAGTTCCTGGGCCTGTGCGATCCAGCCTTCACGCTCGATCCGACCCTTGAACGACAGTTTCTCGTCCATAGCAGCCACGTCCTCTTCGGTCCATGCTGCAATCTGCGCGAAGGTGGTCACACCGGCTTCGAGCAGTTTCTTTTCCAGCGCCGGGCCAACGCCCGAGAGCTTCTTGAGGTCATCCGCGCCTGCGGGGGCCTCGGCGGCCTCGGCCTTGGGGGCGGCGGCCTTCTTCTTGGGGGCCGGTGCGGCGGCTTCGACAGCTGCGCTGGACACGGAGCCCGCGCCGATGGCGGCCTTGACGCCAGAGGCATCGGCACCGGAGGCGAGGATGTCGGTGACGCGCAGCAGCGTCAGCTGCTGACGGTGACCCTTGGTCCGCTTGGAGCTGTGCTTCCGGCGGCGCTTGACGAAGTGGATGACCTTCTTGCCTTTGATCTGTTCGATCACTTCGGCCTGCACCCCGGCGCCCTCGACAAGGGGCGCACCAACGGTGCCGTCAACCATGAGAATCTCGTTGAACTGGACTGTGTCGCCAGCTTCAGCGGCAAGTTTCTCAACACGGAGGATATCTCCGCTGGAAACCTTGTACTGCTTGCCGCCGGTCTTGAGGACCGCAAACATATGAACTTCCTTCATTTTCTACCGCGTCCTGTGGCCCCGGAACCCCGGTGTTCATGACCCGGTTCCCCGGATCGCCGCGAACAGCGCGCCTTGTCTTTGGCGTCATTCAATGCTCCGCCACCGGAACGAGCCCGGTGCGGATGGCGGCTTATCCTCGACACGCCCTTGCAAGTCAAGGCAATTCCGGGGCTCTATCGGCCCATGCGCGTGCTTTTCTGTCTTGTCGCGCTCGGAGCCTGCGGGACCGAGGCGAACCATCTGGGCAACCCCTTGCTCTGGCCCGTGACCCTGCCGGTCTCGGCGGTCGAGGAGGCGGTCTATGGTGCGCGCCGGGCCGAGGTGTCCGCCTATGTCGCCGACCAGTACCCTGCGCTTCTGGCCGATATTCGCGCCTCTGGCGGCCCGACCCTCGCCACGGGTTTCGATCTGGCCCGGGTTCCGCCCGAGACACGCGCGCTGGTTACAGCGCGCATGGCCGGGGATATCGCGCTTTATGAGGCCGACCCCGAAGCACTGGTCGTGGCGCTGATGGTGTCGGGGCCCTGAGCGCTCAGAGCTCTTCGCTTGCCATGAACCGCGAGGCCGCCATGCCCAGCCCGCGCGAAACCTCGATGAACATCTCGTCGAACCCGGCAAAGAGCGCACGGGTAAAGGCCTGCCCGGCCTCGGAGCGTGACAGGTCGAGATACGCCTCCATCCGGTCCGCCTCCAACGGCAGATAGGCAGTCAGCAGAAAGGCATAGAGCCATTCGGTCGTGTTCTGGCGGATCTCGCCCTCCTGGCCCCAGACATCCGCAAGAATGTCCGACTCGCTCAGATCGCTGGGGAAGCCGCCGCCCTCCATCAGCCCGACATAGAAGGCGTAGTTGGAATTCAGCGCGCCGACCACGTTCTGGTCCACCAGATCATTGATCTCGATGAAGGCCGTCACCTGGTCGAAGGCCTCGGGATTGCTCGCCTGCAGCTCGGGGATCTGTGCCTTGGTCGCGTCCTCCAGATCCCGGTCCAGAAACGCCTCGCGCGCCGCGATCTCCAGCGCCACGATCTCGACCCCGGTCTCGGAGCCGTAGAAGGCCTCCAGCGGGCTCAGCATGTCTTCGTCGAAGCTGTCGGTAAATCCGGTCTTGAGGGTCTCGCGCATCCGGTCCGTGTCATAGACCGCGCTCACCGCCGCATCCCAGGACGTGCCCCCCGGCCCGCCCAGGAAATCCGCGGCGAGCTCGTCGCCATAGACAAGGCCCTCGGCACGCATCAGGTCCAGCATCCGCTCCATGCCGACGGCATCCAGCAGGGCGTCGATCCGGGGCGAGGCCAGCGCGGCCAGCGGGGCAAGAGAGAGACAGGCGCTCAGGGCGATGGCATGACGCAGCATGGGACCTCCATTAGGGTGCTCCCCTAGAAATATGGAGCCGCGCCCGAGTTTCCAATGCAGGATTTGCGCAATTGCGTGAACCCGCTGCATGGGATCGCCCATTCCCTCTTGCACCCGCTTCGCCGCGCCGCTAAACGAGCCGCCACAGACCCTTCGCGGAGAGGTGCCGGAGTGGTCGAACGGGGCGGTCTCGAAAACCGTTGTGGGTGCAAGCCCACCCAGGGTTCGAATCCCTGTCTCTCCGCCACGGGCCGTCCAGAACGGACAACGCCCGACAGGCCCCCACGCAATCCCCATGACATTGGCGATAGAAACGCCCCGCGCGGCCTGATAGGTTTGGCGGTGCTGCGACACTGGTCGGCCCCTGAGGCGCAGCTTTGGTCGGGGTCAACGGATGCGCTCCGCTGGCCCCGATCCCACCACCGCCCGACGAGACGTGGCGCGGGTGAGGTGCATCAGGCCGCCAGCGCGTCGTCGATCGCCCCCGCCAGCATGTCCACCAGCGCGTCGATCTGGATGTCCTCGATGATGAAGGGCGGTGCGAGCAGGATGTGATCCCCGTGCTTGCCGTCGATGGTCCCGCCGCCGGGATAGCAGATCAGGCCGCGTGCCATGGCGGCCTTCTTGATCTTCGGTCCCAGCTTGAGGTTCGGGTCGAACGGAGTCTTGGCCTCGCGGTCGGCGACCAGCTCGACCCCGCGAAACAGCCCCCTGCCCCGCAGATCGCCCACATGGGGATGTTGGCCGAGCCGCGCCTCCAGGTGCGCTTGCAGCCGCGCGCCCTTCTCGCGCACGCCGTCCATCATCCCGGGCGCGCGCAGCACCTCGAGCACAGCCCCGCCGGCCGCAGCGGCCAGCGGGTGGCCGTGATAGGTATGGCCATGCTGGAAACTGCCGCTCCCTGCGGCGATGGCGTCGTAAATCCGCGACGAGGCCAGCATGGCGCCGATGGGCGCATACCCGGCCCCCAGCCCCTTGGCGATGGTGACAATATCCGGGCGGATCCCGTCCTGTTCGCAGGCAAAGATCGTGCCCGTTCGCCCCATGCCGCACATCACCTCGTCGAGGATCAGCAAAACGCCATAAGCGTCACAGATCTCGCGGATCCGCTGGAAATACCCCGGCGCGGGCGGCACCGCGCCAGCGGTCGCCCCGACCACGGGCTCGGCGACAAAGGCCATGACCGTTTCGGGGCCCAGCCGCTCGATCTCGGCGCGCAGGGTTTCTGCGGCGCGCTGGCCATAGGCCTCCGCGCTCTCCCCCTCCTGCTGGTCGCGATAGGCGTAGCAGGGTGGGATATGGGTGGTCTCGGCCAGTAGCGGCGCGTATTTCTCGCGCCGCCATGCATTGCCGCCGGCGGCCAGCGCCCCCAGCGTATTGCCGTGATAGCTTTGGCGGCGGGCGATGATCCGGTGCCGCTTGGGTTCGCCGATCTCGAGATAGTATTGCCGCGCGAGTTTCAGCGCGGCCTCCACGCATTCCGACCCGCCCGAGAGCAGATAGACCCGCTCGATCCCCTCAGGCGCGCAGTCGATCAGCGCATCTGCGAGGCCTTCGGCCGGCTCGGAGGTGAAAAACCCCGTATGGGCAAAGGCGATCTTGTCGATCTGCGCATGCAGCGCCGCGCGCACCGCCGGGTGGTCATGGCCGAGACAGGACACCGCCGCCCCGCCCGAACCGTCGAGATAGCGCCGCCCTTCGGCATCGATGATGTAGCACCCTGCCCCCGAAACCGCGGTGGGCAGCGCGGCGGTACTGCGCCCGAAGACATGACCAGCCATGGTCTTTATCCGTCTCCGCGCACCACAAAGACCGACTGCTTGGCGTGGCGCACCACGCGCGCCGCGTTGGGCCCAAGCAGGTAATCCGCGATGTCCGGGCGATGCGAGCCCAAAACGATCGCGTCCACATCCAACCGGTCGGCGGCGCGAATGATCTCGTCATAGACCCGGCCATGCATCACATGGGGATGCACATCGACCCCCTCGGGGACATGCGCCTGCACCCAAGCGGTCAGCTTCTCGCCGACCTCATGCAGGGCGCGTTTCTCGAACCCCTCTTCGAAAAAGCTCCCCACGACCGAGAGGCCGAAATCCGGCACCACGGTCACGATATGCAGGGCGCAATCCGAGTTGCCGAGCCGCAGCGCAGCAGGCAGGGCGTTTTCCCAGCTTTGCGGGCTTGAAAGGTCCACGGGCAAAAGCAGTGTCTTGAACATGGGAGGCTCCTCTCAAAAGGCCGGCGTGGTTTGACGCCGCCGCTGCAGGGCGATCACGCCACCCAGCAACAAGAGCGCCGGGATGTAGAACACCTGCTCGGGCAGCTGGCGCTGGGGCACCTGGATCGAGGCGATCTCCACGGGCTCATCCGCGTAGAAGTCGAAATCCGCGAGGATCTCGGCGGTCTCCGTGCCAAAGGACGGCTCGTCGAGCCGCACGGTCTCGCCCTCGGGGATCAGAAGCAGGCCCGAGGCGGTGATCCGCTCGGCCAGCGAGCCATCCTCGATCTTCATCAACAGGGTCGTCTCGGCGACCTCGCCGGTGTTAAAGTCAGGACCCCGGATCAGCAGCCGCAAGGCATCGCCCGACTGCGCGTCCGCGACCACCTGTTCGAACTCTGCCGGCGGGGCATCGCGGAAGGGCGGCTGCAGCATGTTGAGCCAGACATTCGGCACGAACAGGGTGAAGGCCACCAGCAAGAGCGCGAGGCTCTCGTGGATCTTCGACTTGGCGAGGAAATAGCCCTGCGTCGCGGCTGCAAAGAGCAGCATCGCAAAGGTCGCCACGATGAAGACCCCGATGGCCTGGACCACCCCCTGCCAGGTCCCCAGATCGACCCCGTACAGGATCAGCGTTGGGTTGAAGATGAACAGAAACGGCAAGGCCACGGTCCGCAGGCTGTAGAAGAAGGCCGTGAAACCGGTCTTGATCGGATCGCCGCCGGACACCGCCGCGGCCGCGAAACTCGCAAGCCCCACCGGTGGCGTCACATCGGCCATGATCCCGAAATAGAAGACAAAGAGATGCGCCGCGATCAGGGGCACGATCAGGCCTTCCTGCGCCCCGAGCGAGACCACCACCGACGCCATGAGCGACGAAACGACGATGTAGTTCGCCGTGGTCGGCAGCCCCATCCCGAGGATGAGCGAGAAGAGCCCGACGAGGATCAGCATGATGATCAGCACCCCACCGGAGAGCTGTTCGACCAGCCCGGCCAGCTCGGTCCCGATGGGCGTCTTGGTGACCGTGGCCACGATGATGCCCGCCGCCGCCGTGGCGACCCCGATCCCGATCATGTTGCGCGCACCGGCGATCAGACCGTCGATCAGATCCTGAAACCCGCCTTTGAACTCCTCCATCGCCTGGGCTGCAGCCCCCCGGAAGAACGCCTTGAGCGGGCGCTGGGTCAGAATGATGAAGATCATCAGCGATGTCGCGTAGAAGGCGGATTTGGCCGGGCTCTGACGCTCGACCATCAGGAACCAGACCAGCACCACGATGGGCAGCACATAGTGCAGACCGGTGGCGTAGACGTCCTTGACCTCGGGCAGCTTGATCTCGGTGGCGTTGGGGTCATCGACCTCCAGATCCGGACGGCGCGACGCGATGGCCACGAGCCAGATGTAGACCGCCAGCAGAACTGCCGCCATGAGCGGCCCGGTCAGCGCCGGGGCAACCGCCTTCAGCGCGCCAACCGCGTAGATCAGGATCGTGAACGCGACCCCTGCGATGGCGAAGCCGACGAAGAACTTGACGATCATCCCGACGAAGCTCTTGGCCTCGCCGAGCGCCGGCATGTCCTTTTTCAGGGCCTCCAGATGCACGATATAGACCAGCGCGATGTAGGAAATCACCGCCGGGATGAAGGCGTGCTTGATGACCTCGACGTAAGAGATCCCGATGAACTCCACCATCAGGAAGGCCGCAGCCCCCATGACGGGGGGCATGATCTGGCCGTTCACCGACGAGGCGACCTCGACCGAGCCCGCCTGTTCGGCGGAAAAGCCCACCCGCTTCATCAGCGGGATGGTGAAGGTCCCGGTCGTCACCACATTGGCGATCGACGAGCCCGAGATCAGGCCGGTCATGGCCGAGCCAACCACGGCCGCCTTGGCCGGACCCCCGCGCAGGTGGCCAAGGCCCGCAAAGGCGAGTTTGATGAAGTAATTGCCCGCGCCCGCCTTATCGAGCAGCGAGCCGAAGAGCACGAATAGAAAGACAAAGGCCGTGGAGACCCCCAGCGGGATGCCGAACACCCCGGCCGTGTCGAGCCATTGCGCGTTCATCAACGCGGTAAAGGACAGGCCCTCGTGCTCGATCAGGTTCGGGATCAGCCAGCCCTGCCCCATATAGGCGTAGAGCAGGAACAGCGATCCGACGATGGTCAGCGCCGGGCCAAGCGCGCGTCGGCTGGCCTCCAGCAATGTCAGCAGGCCGACCGCACCGATGATGATCTGGGTCTGGGTCGGCAGGCCCGACCGCGCCGTCAGCGCCAGCGTGTCCGCAAACCAGAAGATATAGAAGGAACAGAACCCGCCGACGGCGATCAGCACCCAGTCAAAGATCGGGATGCGGTCGCGGGGGGAGCTTTTGAAGGCCGGATAGGCCAGAAACGCCAGAACGATGGCAAAGGTCAGGTGCAAGGGCCGGGTCTGGGACGAGTTCAGCACCTTGACATATTCGGCAAACCAGAGCTGCGGCTGCGCGATCCAGAGCTGGAACAGCGACCAGACGAGCGCCAGCCCCGCGATCAGAAGGGCGACATTGCGGTTTGCCGGGTTGCGGGCGCCACTGTCAGTGGAGGCGACGAGATCCTGCAGTTCCTCATCAGTGAACTGGCGGCCGGACTCGGACTGCGGGGGTTTGTCTGCCATCGGTGCAGCCTCTTGAAAATCGGGGACTAAAAAAGGGCGCCCCGGGTGCAAGACCCGGAGCTGCCGATCTTGGGACGGACCGACTTAGTCGATCAGGCCGGCTTCCTTGAAATACTTCTCGGCACCCGGGTGCAGAGGCGCGGACAGACCAGCCGTGGCCATCTGCTTGGGGTCGAGATTGGCGAAGGCCGGGTGCAGACCGCGGAACTGGTCGATGTTCTCAAAGACGGCGGAGACCACCTCGTAGACCACCTCGTCCGGCACATCCGTGGAGCTGACGAAGGTCGCGCCGACACCGAAGGTCATCACGTCCTCATCCGAGCCGCGATACATGCCACCGGGAATGGTGGCCGTCCGGTAAAACGGGTTGTCCGCCACAAGGCCATCCACCGCGTCATTCGCCACGGTCACCAGAACGCTGTCGCAAGCGGTCGTGGCCTCCTGGATCGAGCCGGAGGGGTGGCCGACGGTGTAGATCATCGCGTCGATATTGTTGTCGCAAAGCGCCTGGGACTGCTCGGCGGCCTGAAGCTCGGAGGCGACGGTGAAGTCATCCATGGTCCAGCCCATGGCGCCCATGAGCACTTCCATCGTGCCGCGCTGACCCGACCCCGGGTTGCCCACATTCACGCGCTTGCCCTTGAGATCCTCGAAGGTCGCGATGCCCGCATCCGCGCGCGCCACAACCGTGAAGGGCTCGGGATGGACCGAGAAGATCGCGCGCAGGCCTTCGAACGGGCCCTGCTCTTCGAAGCGGGAGGTGCCGTTGAACGCGTGGAACTGCCAGTCGGACTGGGCCACGCCGAACTCAAGCTCGCCGCCCCGGATCGCGTTGATGTTGAACACCGACCCACCGGTCGATTCCACACCGCAGCGGATGCCATGCTCCTTGCGACCCCGGTTCACCAGACGGCAGATCGCGCCGCCCGTTGGGTAGTACACGCCCGTCACACCGCCGGTGCCGATGGAAATGAAGCTTTCCTGCGCTGTCGCGTTGCCGCCGCCGATCGCGGTTGCTGCCGCAACCACAGCCGCTGTCATATAGTGTTTCATGAGTACTCCCGTTGGAAACTTGTTGTTATGCGATCAGGATGATCGCAATTCACCAAGGCCGTCAAGCGCAGCCTGCGCGCGGTGCGCCAGCTTTCCCGTACGTCAAGCACGCCGGTTCCCGCCCGTGCCTCACGGGCAGGCACTCTAACCCGGTCTGCCCTGTCACAGCGCGTCTGCGGGCCCCTCTTCCGGCGCGCGCTGAACGCTTTTCAACGCCGTGGCCGCCGCGCAGGACTGGGCGACAAAGCGCAATGCGTCGAGGCTCGGCATGAAGAAATAGGCCCCGCCCTTGACGGTGACGAATTGCGGCACGCTCTTGAGCACCCGGCGATAGGGCGTGCGCGGGATGGTGAACCGGTCCACGGGCCCGACCCCGCCCCGGGGCGCGCGCGGGGTGCCGATGATCGGGTCGACCTCCTTTTGCAGCCCCTGAAAGAAGGCGTTGTTGCACCATGTGGATTGCATGAACTCGAACTGCCGCACGATCGAGGCCTGAAAACAGATGAATTGCAGGCCGGTCTCGCCCTCTTCCTCGTAAATCCGCGCGCGGCGCAGGATCCGGTGGCGCTGGGTGACATCCAGCGAGACCTTCTCGTTGCGGATATTCACCGCGCGGTTGTTGCCCCGCCGCACATGGGAGCCGATGGGGCAGAACTTCCCGTCCCGGTCATCGGTGAAATCGAAGCTGTTATTGTTGTTCTCGGCATCGGGGTTCGGAGCCAGGGCGCGCCCATCCATGCCCCGCCCCACCATCTTCTCGGCCAGATCGATGGGCGTGTCATTCTCCTCGCCCGTGGCCACCTCGTTCACATAGTCCCAGAACGCGTCCACATGCTGCTCCAGCGTGCGGAACACCAGATAGGAGCCGTCCTTGCCGAAATCGCGGCGCTCGTTCCATGTTGGATGCGGCGGCAGGATCCCGTCCGGGTCGAGCCCGGCACTGGTCGCGGGCGTCTCGGGCAGCTTGCCCGTGCCATCGGGGTAGCCGAGGATCAGCTCGCCCGGCGGCACGACCATCAGCTTGGCCTCCTTCGGCCGCTCGCGCTTGAGGAAGGTTTCGCGCGGCGTCCCCGCAACCACCGGCTGGCTGACCCCGTCGAGAAACCCGAAGGGCTCCTTGTGGGTGCGCTCCAGCCCGCCAAAACTGTGATGCATACAGTCGGCGCCGTTATTGGCGCACAGGCAGGCCAGAAGCTCGTCCCGCGCGACCTCCTTGGTGGGGGCAAAGGACATCAGCACCCCGTGGATCTCGTCATGGCCACCCCAAAGCCAGTGCCGGGGGTCATTGGCGTCCACATCGCCGAGGATCCGGCTCCGTTCCGGCGCGACCATGCCGCCGGTGAAGGAATGGTCATAGCTTTCGCCGAGAAACCCATCCTCCAAGAGCGCCTTGAGGCCCGGGGCGGTGAAGGCGATGTTCATCCGGTTCTGCACGCTGTCCGCAGGCTGCTTTTCGGCGGCGGAGGTGATCCGACCGCCCGCGAGCATCCCGTCGAGCCAGCGCTGAAACGCCGCCCGGTCCGTGACCTTGAAGAAGCCATATGCCGCCTGATCGAGCTTGGTATAGCCGCGAAAGAAGATGCCCTGGATGTTCGGGCTCACACTGAGATCGGGATATTCCATGTCAGACAAGCTCCAGCCAGGCGGTGGTCGTGCTGCCCTTGCGGGCCTCTTTCAGGGCCGCGCGCAGGGCGCGGTTGCGGGCGATATTCGTCACGCTCAGCGTCGGATAGGCGTTGTACCAGACCAGCGTCGGATACATGGACCGGCGCGCGAAATCGATGAATTCCGGCCCCATGGAGGCCCCGCCCCAAAGCATCGCCCATGTCTTGGGAAAGCCCGTGGAATGGGCCCAGGCGAGGTTCAGCCCGTTGCTGGCCTTGAGCGTGAAGTCATCGAGATAACTGCGCCATGAGCCGTCGTAATTGCTGACGAAGATCAGGCGGCGCTTGTCATTGGCAAAGGCCCAATGGGCGAAATGGATCGTGTTGATCTCACCCAGAAAGCTCTTGTTGAAGATCAGCGCCACAAGCTGTCGCAGGATGCCGAAGGACATGCGCTTGGCCATCTGCCGCCCGGCATCGGTATGCAGATGCACGACGCTCAGCATGTGATTGGTGGGCACGAGGTCTTCGCCGATCTCGAGGGATCGCCGCAGATCCGGATCCGGCCGGGCCTGATCCATGCGCGCGGTCCGTTCGGGGATCAGGTTGATCAGCGCGAGCCCCAGAAACCCGATCCCGTGCCCGAGCAGGCTCGCCACGGCCTTGGCCTTGCCCGCGAAATCCATCTCGACGCCCGGATCCCTGAGGCTGTGCCACCGCTCCTGTGTTTCGGCATCCGCGTCCAGCGCGGCGAGCACGGCCTGTTGCGCCGCAGCCCCGTCCAGCGGCACGCCCGCCTCACCCAGGGTGCGGTCGACCACCTCATAGACCGCGGCGTCCAGCAGGATCTGCTCGCGCGACATGTTCACCGCCGAGATGAATCCGGCCGCGGGCCTGTGAACCCGCTTGAACATGTAGCCATGAAGCTGGTCCAGCGTGCCATCTTCGAACCCCTCGCAAAGCCGGTAGAGCCCCAGAAGGAATGCACCGCCATCCCGCGTCTCCGCCGTGGCGATCAGCTGGCGCAGGTGATCCCCGATCTCGCCATCCACGTTGTGCTCAAAGAGCAGCGACCAGCCATCGGTGGGATCATCGTAGAGACAGAGCGACGCGAAATGCAGCTCGGGCATGTCCTGAAACCCGAAATCATCGGTGTCAGCCCCGGGAAAGACGTAGTGATTGTCCTTGAGCATCGCGACAAGCGCGCCCTGCTGGCCGGGCCGGACCCGGGCCACCACGGTGAATTTGTTGTGCATGAAAACCTCGCCTGCGGCTGGAAACGGACACAGCCCAAGCGCACAGGCCCCGACCCGCCGGGTCCGGGCTCAGCTCAGAGCTGTCAGATTTGAAAACCGACGCCGGGCGGACCAAGACGACGGCCCCGGGATCGCGGCGACCCGCCCCCCAACGCGCAATCGTCTGGATTCCATGTGATGCCACCCGGCCCCCTCAAGACAAAACATCGCGCTGAAAAACACCCTGCGCGCCATCAATAATATCGAATTTGGTAGCACAGAGTTGCCATTCCGGCAACAGACGCGCCGGGCCGCGCCCGCCCGGATCAGCTGCGCGGATCGAGCAATTTGCCGAGGATTGAGGCTCGCGTAATCTCGCCCACCACCGCGCCGTTTTCCACCACGCTGGTGGGGGTTTCGGTCTTGCGCGCGGCTTCCATCACCTCGCGGATATCGGCCTCTGCCGCGACCTCGGCTGCGTGCCGGACCGTGCTGGGCTGCATCACGTCGCGCGCGCACAGCACGCCGAGCGGGTTCATATGCGCGACGAACTCTGCCACGTAATCCGTTGCAGGATCTGAGAAAATCTCCTGCGGGGTGCCGCATTGAACGATCCGCCCGCCTTCCATGATCGCGATGCGGTTGCCGATCTTGAAGGCCTCGTCCAGATCATGGCTGACGAAGATGATCGTGCGCTGCAAGGTCTCCTGCAGCTCCAGCAGTTCATCCTGCAGCTTCGTGCGGATCAACGGGTCGAGCGCCGAGAAGGGTTCGTCCATGAGCAGGATGGGCGCTTCGGTGACAAAGGCGCGGGCGAGGCCCACGCGCTGCTGCATCCCGCCCGAGAGCTCTTCGACCTTGCGATCCGCCCAGTCGGCCAGACCGACCAGCTTGAGCTGGGCATCCACGCGCGGTCCGCGCTCGGCGGCCGACAGTCCCGCCAGCTCGAGACCGAGCCCGACATTCTCGCGCACGCTGCGCCAAGGTAGCAGGCCGAATTGCTGAAATACCATGGCCACATGCTGTGCCCGGACCCGGCGCAGGGTCGCCTCATCCGCATGGGTGACATCCACCATGCCCGCGCCGTCATTCACATGGACCGCGCCGCGCACCACCGGGTTCAGGCCATTCACCGCCCTCAGAAGCGTGGATTTGCCCGAACCCGAGAGCCCCATGAGCACAAGGATCTCGCCCGATTTCACCTCCAGCGCGCAGTTATGCACGCCGAGCACCTGCCCCGTGTCGCGCTGGATCTCGGCCCGGTCCTGGCCCGCATCCATGAGCGGCAGCGCGGCTTTCGGATCGGCGCCGAAGACGATGGACACATTGTCGAAGGAAACCGCTGTCTCGGTCATTTGCGCTCCACCCGCAGGACGCGGTCGAGAAGGATGGCGACGACCACGATCACGAAGCCGCTCTCGAACCCAAGCGCGGTGTTCACCTGGTTGAGCGCGCGTACAACCGGCACGCCCAGCCCGTCCGCCCCGACCAGCGCAGCGATCACGACCATCGAAAGCGACAGCATGATGGTCTGGTTCAGCCCGGTCATGATCTGTGGCAGGGCATAAGGCAGCTCGACCTTCCACAGCACCTGTCGCGATGTGGCGCCAAAGGCCCGCGCAGCCTCCAGCAGCGGCGCGGGCGTGGAGGACACGCCGAGATGGGTCAACCGGATCGGTGCAGGCACCACGAAGATCACCGTCGCGATCAGGCCCGGCACCATGCCGATCCCGAAAAAGATAATTGCAGGAATGAGATAGACGAAAGTTGGCAGGGTCTGCATCAGGTCCAGAAAGGGCCGCAGCGCCCGAAAGAGCCAGGGCCGGTGGGCGGCGGCAATCCCGATGGGAACACCGATCGCCATGCAGACGAGACAGGAGGCGAGAACGAGGGTCAGGCTCTCGGTCGTTTCCTCCCAGTAGCCCTGATTGAGGATGAAGAGGAACCCGAGGACCACCATCGCCGTGGTCGCGCGCGAGCGCTGCAGAAACCACGCGATGGCCGCGAAGACCGCGATCACGATCAGGGGGTGCGGCGTCTGGAAGACCCAGAGCATCCCGTCAATCAACCCCTCCATCACGTCGGAGATCCAGTCGAAGACCGGCGCGGCGCTGACCTGCAGCCAGTCAAAGACCACCTGCGCGGTCTTCCCCACCGGGATCTTAGTATCCGTCAGCCAATCCACGCTGTCCCTCGTCTGTCGTTCCTATCCCGGTCGAAAGAGGCGCTGTCGCGCCCCGCCCGGGGATCAGAGCCCGAAGGCCTCTTTAACGGCTGCCATGGCGTCGCCGCCATCGGCGGTGGTCACCCCGTCGAGCCAACCCAGAACCATGTCGCCATTGGCCGAGATCCAGGCCGTGGCCGCATCCTCGGGGTCTTCGCCGTCATTGAGGATCGCGCCCATGATCTCGTTCTCCATCGCGAGGGAGAATTTCAGGTTGCCCAGCAGCGCGCCCACATTCGGGCATTCCGCCACATAGCCCGCGCGGGTGTTGGTATAGACCGTTGCCCCGCCCAGATTCGGGCCAAAGAACTCGTCCCCGCCGGTCAGGTAGCCCATCTCGAAATTGGCGTTCATCGGGTGCGGCTCCCAGCCGAGGAAGACGATCGGATCGCCGCCCCGGGTTTCGCGCGCCACCTGCGCCAGCATCCCCTGCTCGGAGCTTTCGACCACTTCGAATTCTTCGAGGCCAAAGGCATTGGCGTCGATCATGGACTGGATCAGGCGGTTGCCGTCATTGCCCGGCTCGATGCCGTAGATCTTGCCGTCCAGCGCATCCTCATGGGCCGCGATATCCGCGAAATCCTTGATCCCCAGCGCCAAGGCCGCGTCGTTGACCGCCAGCGTGTATTTCGCCCCTTCGAGGTTCTCGCGCACGGTGTCCACGGTGCCCGCCTCGCGGTACGGCGCGATATCGGCCTCCATCGTGGGCATCCAGTTTCCGAGAAACACGTCGATATCGCCCTCGGCCATGGCGGTGTAGGTCACCGGCACCGACAGGACCTTGATCTCGGTCTCGTATCCCAGCGCCTGCAGCAACTCGGTCGTGGCCGCCGTGGTCGCGGTGATGTCGGTCCAGCCCACATCCGAGAAGGTCACGGAGGTGCAATTGGCAAAGGCGGGCATGGCGCTGCAGATCGCGAGCACCGAGATGGCAGAAGTGAGTTTCATGAGACGGACTCTCCCGAGGCGTTTTTCTTGATTGACTAATCAATAAAGAGAGGTTCTTGATCGACCAGTCAACAAAAAACACGCCGCCCGCAAGGAAAGAGATCCGCGTGCCGAAACTGGGAATGGAACCGATCCGCCGCGAGGCGCTGGTTCAGGCCATCATTGACGAGATCGGAGCCTCCGGCTCGCTGGACGTGCCGGTCAGCCGGATCGCGCGCCGGGCCGGAATGTCGAGTGCGCTGGCCCATCACTACTTTGGCAAGAAGGACCAGATGTTCCTCGCCGCCATGCGCCATATCCTGCGCGAATATGGCCGCGAGGTGCGCTCTGCCCTCGCCGAGGCGACGACGCCCCGGGCGCGCCTGACGGCGATCATCATGGCCAATTTCGCCGACAGTTGCTTCACCCAGCCCACGGTCAATGCCTGGATGTTCTTTTACGCGCAGGCGCAATCTTCGCCCGAGGCCGCGCGCCTCTTGCGGCTGTATCAGCGCCGGTTGCATTCCAACCTCGTGGACGCCCTGCGCCCCCTGACCGATGCGCCCGTGCGCGTGGCCGAGGCCACCGCCGCCACCATCGATGGCATCTACCTGCGCGCGGCCTTTGACGGGCTGCAGCTTTCCAGTGCTGCGCCGCAGATCGTTCTGTCCGTTGTCGAGTCCATGCTCGGAGACCAAAAATGAGTTACGACACCCAGCCCACCGCCAGCCATTTCATCAATGGCGCCTATGTCGAGGACAGCGCGGGCGCGCCCATCGATGTGATCTACCCGGCCACGGGCGCGGTGATCGGGCGAGTCTACGCGGCGACACCTGCGATCATCGAGCAGGCGCTGGCCTCTGCCAAGGCAGCGCAGGCGGATTGGGCTGCACGCAGCGGAACCGAGCGCGGGCGCGTGCTGCGCCGGGCCGCCGATCTGATCCGGGCGCGGAACGAGGCGCTCAGCGTGCTTGAAACCTATGACACCGGCAAGCCGATCCAGGAGACGAGCGTGGCCGACGCCACCAGCGGGGCCGACGCGCTGGAATATTTCGGCGGCCTCGCAGGGAGCCTGACGGGCGAGCATATCCAACTGGGTCAGGACTGGGCCTATACACGGCGCGAGCCGCTCGGGCTTTGTGTCGGGATCGGGGCGTGGAACTACCCGACCCAGATCGCTTGCTGGAAGGCCGCGCCCGCGCTGGCCTGCGGCAATGCGCTGGTCTTCAAGCCGTCGGAGACAACGCCGCTCTGCGCTCTGAAAATCGCCGAGATCCTTGTGGAAGCCGGGCTGCCGCCGGGTGTCTTCAACGTGGTCAACGGGGCGGGCGCGGTTGGCGGTGCGCTGGTCGCGGATCCGCGCGTGGACAAGGTCACACTAACCGGTTCGGTGCCCACGGGACGCAAGGTCTATGCCGCCGCCGCCGAAGGCATCCGCCATGTCACCATGGAGCTTGGGGGCAAGTCGCCGCTGATCATCTTTGCCGATGCGGATCTCGACAACGCCGTGGGCGGCGCGATCCTCGGGAATTTCTATTCCTCGGGGCAGATCTGCTCCAACGGGACGCGGGTCTTTGTTCAGCGCGGCATCAAGGAGGCATTTCTTGCCCGTCTGACCGAACGCCTGAAGGGTGTGGTCATGGGCGATCCGCAGGACCCGGAGGTGAATTTCGGCCCCATGGTCAGCGCGGCACAGCGCGAGATCGTGCAGGGCTACATCGCCAAGGGCGCGGGCGAAGGCGCGCGGCTGGTCTGTGGCGGCACGCCCGAGGATCGTCCGGGCTTCTTCCTGCCGCCCACGGTCTTTGCCGATGTGACCGATGACATGACCATCGCCCGCGAAGAGATCTTCGGCCCGGTCATGGCCGTGCTCGACTTCGACGATGAGGCCGAAGTGCTCGCCCGCGCCAATGCCACGGAGTTCGGCCTCTCGGCGGGTGTGTTCACCCGGGACATCTCGCGCGCGCACCGGATGATCGCGGGGCTCGAGGCCGGGACCTGTTTCATCAATTCCTACAATGACGCACCGGTGGAGATGCCCTTTGGCGGGGCCAAGCAGTCCGGCGTCGGGCGCGAGAACGCCAAGGCCGCGATCGAGCACTACTCGCAACTGAAATCCGTCTATGTCCGCATGGGCGATGTGGAGGCCCCCTATTGATGGAAGCCGATTTTGTCATCGTGGGCGCGGGCAGCGCGGGCTGCGCCATGGCCTACCGGCTGGCCGAGGCCGGTCGCTCGGTTCTGGTGATCGAGCATGGCGGCACCGATGCAGGGCCGCTCATCCAGATGCCGGGCGCGCTGAGCTATCCCATGAACATGCCGCGCTACGATTGGGGCTACCGGACCGAGCCGGAACCCCATCTGGGCGGACGGCGACTGGCCGCGCCCCGGGGCAAGGTGATCGGCGGATCCTCTTCGATCAACGGGATGGTCTATGTGCGCGGGCATGCCAAGGATTTCGACCATTGGCGCGACAGCGGTGCCGATGGCTGGGGCTATGCGGATGTGCTGCCCTATTACAAACGGATGGAGGCCTGGGATGCCCGCGGCCATGGCGGAGATGCCGATTGGCGCGGCACGGATGGACCGCTCCATGTGCAGCGCGGCAGCCTGTCGAACCCGCTGACCCGCGCCTTCATCGAGGCCGGGCGCGAGGCGGGCTATCCGGTCAGCGCCGACTATAACGGCCAGCAGCAGGAAGGCTTCAGCCCCTTCGACATGACCGTCCACAAGGGCCAGCGCTGGTCCGGGGCCAACGCCTATCTGCGCCCGGCGCTGAAGCGCGAGAATTGTGACCTGATCCGGGGGTTTGCCCGCAAGATCACGGTCCAGAACGGTCGCGCCACCGGCGTCGAGATTACCCGCGGCGGCAAGACCGAGACAATCAAGGCGCGCGAAGAGGTCATCCTCGCTGCCTCGGCCTTCAACTCGCCCAAACTGCTGATGCTGTCGGGGATCGGCCCCGCCTCCCATCTGGCGAAACACGGGATCCCGCTGATCGCGGACCGACCCGGCGTGGGTCAGAACCTGCAGGATCATCTGGAGCTCTATTTGCAGATGGCGGCGAGCCAGCCGGTGAGCCTTTATTCCTACTGGAACCTGCTGGGCAAAGCCTATGTTGGCGCGCGCTGGCTCTTCACCCGCTCGGGTCCCGGCGCGTCGAACCAGTTCGAAAGCTGCGCCTTCATCCGCAGCAAGCCGGGCGTCGAATACCCCGACATCCAGTACCATTTCCTGCCGATTGCGGTGCGTTATGACGGGCAGGCCGCCGCCGAGGGCCACGGGTTTCAGGCCCATGTGGGCCCCATGCGCTCCCCCTCGCGCGGGGCGGTCACCTTGCGTTCGGCGGACCCGATGGACGCCCCGAAGATCCTCTTCAACTACATGAGCACCGATCAGGATTGGGAGGATTTCCGGCGCTGCATCCGCCTGACCCGCGAGATCTTTGCCCAGGACGCCTTCAAGCCCTTCTCGAAACATGAGATCCAGCCGGGCGTGGATGTGCAATCAGACGAGGATCTGAACGCCTTTATCAAGCAACATGTGGAGAGCGCCTATCACCCCTGCGGCACGGCCCGGATGGGGCGGCGCGACGACCCCATGGCCGTGGTCGATCCCGAATGCCGGGTGATCGGGGTCGAGGGGCTGCGCCTCGCCGACAGCTCGATCTTTCCCCGGGTGCCCAATGGCAACCTCAACGCGCCCTCGACCATGGTGGGCGAAAAGGCGGCCGATCATATTCTCGGGCGCGCGCCCCTGCCCCCGGAAAATGTCGAACCCTGGATCAACCCGAACTGGCAGACCAGCCAACGCTGAGCCCGAGGACATCGCCCATGACCGCGCCGCAGACCCGCCCGAACATCCTCATCCTGATGGTGGATCAGCTCAACGGGACGCTCTTTCCCGACGGCCCGGCGGACTGGCTACATTTGCCGAACCTCAAGGCGCTGGCGGCGCGCTCCACCCGGTTTGCCAATGCCTATACCGGCTCGCCGCTTTGCGCGCCGGGTCGGGCGGCCTTCATGTCCGGGCAATTGCCTTCGGTCACGGGGGTCTATGACAATGCCGCCGAGTTCCCCTCTGCCGTGCCGACCTTCGCCCATCATCTGCGCCGGGCGGGGTATCAGACCTGCCTGAGCGGCAAGATGCATTTCGTCGGGCCAGACCAGCTTCATGGCTATGAAGAGCGTCTGACCACGGATATCTATCCGCCGGATTTCGGCTGGACCCCCGATTACCGGAAGCCGGGCGAACGGATCGACTGGTGGTATCACAATATGAGCTCGGTCACCGGCGCGGGCGTGGCCGAGATCACCAATCAGCTGGAATATGACGATGAGGTCGCCTTTCATGCGCAGCGCAAGATCCAGGACTACGCGCGCAGCAAGGACAGCCGGCCATGGTGCCTCACTGTGAGCTTCACACACCCGCACGATCCCTACGTGGCACGGCGGAAATACTGGGATCTCTATGAGGAGTGCGCGCACCTCCTGCCCCGGACCCCGGCCATGGATTACGCCGATCACGACCCCCATTCGCAACGGATCTTCGATGCCAATGACTGGCGCAGTTACGACATCACAGAGGCCGATATCCGTCAGGCCCGTCGGGCCTATTTCGCCAATCTGAGCTATCTCGACGACAAGATCGGCGAGATCCTCCGCACGCTCGACGACATGGAACAGGAGGCCGTGATCCTCTTTGTCTCGGACCATGGGGATATGCTGGGCGAGCGGGGTCTGTGGTTCAAGATGTCCTTCTTTGAGGGCTCCGCGCGGGTGCCTTTGATGATCGCCGCCCCCGGCATGGCGCCGGGGCGGATCACGGCACCGGTCTCGACCATCGATGTCTGCCCGACCCTCTGCGATCTGGCGGGGATTGATCTGGCCGAGATCGCACCCTGGATCCAGGGCGAGAGCCTCGTACCCCTTGGCCAGGGGGCCGAACGGACCGCACCCGTGGCCATCGAATACGCGGCCGAGGCGTCCTATGCCCCCATGGTCGCCCTGCGCTATGGCAAGTGGAAATATACCCGCTGTGCGCTCGACCCCGATCAGCTTTTCGATCTGGAGGCCGACCCGCAGGAGCTGCGCAACCTGGCCGAGGACCCGGCCCATCAAGGCACGGTGACCAGCCTGCGCGCGAAATCCGAGGCGCGCTGGGATTTGGCGGCGTTCGACGCGGCGGTGCGCGAAAGTCAGGCGCGACGACTGGTGATCTATGACGCGCTGCGGCAGGGCGGCTACTTTCCGTGGGATTTCCATCCGCTGCAGAAAGCGTCGGAGCGTTATATGCGCAATCATCTCGACCTCAATGATCTGGAAAGCGACCGCCGTTACCCCCCGGCGGACTGATCCCACCGCGCAATCGGGGGGCAGCCGGGGATGGCCGGGTCGAGAGGCTGGCAGAACGTAGCGTGACAGAAATTGTCCGGTCCACCGCCTGCCTGCGGGCGCAGTGGAGAGGCACACTGAGTCAGAGGGCCGCAAGAACACCATGGCCGCGTCCACGCCGAGGGGCCTGTACCCGGGATAACCGGGATGAGCGGATCAACCGAATAGGCGCAGAGCGTCGGCCAGAGCATCGGCGGGCGATGGTTTTGGGACCTCGCCGTCCCCGGCCTTCGAAGCCGCCACATGCCTTCGACGTCGTCCCACCGAAGGCCGCGTCGAAGTTAAGGGTTCAGACCATCCCAGCCCAGAGCAGCGTATGACTGTCGCGATTGGTGGCGGATGGGTGTTCGGCACTGTTGATGTGTTCTGCGTCCACGGCGTAGTGGCGCGCCCCCGCAAAAGCCGTCACGGCCTCTGACGGGTTAAATTCCTGCAGGGCAAGGAGCGATGCGGTTTGACGCGCGCGTCGTCCAAATAGGGTTGTTGTTTGGGATGTTTGGTTTGCTGGAAATGGTTTGGCGTTTGCGATGGTAGCAGGGGTTGAGCAAAACAAGCCTGATGACTCGGTCAATTCGAGCATTTTCGAGCGGTCAGATACCGCTACGAATACGCTTCGGACAAACGCAAGTACCTCTAACCGTTTGATTATATGGTGCCCCCACACGGACTCGAACCGCGGACCTACTGATTACAAATCAGTTGCTCTACCAGCTGAGCTATAGGGGCATCCGAGCGGGTGATTATCGTCGTGGGCGCGCCGTGACAAGCCCTCTCGCACGCTGGCCTGCTATTTTCCCGCGCGCCGCGCCCGCGCGAACCAAGTGCAATCCGGTGCGGAACCGGTTAACACTTGCTCAACCAGAACCGGCGAAACTTGGCGCAGGATCCAGCGGACGAAGACACATGCATATTGCTTACCATATCGGCGCGCATAGCACCGACGACGACCTTCTTCTGACAAGCCTGCGGGCCAATGCGCCGATGCTGGAACGCAATGGCGTGATCGTGCCACCGGGCGACGTGTATCGCCCGATCCTGCGGGAGACCGTGCGCCGCCTGCAGGGGGCGCATTCCGATCGGGACGCGGAGGAAGCCGTGCTCGAGGCGATCGTCGACGGCAAAGACGGGCATCGCCTGATCATGGCGAGCGAAAACTTCATCTGCACCCAGCAGAAGATTTTCGACGAGGGCAGTTTCTATGGCAAGATGGGGCAGAAAGCCGTCTGGCTTCGCAATGTGTTCCCGCATCATCCAGTGTCGTTCCATATCGGTCTGCGCAGCCCGTCAAGCTTCCTGCCCGCGATCTTTGCCCGCCGACAGAACATCAGTTTCGAAGACTACCTTGGGGACATAGATCTGGAGTCGGTCAGTTGGCATGACGTGATCGAACGACTGCGCTTTGCCGTCCCGGATGCCGAAATCACCGTCTGGTGCAACGAGGATACGCCCCTGATCTGGCCCGAGGTCATGACCTCGATCACCAATCTGACCGATAATTCAGCGCTGCATAAACGCCATGCGCGGCTGCGCGAAGTCATGACTCAGGACGGGTTCGAGCAGTTCATTGCCTATCTCGACAGCCATCCCAAGATCACCGTGGCCCAGAGACGCTGGGCCGCCGTGAATTTCCTCGATCGCTTCGCCAAGGTGGAGGAAATGGACGAGAGCTATGACCTGCCCGACTGGTCGCAAGGCCGGATCGACGATCTGGACGCGGCCTATGAAAAGGATCTCGAGCGGATCGCGACCCTTCCGGATGTGCAGGTTCTTGCGGCTGGCGGAACCATCTGCGCCCCGCAGCCAAGCGAAGACAGCATGTCGGTCGGCTTCGCCTGAACCGGGTGCCGCCGGATGCCTCCGCCGGGGCTCAAGACATGCCGAGCGCTTCCTTGTAGAGTTCGAGCACGGCCTCTTCTTCGGAGATGTCGTCCGGATCGCGCTTGCGCAGCGCGATGAGCTTGCGCATCACCTTGGTGTCGTACCCGCGGGACTTGGCCTCGGCCATCACCTCTTTCTGCTGCTCGGCGATGTCCTTCTTTTCCTGATCCAGGCGCTCGATCCGCTCAACGAATTGCCGCAACTCGCCCGCCGTCACCCGGTAGCTGTCCGGTGTCCCTGAGGTGTTGTCCGTCACCGCGTCATCCATCTCGCGCATTCTCCCTGAGTGTCTTTGAGGCCTTGCGGTAGCCCGTCTCCGACCGGGCATCAAGACCGTTTCGCACCGCGCCCACTTGTGCCCCTGCCACAGGCGCGCTACCCCGCCGCAACAGATCGCATAATCGGAGACAGAGGATGGACATGCTGGTGCCCGCCGGGGCCGTGATCACCGTTCTGGGCCTGCTGGGTCTCATCTATTGCATCATCGAGGTGGCCCGCGCCAAACGTGCCGGACTGGACGAGGATGATCTGCGCGCACGCCTGCAAAAGGCGGTCGCGCTCAATCTCGGCGCGCTTGCGGTCTCTGCGCTCGGCCTGATGATCGTCATCGTAGGCGTCTTTCTCGCCTGACCGCGCTCACGGGCTGGGCGGGGTCTTTTCGCCGCGGTCAAACGCCTCCCAGCCCTCGCCGGCAAAGACATCATGCCCCAATTGGGCCAGCACATGGGGGAAATCCACCATGACCCAATTGTCGACGATCTTGCCGTCCACGACCTTCCAGAAATCCATATAGCGGATCTCCACCCGCTTGCCGGTCGCCTCGATCCCCATGAAGGGCCCGGAATGCACGGCCTCCTGCCGCCCGAAAGCCGCCGCCCATTCTCCCATATAGAGCCGCGCCTCGTCGACGCAGACCTTGTCGGAGAAGGCGGCCTGAAAGGGCTTTTGCCAGTTCTCCTGAAACTCCCGAAGGCCGGTCTTGGTCCCACAGCCCTGGTTGCCGTACCAGCCGAACCCTTCGGAGAAGAACTCGCCGATATCGGTGATGCGGTGATCGTTGAGCCCGTCGACCATGCCCTCGATGACCGCGCGCGTGGCGGCGGTCTTGGTCATGTCCGTATCGCGGCTCAACACCGCCTGCTCGGGGCGCGCCCCGCTCACAGATGCGCTCCGGTCTCGGCATCGAAGAGATGGCAGATCTCGGATGGCACGCTGAACTGCACCGGCGCTCCGATCTCCGACCGGTAGTCCTTGGCCGCTTTCACCGCGAGCAGCGTGCCCCCCGCCTTGACCGTGACCATGGTCGCATCACCCAGAAGCTCCATGGAGTAAACCGGAGCCGCGATTTGCCCGCCCGCGCCCGTTACTGCCGCATCCTCGGCCCGGAAGCCCAGCGTCACCTTGCCCGAGACAGAGTCGAACCCGGCGATCTCGACATTCTCCGCCCGGAACACGCCATCGGCAATCTCGCCCTTCATCAGGTTCATGGCGGGCGAGCCGATGAAACTGGCGACAAACGTGTTGGCGGGCCGGTCATAGATATCCGTCGGCGTGCCCACCTGCTGGACCACCCCCGCCGACATCACCACCACGCGATCGGCAAGGGTCATGGCCTCGATCTGGTCATGGGTCACGTAGATCGTCGTCACCTGCAACTCATGGCTCAGGTTCTTGATCTGCGCCCGCGTGCTGACCCGCAGCTTGGCATCGAGGTTCGAGAGCGGCTCGTCCATCAGGAACACATTCGGCTCGCGCACGATGGCCCGCGCCAGGGCGACGCGCTGCCGCTGCCCGCCGGACAAGGCCGCAGGCTTGCGATGGAGGAAATCATCCAGCTCGACCATGGCCGAGGCCCGCATCACGCGTTCCTCATGCTCCGCCTCGGGCACCTTCCGCACCTTCAGCGGGAACCGGATATTCTCATACACATTCATGTTCGGATAGAGGCCATAGCTCTGGAACACCATCGCCACATCGCGGTCCTTGGGATCGAGTCTGTTGACCATCCGGTCCCCGATCCAGATCTCGCCATCGCTCGGATCCTCCAACCCTGCAATCATCCGCATGGTCGTGGTCTTGCCGCAGCCCGAGGGACCCAGCAGCACCAAAAACTCCTTGTCCGCGATGGTCAGGTGGAAATCATCCACCCCGATGAAGGAGCCCCAGCGCTTCTTCACATGGTTCAGCCGGATCTCAGCC
Organism: Dinoroseobacter sp. S375; assembly: GCF_049800775.1. Taxonomy (NCBI): domain Bacteria; kingdom Pseudomonadati; phylum Pseudomonadota; class Alphaproteobacteria; order Rhodobacterales; family Roseobacteraceae; genus Dinoroseobacter; species Dinoroseobacter sp. S375. The sequence goes on along the minus strand of NZ_JBNAFR010000006.1, from coordinate 18,505 downwards.
ATTCTGCCCGCCTCCCTCATTGTTCTGAAAATACTCACCCGCGGGCCGCAGGCCCGCGCCGGGCCCAACCCGCCAAGACCGCAGGTCGCGCGGGGCGGGAGAGCGCCCTGCCCGCCTCATCCCTTCACCGCCCCGGCGGTCAACCCGCTCACGATCTGGCGCTGGAAGAACAGCACAAGGATGAAGAGCGGCGCCGTGGCCGACACCACCGCTGAGACCGCGAACATCACATTGCCCTCCTGCTGTGTCGTGCCCAGGAAACTGGCGATCTTGGGGATCATGGTCTGGTTGTCCTGACTGAGCAGCGTCGCCGTCACCGCGAAATCATTATAGGCCAGCAGGAACGAGAACAGTCCCGTGGTGATCACTCCCGGCCACATGACCGGGATGATCACCCGGCGAAAGGCCTGAAAGCGGGTGCAGCCATCGACCATGGCGCTCTCATCCAGATCCTTCGGAATGTTCATGAAGAACGAACGCAGCATCCACAGGGTGAAGGGCTGGTTGATCGCTACCAGAACGATGATCGTCGTCGGCAGGATCCCCCAGATGTTCAGCTCGAAAAACGGCAGCAGATAGCCCGAGACCAGCGTGATATGCGGCATGGCGCGAAAGATCAGCGCCGCCATCAGGATCCAGAACGTGTATTTGAAACTCGACCGGCTCAGCGCATAGCCCCCGAGCGTTCCGAAGGTCAGCGAGATCGCGACCACGCAGAGGGTCACGATCATCGTGTTCAGCCCCGCCCGCCAGAACTCCTCCTGAACCCAGGCGCCCTCATAGCCGCCACCGGTGAAATACCCGCCGGTCTCGGCAATCGTCCGCACCCCCGAGAGCGCGTTGCGCCAGTCCTCGCGGCTGAAGAAGTCGCCCTGCACCTTGAACGAGCCCCAAAGGGTCCAGAGGAAGGGGAACGCCGCCAGCACCAGCCAGACCAGCACGAACCCCCAGAGGAACAGCCGCAGGGGCAAGGATCGTTGCGTCGCGATATTGGTCGCCATCTCAGTGCCCCGTCTTCGAGAAATCGCGCCAGGTCCGGATCAGGACCGGCGTCAGCAGGATCGCGACCCCTAGGATCGTCAGCATCGACGTGGCGGCCGCAGAGCCGAACAGGGACACTTCGCTTCCCCTGAGATCGTTGTAGATGATCCAACTGAGCGAGGTCGCATTCGCCTCGGCATTGAACCCGACGATCGGCTCGAACACCCGGAAATTGTCCATAAGCTGGATGAGCGCGATAAAGGTCACGAGCGGCATCAGATAGGGGAGCACCACGTACCGGATCCGCTCCCACCGGGTGGCCCCGTCGATCATTGCGGATTCCAGCGTGTCCTGCGGCACCGTCTGCAGCCCAGCATAGAACACCACGAAGGCAAAGGGCGCCGAGGACCAGACGCCATACACCATCAACGTGATCCAGGTCAGCGTCGGCGAAGCCTTGAGGCTGAGATCCGGGTCCTCGAAGATGAACTGCAACGTCTTGCCGATCACCCCGCGACTGTCGATCATCCAGAACAGGATCAGCGAGCCCACCAGCGGCGTGATGATCATCGGCAGAAGCGAGGTGAAGATCACCGGACCCTTCAGAATCTTGGGCAGCGCGTTCACCGCCACCGCGATCAGGAACCCCAGCGCGATGATCAGGGGCGTCACGATGAAGGTATAGGCCAGCGTGAAGGTCAGCGCCTTGTAGAATGGCAGGCCATAGACCTGCTTGATGAAGGCGCCTAGACTGTCACTGCTGCGCCAGAACGCCCCGATCTCAGCAAAGGCCAGGTGGTTGCGGTTCGTATAGGTGGCCAGCCCGTTGAACTGGCCCAGCGGCTGCGCAGCGTTCAGGGCCGCCGTCGCCTCTTCATCGACCATCACCTGGGTGGTGCTGCCAAAGGGGCCGCTCGTTGTGACCTCAACCAGCACCTTCTCGTTCTCGACAAAGAGGGATTGCACGAAGACCGATGCGATGGGCAGTGCGATGAAAAGGAGCATCGCGAAGGCCGACGGCAGCATGAACCAGAAAAACGTCTTGTGCTTCATCTCGGTCTCCGGGGTACGGGATTATCCGGGGCGCGCACCCGCCCCGGACCTGCGCGCGCGCTTAGTTGAGAAAGCCTGCTTCCTTGGCCGCCGCGATATAGGAGGCTTCCACATCCGCGAGCGCCTGGGCTGCGCTTTCGCCGCCCTGCAGGAACTCGACAATCTCCGTGCCGAGCGCCGTATGCAGCAGGCTCATATAGGGCAGCATCGGATAGGGCGCCGTGCCCGCCTGCGCGGTGGCCAGTACCCCGGTCGCGGCGGCACCGGGCGTGTACCCGTCAATCAGCCAAACCGCAGCATCCGGATTGGCATTGGCCACATCTGTCGATGCGCCATTGAGCATGGCGATGAAGCTCGCGGTCGCGTCCTCGTCGCTGATATTCGAGGCGATGGTGAAGCCATCCCACCAGAGGGTGGAGGCCGGACGCCCGCCATCCCCGATGGTCGGGGCGGCGGCGAACTTGATCGCGCCGGCAATCTCGGGCGCGGCCCCTTCCGCATCTGTCACACCGCCGGCCCGTGAGCCCCAGAAATTGGCGAGCGCCACGTTTCCTGCTTCAAATTCCGCCTGCAATGCATTGGAATCATATGTCAAATAGTCCGGGTTCATGTATTCAGTGAGCGCCTTCATCATCTCCAGCGCGGCTTCACCTTGAGCATTGGCGATGGCAGGGGCCGCCGATCCCGGCTCGAAGAAGGCACCACCCGTGCCCAGATACATGTTCACGAATTCCTGCGCGACATTCCAGCCCGCCTTGTAGGTGCCCCCCACGGGGAACTCCATCAGGCCAGCCTCCTTGATCGCCTTGGCTGCCGCGAGGACCTCGGCATAGGTCTCGGGCACATCAAGGCCGACCTCCTGCAGGATATCCTCGCGATAATAGAGATGCTGGGCGTTGGCCTGGAAGGCGATCGCCTTGGTTTCGCCATTGATCACGATCCGCTGGTTCGGGGACACCGTCGCGCCATGGGCGGCAATCAGATCATCGAGCGTCCGCACCAGGCCGTCCGTCAGCAGCGGCACGAGAGAGCTGTTGGACACGACCGCCACGGTATATTCCGCCGGGTCCGCGGTAAGGGCAGGCACCTGAATGTTCCGATGCTCGGTCGTCATGTTCGCCGTGACCGTCACGCCATCGGCGGCGCATTCGGCTGCCGCGCCATTCACCGCCTGCAATGCCGGGAAATCATTAGACAAAATGCGAATTGAGCCAGCCGAGACATCACAGGCCCAAGCCCCACCACTTCCCAATAGCATGCATGCGGACGTGGCCAGTGCCGATTTCATCAAAGTCATCTCTGTCTCCCTGTCATGACCTGGGGTCGTGACGCCCCGTTTTGGGAGCACGCTGACAGCAGTCGCATAGGTTTGCAATAGGGTTAACAGGTGCGGATTGATGGCTCCGCCGCAACAACAGCCTTGCCCGGGAAACGGGCGTTCTTACAGGAAATTCGCGGACACCTGATGCAACCGCCAGAGCCCGCCACCGCGCGGGAGAGAAAGGCTCAAACCGAAAAAGGCGACCCTTGCGGATCGCCTTTGAGCTGGATCTGGGACTATGCAGATCCGTCCGGCATGCGGATCAGATCGGCATGTTGTCGAACGCATCTTCCTGCGCTTCAAAGGCCCGCTTCTCGGCACGCAGACGCGCGCAGAGATCGACAAGCGACGAGGGCACTTCGACATTCTTGGCTTCGAGCTCCGTGACAGCGCGGGCCAGTTCGGCCTCGCACACAAATCCGCGGGCCGGGTCGGCCTGCACCCGGTCGAGAAGGGTGAAGACCTTGGTGAGGGCTTGGTCAGTTGTCATCGCGTTGCTCCCTAGCGATCTGGTGAACCAAAGGGCCATTGCACAGGTTGGGATTAACCTTCCCCTTTGCAAGAGGCGCAGAGTGTCGTGGAGGGGTCCGCGTTCAGCCGTGCCGCGCTGATCTGGCCGCCGCATTGCATGCAGATCCCGTAGCGCCCATCGGCGACCCGGTCGAGTGCGGCCTGAAGCCGACGCAATTGCCGGACCGTTCCCTGCGTCGAAAGCGCGGGTCCGAAGGTCGGGCTCCCTGCCCCGTGCTCCCGTATCTGCCGGCGCGGTTCGGCACTGAGCCGGGTCTCCCGCAACCGGTTGATCAAATCGCGGCGCCGCGCGCGCAATGCCTGTTGGCGCTCCATCAAATCAGTCATTGTCACCCCCCGTGACGTCCTTGTCAGCACATTAGACACTTCAAACCGTCACGGCCTTGATACAGGTCAACGGTGACGGATTTGCGACGCACGACCGCGCGTTTTTGCAGACTCGACGTCGTTGCGCGGGCCTTCTACATACGCCGCTATGGATATCCGTTCGCTCTCGCCCAATTTCGCCGTCTCCCCGCAGATCGCGCCGGAAGACATCCCGGCTCTTGCCGAAGCGGGGGTCGCCGCAGTGATTTGCAATCGCCCGGACATGGAAAACCCTGTGGAACTGCGGGCAGATGTGCTGCGCACCGCTGTCGAGGCCGCAGGTCTCGCATTCTACGACAACCCCGTCATGGGCGGCGGGCTGTCTCTTGAAGATGTTCAGGCCCAAGCCAAGGTGATGGCCGAAACCGATGGCGCGGTGCTGGCCTATTGCGCGTCGGGCACACGCTCTGCGATCCTCTGGGCCTTTGCCATGGCCGGAGAGATGTCCACCGATGACATTCTCGCAGCGCTGTCCGGGGCGGGATACGCGCTGGATGGAATGCGTCCGCAACTAGATGCCCTGGCCGCCCAACGCTGAACAAGCGGCACGTCGGGCCGTGGCCCAATGCTGACATCGTCCCGATGTCGGAGCAGACGGCGGGTCAGCTCGGGTCCGATGTTATGGCAAGGCCCGCGCCGTCTTCGAACCCTTCGGGATTATGGGCAAGCGCCTGGGGCGGTGTTTCCGCCTTGGCGGTCGCCTTGGGCGCGCGTTGGGCGCTGATCTCGTTGAGGCGCAGGGCGCGCACGCCCCGGGCCTGCCCCAGCCGTGCTGTCGCCACGCAGGGCCCGTTGCGCCGCCCGATCGTCACCGACGAGAGCGCAGATGCCGGGATCGGCACCTGATCGCCCACGGCCCAACGGCGCACTTCGTCCAGGGTCAGTTCGAGCTTGCACAGGACCGCTTCGAGTTCCGCCGGGCTTTCGAGGACAGCGGCGCGCCAATCCTTGGCCCAATCCTCGACCCCGCGTTCCGTTTCTTCGGGGACAGCGACGCCTCCAGCTTGCGGACGGGCTTGCGGCAGGGCCGCCCAGAACGTCACCGCGCGGCTGCCATCGAATTTCGCTTCGATGGTGTGGACCCTATAGGGCACGTCCACCGCGGACATGCCGATGATTTCGGGTGGGATCATGCGATCCGCGGGGGCGAAGTCAGCCAGCCAGGCTTCATGGACGCTCCCCTCCATCAGCTCACGCCAGGCTTCGAGGAACCGCTCCAGAAATCCATGGCACAACAGGCGGTCAATGGTGCTCGCAGAGCGCGGCTCCCCTTCCCCGTCGGAAATACGTCCTGTCGTGGTTTTCTCCACCAGCGCGGTCAAGCCGCCCGGAGACAGGGCCAGATAGCCTTCGGCCTCGTCTGGCGCTGGACAGGGAATGATCAGGCCCGCCTCGGCCATGACATCGCCCAATTCCAGCCCGCCAGAAACGTCGGTCACCTCAACCGTCTGCGCCGACACCTTGAGCCCGGCAGCGATGAACCCGGCCCGCGCCATCGCCTTCATGCAGCCGGTCTCCAGCGTGACCGCGAGGGACCCGGCCGCAGGCGCGGGCGAGGTCTCCATCTTGCGCCGTAAAAGGCTGGTCTGATCGGGATTGGACATGGGGCGACTCGCGTTCTGCAATTCGGGACGCCTTGTTGTCGCGCAGAACCCGTTAATGCCCGGTAACCGGTCGCCGCCAAAACCGCGACAATTCAGGCAACCGCCCGGGAAATCCGCATCGGGAACGTCACGCGGAAGGCCGCCCCCTTCTGACCGCGCAGATAGCTGATCGAGCCCCCAAGCTTCACCATCACCTCGCGGCAGATCGCCAGCCCCAGCCCGGCGCCCCCGGCCTTGGACTGATCGTCGAGCCGGGCGAATTTCTCGAAGATGACGCTTTGACTGCGCGCGGGGATGCCCGAGCCATTGTCGATGAAGTCGAGCGCCAGGGCAGCGCCAGTGGTGCCGACACGGATTGTCAGTTCAGGCTCGTCCGCATCGCAATACTTGATGGTGTTGGCGATGATATTGATGAACACCTGCACCAGCCGATCCGTATCCGTATGGATCAGGTGATCCTCACGGTCCGGGTCGCGCAGCACCTTGAGCGGCCGGTTGCGCCCCGCCGCCGTGGCCGACAGCGCCCGGTCGAGCAGGTCGCTCAGCACCTCTTCCTGCGGGTTGAGGACCACTTGCCCGTTCTCCAGCACGCTGAGATCCAGAAGATCGTCCAGCAACCGGGTCAGGCGCAGGCTCTCGTCATGAATGATGGTGGAATAGCGGGTCTGTGCGGCGCTCTCGAGGGTGCCCTCCATCAGGATCTCGGAGAATGAGCGGATCGAGGTCATCGGCGTGCGCAATTCGTGGCTGATCTGGCTGAGAAAGGCATCCTTCTGGATCGACAGCTCAGTCAGCTTTTCATTGGCCTCGCGCAGCTTGGAGGCGGTCGCTTCCAGCTCGCGGGACTTCGCCTCGAGCTGGCTCGAATACTCCATCATCTGCGCGGTTTCATCGGCCACGGCCATCAGCTCGCGCACGGAGACCGCAGCCCCGCCATTGATCTGGGCAATCATCGCATGGGCGGTGGCAGCCCCGACCGACCCGGCCAGCTCGCGCTCCAGATCCACGAGGAATTCCGGCGTGGTATCCGGCAGGTAGCCCGTCTTGCCCTGTTCGGCGGCGGCGCGGACAAAGACGCTCTGGGCGTGCTGGGGCCCGAGGATCCGCTGCGCCATGATGAGCAGGTCCTCGGCTTCGGCCCGCCCGCCGGCCCAGCTGCGCGGGGTGGAGGAATGCTCGAACACATTGACGAATTGCGCGCCCTGCAAACGCTCCATCGGGGACGGGAAAGACAAAAGAGAAACCCCGAGGAACAGCCCGCCATTCACCACCATGGACCACAAAAGCGTATGGACCAGCGGATCGAGCCCGGTCAGACCGAACAGGGCGTGGGGCTTGAGAAAGCCGATCCCAAGAGGTCCATGGGCGACGATATCGGCAAAGAGCGATTGCGGAACCGCGAGGCTCGGCAGATAGAGCGTGTATCCCCAAAGCGCGAACCCCGCGACCAGCCCCGCCACCGCGCCGCGCCGGGTCGCGCCCCGCCAGAAGATCCCGCCCAGAAGCGCAGGCAGGATCTGTGCCGCCCCGACAAAGGAGATCAGACCGATTGCCGCCAGCGCCTCGCCGCTCTCGGACACCGCGTAATAGGCAAAGCCGAGCCCCAGCACCGCCGCGATGGACACCCGGCGCGACAGCAACATCGCGCGGCGCACATCGCCCGAGACACTCGCCTTGCCGCCATCCTGAAAGCTCAGCCAAACCGGCATGATCAGGTGGTTCGACACCATGGTCGAGAGCGCGATCGCCGCCACGATCACCATGGAGGTGGCCGAGGAGAACCCCCCGAGGAAGGCCAGCGCCGCCAGCGTGTTCTGGTCCTGGGACAGGGGCAGCGTCAGAACAAAGAGATCCGGGTTCGCCCCCTCGGGCATGATGTCGAGCCCGACCACCGCAATGGGGATCACGAAAAGACTCATCAGCATCAGATAGGCCGGAAAGGCCCAGCTTGCCGTACTCAGATGGCTTTCATCGGCATTCTCGACGACGAGCACCTGGAACATGCGTGGCAGACAGATGACCGCCGCGGCGGAGACGAAGATCAACCCGACCCAGCGGCCGCCCTGCACCTCCCATGCGGAGACGGGCGAGGCGTCGATCCGGGCCAGCACATCCGCGACACCGCCGCCAATGCCCCAGACCACGAAGACACCCACGGCCAGCAGGGCCACGAGCTTGACGATGGCCTCCACGGCAATGGCCATGACCACGCCGTGATGGCGCTCGTTCACATCGAGGTTCCGGGTCCCGAAGAGCACCGTGAAAATCGCAAGACCGATCGCCACCCAGAGCCCGTCGGTCACCCCGTCCACCGGGTTGGCGAGATCCGCCATATCCTCGGCTCCGAAGACCGCGAGGGACAGCGAGACCGATTGCAGCTGCAACGCGATATAGGGCGCAGACGCAATCACCGCGACCACGGTCACGATCACGGCCAGCCCGTTCGACTTGCCGTAGCGTGACGAGATGAGATCCGCGATCGAGGTGATCCGCTGGGCGCGGCCGATGCGCACGAGCTTGCGCAGGAGCCACCACCAGCCCACGAAGACGAGCGTCGGGCCGAGATAGATCGTGACAAATTCCAGCCCCGAGCGGGCCGCGTACCCCACGGCGCCGTAGAAGGTCCAGGCTGTGCAATAGACCGAGAGGCTGAGCGTGTAGATCATCGGCGCGCGCAGCCAGCCGATCTTGCCCTGTGAGGCCCGACGCTCGGCCACGAAGGCCACCGCGAAGAGGAACACCACATAGGCAAGCGAGATCACCACCAGCAGGTTCAGCGAGAGCATTACCCGTCTCCGTTCCGATCAGGATTGGCGGGCGGGGTCTGCCCGCCCAGGGCGCGACCGAGCGTGCTGTCGGGCGGCGGTGCCAAAAGGTCGATCTCGGCGCCCTCGGTCGCGGTCGCAGGGGATGGCGCAAAGCCCGGCGCGCGCGTGGTCGTCTGCTCCGCGCGCCGGATATAGCGGGTGAGCAGCGCGCTGAAGACGATCAGCAACAGCCAGAGCAGGAAGACATAGATCATCGCCTCTGCGGTCGACCCCGCCTGCCCCTTGGGCAGAAGCAGCATCGGCACCACGAACAGGAATGTCCCGAACACCGGCAAGAGCCGCGCGGCATCGATCAGCCGCCGATGGCGGTATGGCTCGGGCTGCAGGAACAGAGGCGGCCGTCCCCGGGCCATCTCAGGCGCTCAGATCCCGCACGCGATCGAGAATTTCGCGGTTCGAGAAGGGTTTCGTCATGAAATGGGACACGCCATAGCTCTCGGCGAGTTCGCGATCCTTTTTCTGACCTTTCGCCGTCAGCATCAGAACCGGCATCTCGGCGGTTTCCGGGTTCTCCCTCAGATCGCGCAGGATATCGAACCCGCTCCGGTTCGGCAGCATCACGTCGAGCATGACCAGATGCGGCGCCTCCCGGGCGATGGCGTCCAGGGCCGTGGCCCCGTCGGAATGTGTGCGCACGTGCCAACCCTCGCGCGACAGTATGAAACTGATCGCCTCGATGATATTCGGCTCGTCCTCGATAACCAGAACGGTTTTCGCCATGATCGGGTCCTCCTCCGCTCTGGCGATTCTCAGGCGCACCACAATCACCCGCTTGACGGCGCATGTCAAAGCACTACCGACCGTGACTGCCGTATTTTCGGGCGCCGGGAGGACGGGTTGCGGTTTCAGCCCGCAAGGATCGAGGGTTCGCGCCTTGCGCTGCAGGCGTCCCGGGGACAGATGCGGCAGGTGGTCCCGATGGCCCGGGCTTCGGCCGCATCCCGTTCCGGGCGATCCACTTCCATCACCAGCATCCAGGCCCGGGGGATCTGCGGCACGTCAAAGGCCACGGGCGCGCTCACCTCGCTGATTGCATAGGTCACGAAGCGCCGCCCGGGCGGGGTCACGACCTCGACCTTGAGGGGCTGGGTCGGGTGGCTCAGGGACTGATAGACCGGCCAGAGCGAACAGGCCGCCCCGAACCGTGGGATGGGGAAGCCGTCGATGCCCTTGCGGTGCAGCAGGCTGCCGGAGCTGTCGGCCACCACCAGCCCCACATCCACCGCCCCGGTCGATTGCGGCAGACAGGCGAGCCGGTGCATGACCTGGGGCAACGGGACCTGGAATTGCTGGGCCAGACGCGCCGGATCCCGTTCCTTGGCGAAGGCGGCCTGCAAGGGCTTGAGCGGCAGGCGTTCCGCGTCCCGGATATAGGTGCGGAAATAGCTGAGCGCGAGGGCGCGGGCCTGGGGCGTGGTCAGCTGGGGCGCATGGTCGATCAGATCCTCGGCGGCGGCAATCCCGCCGGTCTCGAGCGGGGCCAGATGGTGCTCATGCTCGGCGAGCACGGATTCCAGCGCTTCCTGCGCCGTGGCGAAGGTCACCTCGGAGGCGACCTGCGTGTCGAAATACGACACCAGCGCCTGACTGCCCTGGGCCAGCCGGTCGCTTTCCTCCAGCATGTTGCGGTGGAAGCGGTCGCGCCAGGCGGCCTCGATCTCGGGGGTCTGGGCGAGGATCGCGGCGGTGGACCGGATCGCGGTCACATTCGAGACCAGATCATGCATCGCCTCGGCCAGGAACGGGTCATGGGTCAGCCGGTCATTCAGCGCCTCGATGGTGCGTTCCTGATTGACCATGCGCCGTCGCTGGGCGGCGACGAGCTGGGCCCAGCCGGGGAAGCGGGCCACGAACTCCTCGATGCGGTCCAGCTCGGCCGCGCTGCGCCGGGCGGAGGCCGCCGCCTCGCGCAACCCTTCGAGCAAGGTTTCCTCTGCGCCCTGGGTCAGAGCGTTCACATCGACCCGCAGAGCCGTGGCGATATCAAGCAGGACTTTTCCGCCGATTCTGCGCCGGTTGTGTTCGATCAGGTTCAGGTAAGATGCGGATATTCCAACATCGCGGGCCAGATCGGCCTGCTTCATGCGCAAAGACTGCCGCCTTTCGCGGATGCGGCTGCCGGTCAGAGAGCTCTTGGGCATGGATAAACCTGAGTGTTATCACGGGTTTTCTGCAACCGCGCGAGAATAACTTTACACATACTGCAACTGCATTGTCCAATCCTTTACAAATAAACCCTTCAAATCGAACGACTTGTTGCGCCGCGCTGCAAATTTGTAATTTCTTTGGGGCGGGTTTGCACGCCAGTGCGACCCGCGCGGGGCGGGAGTGAGGATCAGCCCCCGAACAAAAATATTGGGAGGACTTCAATGTCTAAATCTGAGATCAGTCGCCGTCGCGTCCTGAAAACAGGCGCGGCCACAGGTGCGGGCCTTGCCCTGCCCACGATCTTTACCGGCGCCGTATGGTCGGATGGTCACAGCGGCTTCACCAACGCGCCCCAGGGCAGCAGCGTCACGCTTGGCTTCAACGTGCCCCAGTCCGGCCCCTATGCCGACGAGGGTGCGGACGAACTGCGCGCCTATGAGCTGGCTGTCGAGCACCTGAACGGTGGCGGCGATGGCGGCATGATGAGCACCTTCAGCTCCAAGGCGCTGCAGGGCAACGGCATCCTGGGCAAGAAGGTCGAGTATGTCACCGGTGACACGCAGACCAAATCCGACGCCGCGCGCGCATCCGCCCGCTCGATGATCGAGAAGGACGGCGCGGTGATGGTCACCGGCGGCTCCTCCTCGGGTGTGGCCGTGGCCGTGCAGGCGCTCTGCCAGGAAGCCGGCATCATCTTTATGGCGGGTCTGACCCACTCGAACGACACCACCGGCAAGGACCGCAAGGCCAACGGGTTCCGTCACTTCTTCAACAGCTACATGTCCGGCGCCGCACTGGCCCCGATCCTGGCGAAGAACTACGGCACCGACCGGAAGGCCTATCACCTGACGGCGGATTACAACTGGGGCTACACCACGGAAGAAGCCGTGAAGTCCTCGACCGAGGCCATGGGCTGGGAGACGGTGAACACCGTTCTGACCCCGCTGACCCAGACGGACTTCTCGGCCTATATCACGCCGGTTCTGCAGTCTGACGCAGACGTTCTGGTTCTGAACCACTATGGCGGCAACATGGTCAACTCGCTGACCAACGCGGTGCAGTTCGGCCTGCGCGATCGTCTGGTCAACGGCAAGAACTTCGAGATCGTCGTGCCGCTCTACTCGCGCCTGATGGCCAAGGGTGCCGGTGCCAACGTGAAGGGCATCTTCGGCTCCACGAACTGGCACTGGTCGCTGCAGGATGCAGGCAGCCAAGCCTTCGTCCGCTCCTTCGGCACCAAGTACGGCTTCCCGCCGTCCCAGGCCGCGCATACCTGCTACGTGCAGGCGATGCTCTATGCGGATGCGGTCGAGCGCGCAGGCTCGTTCAACCCCTGTGCCGTGGCAGAGGCCCTCGAAGGCTTCGAGTTCGACGGGATGGGCAACGGCAAGACGCTCTATCGTGCGGAAGATCACCAGTGCTTCAAGGACGTGCTCGTCGTGAAGGGGAAAGAGAACCCGACCTCCGAGTTCGACCTCCTCGAGATCGTGGAAGTCACCCCGGTCGAGCAGGTGACCTACGCCCCCGACCACCCGCAGTTCGGCGGCGCAGACGCGACGCTCGGGACCTGCAACCCGGGCGCCTGATCCGCACCGATCTGACCCCTAGACCGGGGCGGGCGTTTCTACGCCCGTCCCTCCTCTGCGCCCCGGACAGGCGCAGTCCGCATCAGCCGAGGTGGGAGCCATGGACGCAATCATCCTTCAAATTCTCAACGGTCTGGACAAGGGGTCGGCCTATGCGCTGATCGCGCTGGGTCTGACCTTGATTTTCGGCACCTTGGGTGTCGTCAATTTCGCCCATGGGGCGCTGTTCATGATGGGCGCGTTCTGCGCCGTGACCCTGAGCCGGATCCTGACCCTGAGCCATCAGGTGGTGGACGAAACCCGGACAGACTTTCTCGGCAACCCGCTCAAGGTCGATGTGCCTTATGTCTACGACATATTCGGGCAATCGGCGGGCGATACGATCATCGACTGGGCGGTGCCACTGGGCATCCTCTTTGCCCTGCCGATCATGGCGGGCATCGGCATCGCCATGGAGCGCGGGCTGATCAAGCACTTCTACAAGCGCCCCCATGCGGACCAGATTCTCGTGACCTTTGGCCTCGCCATCGTGCTGCAGGAAGTCATCAAGTATTTCTACGGCGCCAACCCGATCCCGACGCCCGCCCCCGAGGCCTTTGTCGGCTCCTTCGACTTCGGAGCGATGCTGGGCTTCGATCCGGGATCGATCATCTATCCCTACTGGCGACTGGTCTATTTCGTCTTCGCGATGGTGATCATTGCCGCCGTCTTCGCCTTCCTTCAATTCACCACCTTCGGGATGGTCGTGCGGGCCGGGATGGCTGACCGCGAGACCGTGGGCCTCCTGGGCATCAATATCGACAAGCGCTTCACCATCATGTTCGCGATTGCCGCCTGTGTGGCGGGGCTCGCCGGGGTGATGTACGCACCGATCAACTCGCCAAATTACCATATGGGCATGGACTTTCTGGTCCTGAGCTTCGTGGTGGTGGTTGTCGGCGGCATGGGCTCCCTGCCCGGCGCCGTGGCCGCAGGGTTCCTGCTCGGCATCCTCGAAAGCTTTGCGTCGATGTCCTGGGCGATCAACCTCGTGCCCGGCATCAACCAGATCATCATCTACCTTGTCGCAATCATCATCTTGCTGACCCGGCCACGTGGCCTGATGGGACGCAAGGGCGTGATGGAGGACTGATCCATGTTCGGACTTGAGAAAAAAGACACCGTCCTTCTGATTATCGTCGCCTGCCTGACGATGTTCGCGCCCTTCCTGCTCAACCCGTTCCCCGAGGGATCCGGTCTGGCGCAGTTCAATGCGGGCTATCCGGACCTGATGCAGCGCTTCGTGATTTTCGGGATCTTCGCCATCGGCTTCAACATCCTGTTCGGCCTGACCGGCTACCTCTCCTTCGGCCATGCGGCCTTCCTCGGAGTGGGCAGCTACGCCGCGATCTGGATGATGAAGCTGCTGACCATGAATGTGATCCCGGCGATCATCGGGGCGGTCATCCTTGCGGGCATGTTCTCGCTGCTGGTGGGATGGATCTCGCTACGGCGCTCGGGGATCTACTTCTCGATCCTCACCCTGGCCTTTGCCCAGATGTCCTATGCGCTGGCCTATTCGGTCCTGACGCCGATCACCGGCGGGGAAACCGGCCTGCAGCCCAAGGTCAACGACCCGCGCCTGCTGGACCCGGCCCTGGCAGAGGGGGCAACGCCCTCGGCCAACCTCTTTGGTCTGACGATGAAATCCAGCTACGAGCTGAATGTCGGCGGCTGGCTCTTTACCTTCAACGCGGGCTATTACCTCGCGGCCGTGGTCATGCTGATCAGCTTCTACGTGGCGATCCGCATCTTCCGCTCACCCTTCGGGATGATGCTGCGGGCGGTGAAGTCCAACCAGCAGCGGATGAACTATACCGGCCTTAACTCCAAGCCCTACACCCTCGCCGCCTTCGTGATCTCCGGCATGTATGCCGGTCTCGCAGGCGGGCTGATGGTGGCCATGGACACCCAAGTGGGTCCCGAGCGGATGTTCTGGACCGCTTCCGGCGAGGTCGTTCTGATGACCATCCTCGGCGGCGCGGGCACGCTGATCGGTCCGGTTCTGGGCGCAGGCATGATCAAGTACATGGAGAACATCATCTCCAAGATCAACGAGACCATCCTGCACCAGTGGTTCGCCTTCCTGCCCGACGGGATGGAGGACGCGCTCGTTGCCATGGTCTACCCCTTCATCGGCAAGGGCTGGCACCTGACGCTCGGCATCATCTTCATGCTGGTCGTGATCTTCCTGCCCGGTGGCCTCGTTGAGGGCGGCCAGCGCATCGCGCGCCTTTTTGGCCGCGGCAAGAAGGCCGACAGCGATGACGGCAAGAAATCTGCCGAAACCACCCCCGCGGAATAAGGAGAGAGACCCATGGGAATTCTCGAAGTCAAAGGGGTGGGCAAACGCTTCGGCGGCCTCCAGGCGCTCGGTGACGTGAACCTCTCGGTCAAGGAACAGACCGTTCACGCCATCATCGGCCCCAACGGGGCGGGCAAATCCACCCTCCTCAACTGCCTTGTAGGCAAGCTGATCCCGGATACCGGCTCGGTGATGTTCGACGGCCAATCGGTGCTGGGACGCTCCCCGCACGAGATCTGCCAGATGGGGATCTCCCGGGTGTTCCAGACGCCCGAGATCTTCAGCGATCTGACGGTGATGGAGAACGTGCTGATCGCATGTTTCGCCAAGCGGGACGGGTCGTTCGAGCTCAACGCGATCGTCTCGGTGCGCAGCCAGGCGGATATGCGCGACATGGCCGAAAGCATCCTCAAGGATGTGAACATGCTCGACAAGCGCAACATGCACGCGGCCTCGCTCAGCCGGGGCGACAAGCGGCGGCTCGAGATGGCCATGTGCCTCGTCCAACAGCCGCGGATGCTGTTGCTGGACGAACCGACCGCAGGCATGGCGCGGGCAGATACGAACAACACGATCGACCTGCTCAAAGAGATCAAGAACACCCGCGACATCACCATCGCGATCATCGAGCATGACATGCATGTGGTGTTCTCGCTCGCCGACCGGATCACCGTTCTGGCCCAGGGCACGCCCCTGGTCGAGGACAGCCCGGAAAACATCAAGGGCCATCCCAAGGTGCGCGAAGCGTATCTCGGCGAAGCGCACTAGGAGGGCATAGAGATGAATGTGAAGCCTGACTTCTCCAAAGGCGTGAACCACGCCGAAACCGCCCCCGCCTATCTGAGCGTCTGGGACATGCACGCCTATTACGGCGAGAGCTACATCGTCCAGGGCATAAGCTTCAACGTCCATGAGGGCGAGATCCTGGCACTTCTGGGCCGGAACGGCGCGGGCAAGACCACGACCCTGCGGGCCATCGCGCGTCTGGCGGATCCGCAAGTGACCCATGGCGAGATCTGGCTCGACCACCAGCGCCTGCACGAGATGGAAAGCCACGAAGCCTCGGTCGCGGGTCTGGGCCTCGTGCCCGAAGACCGTCGGATCATCCCCGGCCTGACGGTCGAAGAGAACCTGCAACTCGCGCAGATCGTCGAGCCCAAGGGCTGGTCCATCGAGCGTCTCTATGACCTCTTCCCGCGCCTCGGCGAACGCCGCAAGCAGGAGGGCGTGACCCTGTCGGGCGGCGAGCAGCAGATGCTCTCGATTGCCCGGGCGCTGGCACGCGACATCAAGGTCCTGCTTCTGGACGAGCCCTATGAGGGCCTCGCCCCGGTGATCGTGGACGAGATCGAGAAGACCCTGCGCATCATCAAGGAGCAAGGCATCACCACGGTCATCGTTGAACAGAACGCCGTGCGCGCCCTGCAACTGGCGGACCGGGCGGTGATCCTCGATACCGGCTCCATCGTCTTCGACGGCACTGCCGCCGAAGTGCTCGAGAACGCAGAACTGCGCGCCGAGTACCTGGCGATCTGATCGCCATCCCCCCCGCCCGGGGCGCTTCCTAAGGGCGCTCCGGGCTCCCTGCCGCATCCGGCGCGCGCCCTGCGTGAGATCAAGTCTCGGGCCTGCGCTCTTGATCTCGCGCAAGCGGGACGCCTCGCTGCGGCGGCATCTACGACCAAAGCACAAGGCGACAGCGACCGCTGCGGCAACCCGCAGCCTTGATCGCCGCCCCACCCGCTTGCACAGTTTTCCAAATATTCCGAACCCGGGGGAGCCCAATGCTTGACGAAAAAGACGGTGTATACACACCCAGCGCCGACTTCGTGAAAAACGCCCATATCAACTCGGACACCTATGACGCGATGTATTCTGCGTCGGTTTCTGATCCTGAGGGGTTTTGGGGGGAGCATGGTCGGTCTTTGGACTGGATCAAGCCCTATACGAAGGTGAAGGACACGTCCTTTGCGCATGATGATGTGCATGTGAAATGGTTCGAGGATGGCACGCTGAACGTGGCGGCCAATTGCATCGACCGGCATCTGGCCACGCGCGGGGATCAGACCGCGATCATCTTCGAGCCCGATGATCCCGCCGAGCCGGCCCAGCACATCACCTACAAGGCCTTGCACGCTTCGGTCTGCAAGATGGCCAATGTTCTTGAAGAGATGGGCGTGCGCAAGGGCGACCGGGTCATCCTCTATCTCCCGATGATCCCCGAGGCGGCCTATGCGATGCTCGCCTGCGCGCGGATCGGCGCGATCCATTCGATCGTCTTTGCGGGCTTCTCCCCCGACGCCCTGGCCGCCCGTGTGAACGGTGCGGATGCCAAGGTTGTCATCACGGCCGATTACGCCCCCCGTGGCGGCCGTCAGACCCCGCTCAAATCCAATGCGGATGCGGCCCTGCTGCACACCAAGGACAGCGTCAAGATGCTGGTGGTCAAGCGCACCGGCGGTCAGACCACCTGGGTCGACGGGCGCGATTTCGACTATAACGAGATGGCGCTGGAGGCCTCGGACCACCACATGCCCGTCGAGGTCGAGGCCGAGCATCCGCTGTTCATCCTCTATACCTCCGGCTCCACCGGTCAGCCCAAGGGCGTGGTGCACAGCTCGGGCGGGTATCTTCTCTATGCGGCGATGACGCAGAAATACGTCTTCGACGTGCATGAGGGCGATATCTACTGGTGCACGGCCGATGTGGGCTGGGTCACCGGCCACAGCTACATCGTCTACGGCCCGCTCGCCAATGGCGGCACCACGGTGATGTTCGAGGGCGTGCCCACCTATCCGGACGCGTCCCGCTTCTGGGAGGTCTGCGACAAGCACAAGGTCACCCAGTTCTACACCGCCCCCACCGCGATCCGCGCGCTGATGGCGAAGGGGCCGGAGTTTGTCGAGAAATGCGATCTGAGCACGCTCAAGGTGCTGGGCACCGTGGGCGAGCCGATCAACCCCGAGGCCTGGAACTGGTACAATGACCATGTGGGCAAGGGCAAATGCCCGATCGTCGACACCTGGTGGCAGACCGAGACCGGTGGTCACCTGTTGACGCCGCTGCCCGGGGCCACGGCCCTGAAGCCCGGCTCGGCCACCACGCCCTTCTTCGGCGTCCAGCCCGTCGTGCTCGAGCCCACCACGGGCGAAGAGATCACCGCGACCGAATGCGAGGGCGTGCTCTGCCTCAAGGACAGCTGGCCGGGCCAGATGCGCACGGTTTACGGCGACCATGAGCGCTTCGTGAAGACCTACTTCTCGGACTACAAGGGCTACTACTTCTCGGGCGATGGCTGCCGCCGGGACGCGGATGGCTATTACTGGATCACCGGCCGGGTCGATGACGTGATCAACGTCTCGGGCCACCGGATGGGCACCGCCGAGGTCGAAAGCGCGCTGGTGGCCCATGCCAAGGTCGCCGAGGCCGCCGTGGTCGGCTACCCGCACGAGATCAAGGGCCAGGGCATCTATTGCTACGTGACCCTGATGAATGGCGAAGAGCCCTCCGAGGAGCTCCGCAAGGAGCTGCGCACCTGGGTCCGCACCGAGATCGGCCCGATCGCCGCGCCGGATCTGATCCAATGGGCCCCGGGCCTGCCGAAAACCCGCTCCGGCAAGATCATGCGCCGCATCCTGCGCAAAATCGCCGAAGACGACTTCGGCGCCCTCGGAGACACATCAACCCTCGCAGACCCCTCCGTCGTCGACGACCTCATCGAAAACAGAATGAATAAGGGGTGA